>JANYHJ010000061.1 GCA_025359135.1 Gemmatimonadota bacterium | reverse complement strand
GGCGCCTTCCTTCTTCATCTCGGCGCCCTTCTTCTCCATCTTGTCGCCGGTCTTGGCCATCTTGTCGCCGGCCTTCTCCATCTTGTCGCCCTTCTTCTCCATCATCTCGCCCTTCTTCTCCATCTTCTTCTCGCCCTGCGCAGGCGCGGCGGCCTGGGCATTGGCGGAGACGGTGACGGCGGCGACGAGGAGGGCAGCTGCAATCAGCTTCTTCATCGGAACAAACTCCTTGAGGTGTGTGGCCGGCGCGCGTTCTGCGCCGACAGGGACCAATCGTCAGGCTCCCACGGGGTGGGTCATAGCCTGAGTAAAGTGATTGAAATACGTAGCTTCTGCACGTTACGGATTTCTTAATTCGCTCGCGGAACTCCCGACGTAGAAGCGGCTATCTGTCGAGCTCTTCGAGGCGTCGCTGCGCGTAGCGCAGGGGAAATACCGTGGCCGCGACGCACAGCGCAGCCGCGCCACCGAAGCCCGCTATCATGCCGGCTGGATCGGCCGAACCCCCGAAAGTCTGCGCCGCGAGGTAGCTGTACACCGGGCGCGCCTCGAGGATCACCACCGCGCCGATCAGCGTCACGCTCGACATCATGAAGAGCAGCCCACCGAACGACGTCGGGATCTGCGCCGCGTTCTCCGTCTCGAACTGCGGGAACAGTGTGCCGAATGCCACGGCGAGGCCCGCCAGCGCAAACGTCATCAACGCGATGGTCACGACCGACACCGTGAACATGAACGGCGTGACCTTGAGCAGGTAATCCGTCACGCCGACGATGCCGAGCGCGAGGATCAGGAGCGGCAGCGTTCCCACCCAGAACTTGGCCCAGAGCAGGTCGCGCATCGACATCGGGCTCGAGCGCAGCAACCACATCGTGCGTCCCTCGAGCGACACGCCGGGAAAGAGGAAGCGCGCCGCGATCGAGGCGAGCACGAAGCCGGCCAGCACCAGGTTGAGGAACGGGATCACGTTGACGAGGAAGAACGTCACCCCCGCCTGCGTGAGCGGCAGGAACTTGATGTTGAACACGTACACCACCACGAGCACGGCCAGCAGGATCAGCTGCGACCACTGCGTCGTGTCGCGGAAGAAGAGGCGGACCTCCTTGAACACCAGCTCGCGGCGCAGCACGCCGAGGAAGCCGAGGGCGCCGCGCACGCGGCTCTTGCGCCCGTCACCGGTGAGGATCCGCTGCGAACTCTCCTGCGCCTTGCTGAAACCGACGTCGTAGAGCCAGCGGTGCAGCAGCGCGCCGATCGTGATCGTGGCCGCTGCGGTCGTCCACAGCAGGTAGAACGCCAATCCATCCACCGGTCCGGTGAGCCACGACATCACCGCCTTCTGCGCCCACTCGCTCGGCAGGAACGGCGACGTCGGCGTGCGCAGCACCGAGATGAAGTCCACGAGCGAGCGGAACCCTTCGGGACGCGCCAGCTTCTCGGGGCGCACGAGCCGGAAGAGCAGCACGACGCCTCCCGCCGCGAAGACGGCGATCAGGCTCAGGATGTCGCGCGTGCGGCGTGCCGGAAAGATGTTGACCAGGATCAGCGTGAGCGCACTACCGATCGCCGCCGGGATGACGATGAACGGCACCATGATCCCCGCGGCGATGACCGGCCAGAGCCAGCCGCCATGGTACGCCACGCCGAACGCGCTGAAGAGCGGGATCGACATCAACAGCACCATCCAGCTCGACGCCACCACCGTCTCGCTCAACTTGGCCCCGTACAAGCGCAGCCAGTTGACCGGCGCGGCCACCAGCATGTCGAGGTCTTTCGCGAGGAAGAAGCTCGAGAGGGCGGTGATGACGTTCGAGAGCAGCAAGATCGAGAAGAAGCTCACCATCATCAGCCCGAGCAACTTGCCTGCGAGCAGCGGGCCGATTTCCTCGACGCCGCGGAAGTACACGAGCAGCCGGTAGAGCACGGTGAAGATGAACGTCCAGAAGAGCAGCGCCATCGTGCCCAGCAACGTGATGCGCGCGCCCTTGCCCCGCTCCTGCGCGCTGGCGCGCGCGCGCGCCGTCAGCCACTTGGGGAGCAGCAAGTGGAGCAGTGCGGGATCGGGCAGCTCGCCCTGGACCGGCACCCCCGTGGCGGGGGTGGGCAGCAGCAGCTCACGCGTCGAGGACATTCACCAGCTCGCGTGCCGCGTTGTCACCCGTCAGGCGCAGGAAGATCTCCTCCAGTCCCTTGCCCGCATTCGATGCATCCGCGCGCAGCTCGTCCATCGTGCCGAACGCGCGCATCGTGCCGCCCTGGATGATGCCGATGCGGTCGCACATCGTCTCGGCGACTTCGAGCGTGTGCGTGCTCATCATGATCGTGTGGCCGCGTCGCACGTACTCGCGGAAGAGGTCCTTGAGGATGCGCGCCGCCTTCGGATCGAGACCCACCATCGGCTCGTCCACCACGATCACCGCCGGGCGGTGGATGAACGCGCTCGAGATGATGAGCTTCTGCCGCATGCCGTGGCTATAGCTCTCCACGAGCTCGTCGCGCCATTCCTCGAGGTCGAAGAGCGCGAGCAGCTCGCGCCCCCGGTGCTCCACCTGCGGTCCTTCCTGGTCGTAGAGGCCGGCCACGAAGCGCAGGAACTCCGAGCCGGTGAGCTTCTCGTAGATGAAGGGCCGGTCGGGGATGAAGCCCAGCTTCGACTTGGCGGCCACCGGATCCTTGAGCAGGTCGATGCCCGCCACGCGGATCTCGCCGCTAGTCGGGCGCAGGATCCCCGCCACCATGCGCATCGTCGTCGTCTTCCCCGCGCCATTCGGGCCCAGAAAGCCGAACACCTCACCCTGCGGCACAGTGAGGTCGATGGCGTCCACCGCCGTGAAGGTGCCGTAGCGCTTGGTGAGGGCGCGGATCTCGATCATTCGCTGGCTCCGGTGCGCGTGCGAGGGGCAGGGTCGAGGACGTCGATCTGCAGTGAGCCGAGCAGTCGCAGCAACGAGGCCTGCTTCTGCAGGCCGCCCGTCACGAAGCGCAGGTGCGCGGCGTCGGCCGGGAACTGTCCGAACGTCGGGTCCACCGCCACCCACTGGCCGAGGAACAGCTCCGGCCAGGCGTGGAAGTAGAAGCGGCCGCGCACGTATGCGAGTCCGCTCGCCATGCGCGCCGGGATGCGTGCCGTGCGCGCCAGCGCCACGAGCAGCTGCGTGTGCTCGTTGCAATCACCCTTCTTCTGGTCGAGGATGCGCAGGGCGTCGGGCACGCTCACCGTCACTTCCTTCCTGAGCGAGTCGTGCACCCACTGCACGAGGCGCCCGGCCACCTCGCGCTTCGTCGTCGTGCCCGTCGAGAGGCGCTCCACCAGCGCGAGCAGCTTCGAGTCGCCCACCTGCAGCAGCGGCTCCTTCGCGAGCTCCTTCGCGAACCGGTTGGCGAGGATCGCGCCAACGGGCATCGTGGCGAGCGCGGCGTTGAGCTCGGCCGGATCTTCGCGGCGCACCTCGAGCAGGTTGCCCGCGAGCAGCTGACGGCCGCCGTCCAGGTCATAGCCGTCGAGCGTCACGCCGCGGAGACGCACCTTGAGCTTGTCGAGGGTGCCCGCCATCGGCACGCGCGCGGCGATGGCCGTGGTCTCGAGTATGTCACGCACGGGACCGGCGCCCTTGGCCGCAATGGCGAGCTGCGTGTCGCGCCAGTTCTCGAACGCGACTTCGAACGCCGTGCGCTTGAGCACGAGGCCACCCGCCTGCACCGCCTCGACGACGCGACCGCGTTCGTCGAGCCAGCCGCCCACGTACTGGCTGTCGGCGCCGCCCACCTGCCAGGCGCGCACGGTGTCGCTGTGCACGATGTGCCACTTGCCGGTGGCCTGGTCGAGCGCCGCGCTGTCGGGCACCGTGAACAGCGACTCGGCCTGGATCGACACCGTGATCTCCTTCGTGCCCATCGTCGTCGGGTCGAATATGGGCACCGTGAAGGCGCGCCCCACCTTCGGCTTCTCGCCCAGCATGACGGCGAGGGGGACGAGCGTCGGCAGCAGCACGGGACCACTCGTGCGCAGTCGCTGCGTGTCGGGCGGGCTCATTGCGCTCGTCAGCACGTAGCGGATGGCGGAGTCGCCCTCGGTCGAGCCGACCACGGTGATCGGCGACGAGTCGGCGATGAACTGCACGCTGAATCCGGTCAGCACCATGCCGCGCGTCAGCCTGACTTCGCTCGTGGCACTCGCGCGGTGCAGCGTGCCGCCAATGGGAAGGTCGGCCGAAAACGCGTCCTTGAGGATGAACCCCCGGCCCGTCGTGTCGATCGCGGAGCTCGCGAATCCCACCTGGTGCCCCTTGAGCTCGACGACGTAGTAGAAGGTTTCCGGGCTCACGCGCAACGCGAGTTCCGCGAGGCGCTGGCCGCTGCCCTTGAACAGTTCGCGACGCGCCAGCAGGCCCATGCCTCCGGCCCACGCGAGCAGGATGAGTGCGGCGAACGTGCCGCGGCGGTTCACGCTCGGCGACCGGCCGCTTGCACCGCGCGCGCGGCACGATGCGCCACCGCGGCCTCCTCCACGCGTCCCATCCGGTCGAGCACGTTGCCAAGCCCCTTCTGCGCGCGCCACATCGACGGGGCGAGCAGGATAGCCTGTCGGAACGCAGCCACCGCTTCCGGCAGCTGTTCGGTCTGGTTGGCGGCCTCGCCCAGGTGATACCACCCCGTGGCGTGCGTCGGATCGAGCAGCACGGCGCGGCGCAGCGGATCGAGCGCCTCGCGCCACCGACCGCGACGGCTCCGCACCACCGCGTACTGCACCAGCGACTCGACGTGGTCCGGCGCGATGCGCATCGCCTTCTTGAGGTCCGCCTCGGCCGCGGCGTAGCGATGCGCGAGTGAGAGCACGGCGGCGCGGTTGGCGAGCAGCGTCGGGTTCTCGCTGTCGAGTTCGATCGCGCGCTGGAAGGCGGCGAGCGCGCCCTCGATGTTGCCGGTTTCCGCCAGCAGCAGCGCGAGGTTGTTGCGCGCACGGATGTGCTGCGGCGCGAGTTCGAGCAGCTGGGCGTACGCGCGGCGTGCTTCGGCGAGGTCGCCCCGATGCGTCGCGTCGCGTGCGGCGATGTACAGTCGCTCTTCGGCCGACGGCGGCGCGGGAGGCGGAAGCTCGAGTTCGAGCGTGGTGAAGCCAGGCGAGGTGGGCGACGCGGAGGGAACGTCCCCTTCGGACGCCGTCTCCGCCGGCACCTCGAGTGGTTCCGGCTCCGCTGCCGACTGCGCCGACGTCTCGGACGATTCCTGCACGCCTGCCGTCTCCTTCGACGCCTCGAACGGTTCCGCCTCGGAGGCAGCGCTGGGCTCGACTGGCGAAGCCGGCGGTTGGTCGATAGCCGCGCGCGCGCCGGATGCTGCCGGTTGGTGCTCTTCCACGGCCACCTCCACGAGAGACTGCGCATCGTCCGGCGCGAAATCGGCGATCGACGGGAGCACGGCCACGACCTCCATCGACGCAGACTCCGTGCAGGGTTCCGCGACTTCCGTTGCCGGCAACCCGGTGTCGGGTGGCGTCAGCGTTGCCACGCCGATCGCGAGTTCACCCTGCACGTGCTGCGACTCCGTCATGTGCGGATCGCTCACGCCGCCCTCGGGCGGCGCGGCGCGCACCGTGTCGGGCGCCGGAGGCTTAGGAAAACGCGACCGCCGTCTCACGCACGAGCCACTGGGGGGAGTCGATCCCGTCGCACGCGCGTGACCACACGCACGCGATGGTGCGCGTCGAATCGGGCGGGCCGAGCGTGGTGGGCACCACGAGCGCGTCGATGTCGGTCATGGAGTGATGGGTCGCGGCGGGCGAATCCGCTGGTGCTTGGAAGATAGCGACGTGCTCGTATGGCCAAGGGGGTCGGCTTGTCTCGCTCGTGGTTCCCGGCCAGTTTACCCGGGCTATGGCTGAAGATGCGCTGATCGTCCGCGGGGCGCGGGAGCACAACCTCCGCAACATCGATGTCACCATCCCGCGCGACAAGCTGACGGTCATCACCGGCTTGTCGGGCTCGGGGAAGTCCTCGCTCGCCTTCGACACGATCTACGCCGAAGGGCAGCGCCGCTACGTCGAGTCGCTCTCCGCCTACGCCCGGCAGTTCCTCGGGCTCATGGAAAAGCCGGACGTCGATGCGATCGAGGGGCTCTCCCCCGCGATCTCGATCGAGCAGAAGAGCGCCGGCCACAATCCGCGATCGACCGTCGGCACGGTCACGGAAGTCTACGACTACCTGCGCCTGCTCTACGCCCGCGCCGGTACGCCGCACTGCCCCACCTGCGGACGCCCGGTCGAGCGCATGAGCGCCGCCCAGATCGCCGACGTGGTCCTCACCTGGCCCGAGGGAATCCGCCTCGAGCTGCGCGCGCCGCTCGTGCGGCAGCGCAAGGGCGAGTTCCGCGAGCTCTTCGAGCAGGTGCGCACGCAGGGCTTCGTGCGGGCCGTGGTTGACGGCGAAACGATCGAGCTCGCCGATCCGCCCAAGCTCAACCGCCGCCAGAACCACGATGTCTCCGTGCAGGTGGACCGACTCGTGGCGCGGACCGCAGATCGCGGTCGCCTCGTCGACTCCATCGAGACCGCCCTCAAGCTCGCCGAGGGCCTGGTCGAGATCGTGCGACACGACGGCGCCAAGCCGGAGGTGCAGCTCTTCTCCGAGCGCTATGGGTGCCCCGCGTGTGGCATCACGATGGCCGAGCTCGAGCCGCGGCACTTCTCCTTCAACTCGCCCTTCGGCGCCTGCACCGCCTGCTCGGGCCTCGGCGTGCGCAAGGAAGTCAGCGAGGACCTCATCCTCGGCGATCCGAGCATCTCGATTCTCGAAGGGGTGGTGCTTCCGTGGGGTGAACCAGACGGCTACCTGCGTCGCGTGATTCTCCCGGGGCTCGCCAAGAACCTCAAGTTCGAGCTCAACGCGCCGTGGCAGGCCATCGCGCTGAAGGCGCGCGACTCGCTGCTCAACGGCATCCCGGGCAAGAAGGGCGACGCCACCTGGGAAGGCATCCTCCAGAACGTGCAGCGCCGCTACGCGGAGACGTCGTCGGATGGCGTGCGCGTCGAACTCGAGCAGTACATGGTCACGGCCCCCTGCACGCAGTGCAAGGGCAAACGACTCAAGCCCGAGTCGCTCGCCGTCACCATTGCCGACCGTTCGATCGGCGACGTGGTGGAGGATCCGATCACGGATGCGCTGGCCTTCTTCGACTCGGTGCCGGTGCGCGCGCCGGGCAAGCCGGGCCTCGATCCGGGCATCGCCGGTCCGATCCTGAAGGAAGTGCGCGAACGACTGCGTTTCCTCGTCGACGTCGGCCTCGACTACCTCACGCTCAATCGCTCGGCCGAATCGCTCTCCGGCGGTGAGGCGCAGCGCATCCGGCTCGCGACGCAGATCGGCTCGCGGCTCGTCGGCGTGCTCTACATCCTCGACGAACCGTCGATCGGCCTGCACCAGCGCGACAACGCCCGCCTGCTCTCCACGCTCATGCGCCTGCGCGACCTCGGCAACACCGTCATCGTCGTCGAGCACGATGAGGAGACGATGCGTGCGGCCGATCACGTCATCGACCTTGGCCCCGGGGCCGGGAAGCACGGCGGCCTCGTGGTGGCCGAGGGCACACTGCGCGACGTGGAGAACCATCCGGACTCGCTCACCGGCAAATACCTGCGCGGTGAGCAGGTCGTGGCCGTTCCGCGGGCGCGTCGGAAGGTCGAGCCGGGCCGCGTCCTGCGCATCGAAGGGGCGAAGGAGCACAACCTGCGCGACGTGACGGTGGAGTTCCCGCTCGGCCTCTTCGTCGCGGTCACCGGCGTGTCGGGCTCGGGCAAGTCCACGCTCGTCGAGGACATCCTGCACCGCTCGCTCGCGCGTCACTTCTACCGGGCGCGCACGATTCCCGGGCAACACCGGAAGCTCACGGGGCTCGAACACCTCGACAAGGTCATCGACATCGACCAAAGCCCGATCGGGCGAACGCCGCGTTCCAATCCCGCCACGTACACCGGCCTCTTCACGCCGATTCGCGAGCTGTTCGCGGAATTGCCCGAGGCCAAGATCCGCGGCTACGGGCCGGGTCGCTTCAGCTTCAACGTCAAGGGCGGGCGCTGCGAGTCATGCGAGGGTGACGGCCTCGTCAAGATCGAGATGCACTTTCTCCCGGACGTCTTCGTGCCGTGCGAAGTGTGCAAGGGCAAGCGCTTCAACCGCGAGACGCTCGAAGTGCGCTTCCGCGGCCTCTCGGTTGCCGACGTGCTCGACCTCACGGTGGAAGACGCCTGCACCTTCTTCGAGAACCAGCCGCGTGCGTACCAGAAGCTCGAGACGTTGCGCGACGTGGGCCTGGGCTATGTGCACCTCGGCCAGAGCGCCACGACGCTCTCGGGCGGGGAAGCGCAGCGCATCAAGCTCGCCACGGAACTCTCCAAACGCGACACCGGGCGCACCATCTACATCCTCGACGAGCCCACCACCGGTCTCCACTTCGAGGATGTCCGCGTGCTGCTGACCGTGCTGCATCGCCTCGTCGATCGCGGCAATACGGTGCTCGTCATCGAGCACAACCTCGACGTCATCAAGACCGCCGACTGGATCGTCGACCTGGGTCCCGATGGTGGCAAGCGCGGCGGCGCCATTGTCGCCGCCGGCACGCCCGAGGACGTCGCGAGGGTGGCGGGGAGCCACACGGGCCACTACCTCAAGCCGCTTCTCAAGTAGCGCGTTGTCGTCCGGGGTGCCGCGAATCCACTACCGCGGCTTGCTCGTGCGTGGGTCAAGCGGAATGGCTCCGAGTGATCCCACCGCCTCGATGTGGGCCTGACGTCGCCCTCGAACCACTCGAAGTGCTTCGCACCGCCGGGGTTCTCGATGAAGCTGCCCGGTCCGTACCGCTTGGCCTTGCTCCGGTCGAACACGTCGCCGACGGCGAAGTACAGCGTGCTCTTGGGGATCGTGATGTGCTCGGTACCGAAATGAAAGTGATACAGCTTGGCGCTGTCGGTCAGGAATCCGGACGGGTACCGGACGCGGAATGCCACCAACTCGGTGGGTGACGGTGACGGGCCGCCGGCCAGGTCCATCACGGAAACGTCGGATGCGTGGACCCTCCACTCGCTCAGGCCGTTGGGCTGGGCTGATGCGACATCGCGCGCAGGTCCGATCATCCGCGTTCGCGTTGCATCGGTCCTGAGCCGCGGCCACGGATGCGTGACCGACGGACCGATCGCCTCCACCTGTACTTCGGATTCGCCGCGGGTCCATTCGTAGTGCGGTTGTCCGGACGGAATCACCAGGAACCCGCCCGACCCGAATTCCTTGAGAGCGGAGAAATCCAGGCTGTCACCCAAGCCGACCACAAGCGTTCCGCGCAGCACGAAGATGTGCTCGGTTCCCAGATGGCACTGCACGCGTGCGCGGGTGCTGTCGCCTGCGCCGACCGGGTACCGGAGGCGGAACGTCGAGAGACCGGTGACCATGGTCGAATCGCCGACCAGGTTCATCCGCGCGCTGCCGTCCGCCCCGGTGTGCCAACCGGAGACCGCGCTCGCGTACATGTGCGCGTCGTGCCTCTGCGACGTCTGCGCGTGGGCGCCAACGGCTCCAATGGCCAGCGCGAGGGCGATGAGCAGCGGCGACCGGCGGGTCGTCATGATGACTCGGAAAGAAGAATGCTCTCTGCGAACGACTGGAACGTGTCGTGAATCCTGAGTCTACAGGACCACCGCAACCACGGGCACATCGATCTCCCGCCCCCACGCTTCCCACTCGCGCGCCGTCCTTGCCGCGAACGCCCGCTCAAGCGCATCGAGCGTGACTTCCTCGAGGCGCAGTCCCGCGGCCAGTCGCTGAACGAATGCCGGCTCGATCGCGGCCACCGCGACCCAACCTTCGCTCGCGCGATAGAGTCCGTACTGCGGTAGCCCTCCGCCGAGCGCGCCTCCGCTTGACGTGAGCCCGTGCGCGCGCGGCGCTGCCAAGGCGTGTGCCTGCGCCGTCATCGACACGTCCATCACACCGCCTTGGCCGCTGCGCGCCCGTTGCACCAGCAGCGCGCATGCGGCGGTGGCCGCAGCGTCTCCCGTCGCGACGTCCACGAAGAGCGTCGGTGGCAGTGCGGGTGGCGCCAACAACCCGGCCTCCGCCTGATACGTCAGGTCGTGACCCGGCACGTCGCCGTGGGGCTCCGCGTGACCGAGGATTCGCACCACGCACAGCTGCGGACAGCGAGACCGCAGCACCTCGTTTGCGAGCCCCAGCCGCGCAAGCGCGCTCGGCCGATGCGACGTGATGAACACGTCCGCCTCCGACAGCATCGTGAAGAGCGAGGCCAGTCCGGCCGTATCCTTCAGGTCCAGCGACGTCACCGTCAGGCCGGCAGAGAGCGCGTCGTACCAGTCGCGCGCCGCGAACGCGAGGTAGTCGCCACCAGGTGGTTCGAGCTTTGTCGCCGACGCGCCGAGCGCCACCAGCCGCGCCACGGCCACCGGGCCAGGCACGTTCGTCGCGATCGACAGCACGCGCACGCCGTCCAAGGGACGCGGACCTCCGCCGGGCGTGGACGTGTATGCAGGCGCATCCATTCGACCAAGATCACTCCGCGTCGCTGCGACGCAATGCGCGCACATCGCTCGTTCCGCTAGTTTCCCCGTATGGTCTCCCTGCTCGACATCATCGGGCCCGTCATGGTCGGGCCGTCGTCCTCGCACACCGCCGGCGCCTGTCGCCTCGGCCTGCTGGCGCGCGGACTCGTCGGCGGCACCCCGGAGCGCGCGCGCATCGAGCTGCACGGCTCCTTTGCGCGCACCGGCGAGGGGCACGGCACCGACAAGGCCATCGCGGGCGGCCTCATGGGCTATCGACCCGACGACGAGCGTCTTCGCACCGCACTCGAAACGGCCGAGCGGGAAGGCCTCGCCTACCGCTTCGAGAAGACCTCCCTCGACGAGGAGACCGAGGTCCACCCGAACACGGTGCGCATCTCCGTTGAGCGCGGCGATCGCAGCTCCACCATGCAGGGCTCGTCACTCGGCGCCGGCCGCATTCTCGTCACCAACATCGACGACTATCCGGTCGAGGTGCACGGCAACCATCACACCATCGTGCTCGTCGCCGAGGACGTGAAGGGCTCCATCGCGCGCATCGCCGGCCTGCTCGCCGACAACGACCTCAACATCGCGACGCTGCGCCTCACGAGAAAGGAACGCGGCGGCGACGCCTTCATGGTCATCGAAGTCGACCAGGAACCGCCCGTCGCGGTGCGCGACACGATTCGCGATCTCGAGTGGGTGCGTTGGGCCTATCGTCTCGACAAGGTGAGCGGCTGATGTTCACCAACCTGATGGATGCCGTCCGCGCCGCCGAGACGCGCAACCTGCGTCTCGCCGACGTCGCCCTCGAAGCCGAGGCCAAGGACCAGGGTCGCTCGGTTGCCGACATCCGCGCGGCGCTCCTGCGCGCGCTCGTTGTGATGCGTGGCGCCATCGAACGCGGCTTGGTCGGCGACCTCATGTCCAACTCGGGGCTCGTCGGCGGCGATGCCGCGAAGCTCCGCACTGGTCCCGCTGGCCCGCTCGCGGGCACCCCCTTTCGCGACGTGCTCGCGCGCGCGCTCGCCGTGCAGGAGGTGAATGCGGCCATGGGCGTCATCGTCGCCGCGCCGACCGCGGGCGGTGCCGGCGTGCTGCCTGCGGTCCTCACGGGCCTCGCCGATGCCAAAGGATTGAGCGACGATCTGCTCGTCGACGCGCTCGCCACCGCGGGGCTCATCGGCGCCGTGGTGGCCGAACGTGCCTCGCTCTCCGGTGCAGAGGGCGGCTGCCAAGCCGAGACGGGTGCGGCGGCCGGCATGGCGGCCGGCGCCGCCACCGAGATGCTCGGCGGTACTCCCACGCAGGCATATCACGCCGTGGCCCTCGCGCAGCAGGGCACGCTCGGCCTCGTCTGCGATCCGCTCGGTGGACTCGTCGAGTTGCCGTGCGTGTTCCGCAACGCGACCGCCGCGGCCATCGCCCTCGCCGCCATCGAGATGGCGCTCGCCGGCGTCACCTTCGCGATTCCAGCCGACGAAGTCATCGACACGATGGGCGAGATCGGTCGAGCCATGGATGTGCGCTACCGCGAAACGGCCGGCGGCGGACTCGCCGCCACTCCCACCGGGCGTCGACTCGCACGTGAGCGATTGGTGCAGATCAAGAAGTCATGAGTCGTCGCGCAACGCTCCTCTCGTGCGTGGCGGTCGCCGCCATCGGCTGGCTCCCGACCGTTGCCGGCGCGCAGGCGAACGTGATCGGCGTTGTCTACGATTCGCTCGCCACGCGCGCGGCCCTCTTCGAGGCGCAAGTCACGATCGTCGAACTCGGACGCATTGCGTGGACCGACAAGCGCGGGCGCTTCAAGTTCGACACCGTCAAGGCCGGACACTACACCATCACCTTCATGCACCCGGTCCTCGACTCGCTCGACGTGTCGGCCCCGGAAGTGTCGCTGGACGTGCCCCCGGCCGGCACGGTCGTCGCCGCGCTCGCCACACCCTCGCCGGCCACGACCTACGCGCGGCTCTGCCCTGGCCCGAAGGAACTCAAGACCGGCGCGGTCTACGGACGCGTGCACGCCGCCACCGACGGCACGCCCGTCGCTGGCGTTCGTGTCTTCGGCACCTGGCTCGACATGCTGCTCGTCGGCACGCGCCTCAAGCGCCAGTGGCGCGAGACCGGCGTGGTCAGCGGCTCGCGGGGAGAGTTCCTGCTCTGCAACGTGCCGAACGACGTCGCGGTGGACATTCGCGCCGCACGCGGCGTGCTCGCGGCCGGGCCCGTGCAGGTGCAGACGGGCGAGCAGCTGATCGCGCACATCGACTTCAAGGTGCCGATCACCGACTCGAGCTCGCGCATGCTCGCCGGCGACGCGGGCCGCGCGCTCCGCGCCGATACCATGCCGCCCAGTGGCACGTCGGTCCTCTCGGGACTGGTGCGCACGTTCGACGGCAAGCCGGTGGCCGACGCGCTCGTCGGATTGCTCGGCTTCAACGTCTCGGCGCGAACCAACGCCGCGGGACAGTTCGCCCTCGCGCGGCTGCCCTCCGGTACGCGCACCGTGCAGGTGCGGGCCGTCGGCGCGACGCCGACCAACGTGATCGTCGATTTGCCGGAGGGTGGGCGCAGCGAAACGACCGTCACGCTCGAAAAACGGGCACCCACGCTCGCGACCGTCTCCGTGCAAGGAACGCGCGACACGCGCGACGTCCCGCACTCATCCACTGGCTTCGCCTCGCGGCAGAAGGCAGCGCTCGGCAAGTACCTCACCGGCGACGAGATCAGGAAATTCCAGCCCTGGAGTCTCGTCGATGCGCTCGCGATGGTCACCGGAGTGCGGCGCGAGTGGAGCGCGTCGGGGCCGAGCATCACCATTCGCGGTTCGAAGGGGCAGTGCATTCCCAGCATCTTCCTCGACGGCATGAGCATCGCCAACGGTGAGCGCGGTGACATTCCCGAACTCGAGGGTTTCATCAAGCCCGAGGAGATCAGCGGCGTCGAGGTCTATCCCGGGCCGTTCATTCCGCCGCAGTTCGACCGCACGCAGCAGACCGGCTGCGGTTCAGTCGCGATCTGGACGCGCCGGTGAGTCGATGCCCTGCGCCGCGCCCGAGCCAGTCGCGCGCGGCGCCGCTCCCGCCTTACATCGGCCAGGACGTGGTGTAGCGGAACCCGCGCACGTGCCGCTGGATGCGGGCGAAATCAGCCGCGTTCTCGGTGACCAGGAGTGCGTCGTGCTCGCGGCAGGTCACCGCGATCAGCACGTCGGTAGTGAGCGACCCCCGCGCGCCCCCCACGTCCACCCCTTCGCGTCCGCCGAGCGCCGCGAGCACGCGTCCAGCTTCATTGTAGGCGAGTGCGGATGGAACGAATCGCCGGTCGTCGCGCGCGACGGCCCGCATCAGTTGCTCCGTCACGATACCCGCCGCCGCAGTCCGGGCGCCTGCCCGCAGTTCCATCTCGACCGGCGCGGCCAGCGCGAGCCAGCGCGCCCGCCGGCGCACGAAGCCGTGAAACGCCGCTGCCGCGGGTGCGTCGCGCAACACCCGCAGCAGCACGTTCGTGTCCGGCACCACGTGCCGGCGATCGCGCGTCACGCGCTCACGCGTCGAGGTGACCGAAAACATCGTCGAGCCCTCCTGCGTCGCGCAGCGCATCCACCAGCGACAGGATCTCGTCCGAGCGCGAGACCTCGGCCAGCGCGCGATTGACCGCCTCCGTGTCCGTGGCGGCGCCCAGCGCCTTGCGGGCACTGGCCAACAGCACGGCGTCGATGTCCATGTTCTTCCTGATGTACACGGGCTCGGCCAGCATCGGCTCCTTCAAGGCCATCTCGCTCGCCTTCGGCACGCTGTAGCCGGCCGGCTTCTTCCTCGGCTTCTTCCTCGCCGCCACGTTGTTCTCCCGCTATAGAATGGTACATACACACGTCAATTCACATATGTACTGTACGTGCCCCTCGATTCCATCACAAGTGCGGCTTCCATTGCAGGGCAGTATCATCCACGGCGCACTGCCTTCCGTGTCGCTCCGAAACATTCGCCACGTCTCGCCGTAGGGACACGCGTCCTCACCCAACCCACCATGGTGACCCGCGAAGATCTCGAAGCCTTCCTCGACCGGTTGACTGCCGGCGGGGCCTCCATCCGTGAACTCGAGCCCGGCCTCTGGGCCGTGCGCCCCGGCGGCGCCCTCGAACTCGACGTGATCGTGCATCACCTCCCGCCCGTGGTCCTGATCCGGGTCAAGGTGATGGACCTGCCAGCAGGCGAAACCAAGGCCAATGCCGTTTCGCGCCGGCTCCTCGAGCTGAACGCCACGGACCTGATGCATGGCTCCTACGGCATCAGCAACGGCGCCATCGTCCTTACCGAGGCGCTCGAACTCGCGCACCTCGACTACGAGGAGTTCCTCGCTTCGTATGAAAGCATGACCCTCGCCCTCGCGTCGCACATGCGCGAGCTCTCGACCTTTCAGGAGGCGCGCTGACCATGGGCATCTTCGACCGCCTCGCGTCGCTCATCAAGAGCAACATCAACGACGCCATCTCCTCGGCCGAAAACCCCGAGAAGATGCTGAACCAGATCATCGTCGACATGCGCGACCAGCTGGCCAAGGCCAAGCAGCAGGTCGCGGCCGCCATCGCCGACGAGAAGCGGCTCCACGACCAGGCGCAGCAGGAATTCAAGCAGGCTGAGGAATGGGAAAAGCGCGCCGTGCTGGCCATCCAGCAGGGGCGTGATGACCTCGCGCGCCAGGCGCTCGTGCGTCAGGGCGAGCACGGCACCCACGCCGCCACGCTCCAGGCCACGTGGGAATCACACCGCGCCGAGACCGAGAAGCTCAAGGCACAGCTCCGCGACCTCAACGACAAGATCGAGGAAGCCAAGCGCAAGAAGAACCTCCTGCTCGCGCGTCAGCGCCGTGCGCAGGCCCAGCAGCGCATCGCCGAGACCATGTCGGGCATGTCGGAGAAGTCGGCTTTCGAGGCCTTCGCCCGCATGGAGGAGAAGATCGAGCAGAACGAGCGCATGATCAAAGCCTCGAGCGAGATCGACGAGGAGTTCTCCGGCGACCGCCTCAAGAAGGACTTCAAACAGCTCGAAGTCGCCGCGGGTGGGCTCGACGCCGAGGGCAAGCTCCTCCAGCTCAAGCAGAAGATGGGGATGCTGCCGGCCGGCGCGCCGGCGGTCCCCAAGCAGCTCGCCGCCGGCGCCAAGGAAGGCGTCGTCAAGATGTCCACCGAAGAAGTCCTGGCCGCCGAAATCGCCGAGCTGACCAAGGACGTCAAGTAACCACACCCAGAGAACGGCCACGTGAACTTCGATGACCTGCGCTTCCTGATCCTGTCCGAAGGCAAGTTCGGGCCGATGACGTCCAAGACCGCCAATGGCGTCATCCGCTACACGCCCGAGCGCTGCGTGGCCGTGCTCGACTCCACCCAAGCGGGAAGGACCGCGCAGGAGATCCTCGGCTTCGGTGGCGCGCTGCCCGTCGTCGCCAGCTTCGACGACGGCGTGCGGCGCGGCGCCAACGCGCTGCTCATCGGCATCGCGCCGCAGGGAGGCCAGCTCCCCGAAGAATGGCGGGGCACGATCCGCCACGCGTTGGTGGGCAAGCTCGAGATCTGGAGCGGCCTGCACTTCTTCATCGGCGACGATCCCGAATTCGCCGCACTCTCTGCAAAGCACGGCACGCCGATCCATGACCTGCGCAAACCGCCGGCGGATCTGCCAATCTCGGCGGGTCGTGTGCGCGACATCGCGGCCACGGTCATTCTCACCGTTGGCTCCGACTGCAACATCGGCAAGATGACGGCGTCGCTGCAATTCCGGGATGGATTGAAGCGGAAGGGCAATCGCGTCGCCTTCGCGGGCACCGGACAGACGGGCATCCTCATCGAGGGGTGGGGCATCGGCGTAGACGCCGTTGTCTCCGACTTCGTCGGTGGCGCCGCGGAGCACCTCACCGTGCAGGCGGCAACGAACGCCGACATCGTGCTCGTCGAAGGGCAGGGCTCGCTCATTCACCCGGGCTACTCGGCAGTCACCTACGGGCTCATCCACGGATCGCTGCCGCACGCCTTCATCCTCTGCACACAACCTTCGCGGCAGACCATCGACAAGAACGACTGGGTGCGCATCCCGCCGTTGCCAGAGCTGATCACCATGCACGAGCAGGTGATGCAGTACCTGCGGCCCGCCAAGGTCATCGGCATCTCGATGAACACCTTTGACCTGAGCGAGGCCGCCGCGCAGGATGCCATCAAGCGCGCGCAGGACGAAACCGGACTGCCGGCCACCGATCCGGTGCGCTACGATCCCGCGCCCCTCGTGGACGTGATCGACGCCTTCCACCGCGCGCGCATCCGCTAGCGAAATGGGCGTGACGTCCGCGCCACTCGTGCGCGGGAAAATTGCGGGGCGCGCGAATCGGGTCACGTCCGATCGCGCGCCCCGTTCCACATTCGCCGGCGTCTCCCTCAACCTCCCGAGGCGCCCCATGGCCATCGCCCTCTCCGTTCGCGACCTCGCACGCAGCTGGCATTCCGGCGTGCGCGATACTGCACAGGCCGTGCAGGTGCTCCGCGGCGTCACCTTCCATCTCAACGACGGCGACGTCGCCGGACTCTACGGTGCACGCGGCGGCGGCAAGACCACGCTGCTCTGCGTCATCGCCGGGCTGCTCACGGCCGATCGCGGGGCGGTCACGATCTTCGGTGAACCGATGCGCAGTCCGCGCCCGGGTGGTGTCGCCTGGGTGCCGGAGCGCATCGCATGGTATCCGTTTCTCACCGTGCTCGAGGCGCTCGAGTACTACGCCACCGTCCGCGACCTCACCGGCCTCGAGCGTCGCGAGCGCGTGGCCGATGCGCTGGAGCGCGTCGGACTGGGCAAGCGCGCCGCCGCCGCCGTCGGCGACCTCGATCGGCCGGAGCGCAAGCGCCTCGCGCTCGCGCAGGCGCTCGTCTCCAGGCCGCGCCTGCTCCTCCTCGACGAACTGCTCACGGGACTCGCGCATGCCGAACGCGAGGCGCTGCTCGCGCTCGTTCGCAGCGTGGCGGCCGAAGGCGCTACCGTCCTCATCGCAGGGCGCGAGCGTCAGGCGCTCGCGGAGTGCTCCACGTTGCTCGAACTCATCGACGGTCGCGTGCGCGTGCCGCCGCCAGGCTCGTGGCGACTCGCCCTCGAGGTGCGGGTCGAGCCGGCCGCGGCCGCCGGCCGATTGCTCGCCGCCCAGCGCGGCGCCGCGTCGCTCGGGGACGGTCGTGTGCGCGTGCCGCTCGGCAGCACCAGTCCGGAGTTCGTGCTCGCGCGCTGCAAGGAACTCGGGTTGGGCGTGGCGTGGTCGCGCGTGGTTGCGGAACAAGGACAACCTGCGGCCCCCGGGGGGTGGTGAGCGCCACGTGGGGGGCCGTTAGCTTGCGCGGACCATGAGCACTGCGGCCCCCGCGTTTCGCCTCTACAACACGATGTCGCGCGCGGTGGAGCCCTTTGCTCCCGCCGACGGCACCACCGTGCGCCTGTACACCTGCGGGCCGACCGTCTACAACCCGGCCCACATCGGCAACTTCCGTACCTTCCTCTTCGAGGACCTGTTGCGGCGCACGCTGCGCTTGCGCGGCTGGCGGGTGAATCAGGTGATGAACCTGACGGACGTCGACGACAAGATCATCACCAAGGCCGCGAAGGAAGCAAAGAAGATCGGCGACATCACCGTGCCGATGAGCGCGATCTTCCACGCCGATCGCGCCTACCTGCGCATCGAAGACGCCGAGCACTATCCGCGGGCGACGGACTACATCCCGCAGATGATCGCCCTCGTGCAGGTGCTCATCGACAAGAAGGTGGCGTACGTGGCGGACGACGGCTCGGTCTACTTCGCCATCGATCGCTTTGCGCAATACGGCCGTCTCTCGCGCCTCGACACGCGCGAGGTCAAGGCGGGCGCGCGCGTGGCGCAGGACGAGTACGCCAAGGAGAACGCGCAGGACTTCGCGCTCTGGAAAGCGGCCAAGCCGGAAGACGAAGCCACCGGCGCCGCGTGGGACGCGCCATTCGGTCGCGGGCGCCCGGGCTGGCATCTCGAGTGCTCGGCCATGGCCACGGACATCCTTGGTGAGACGCTCGACCTGCACTGTGGCGGCGTCGATCTCGTCTTCCCGCACCACGAGGACGAGATCGCGCAGTCGGAGGCGGCCAGCGGCAAGGTCTTCAGCCACTGCTGGATGCACGGCGAGTTCCTGCAGATCGACGGCGCCAAGATGGCCAAGCGCGTGGGCAACGTGACCAACGTGGCCGACATGCGCGAACAGGGCGTGAGCGGCGCCGCGATCCGGCACTTCATGTTCAGCACGCACTACCGCAAGCAGCTCAACCTCTCCGGCGAGGCGCTCGAGGCCTCGATCGCCGCAGTGCGACGCGTCGGCGACTTTGCCGCGCGGCTCGGCGCGGCCGCGGCCGGCACGCCGGCGCTGGCCGCGGCGGCAGCGTCCGCGGAAGTCGCGTTCAAGGCGGCGCTCTTCGATGACCTCAACGCACCGGAAGCCAACGCAGTGCTGTTCACGTTCATCACTGCGGCCAATCGCGAACTCGACCAGAGCGGCGCCGACGCCGGAGCGCTCGCCGTGGCACGACGCGTCTTTGCGGTCATGGATGGCGTGCTGTCCATCGTGCCCGATGCCGCGCAGGCGACGGACGAGTTGGCCACGTAGGTCGAGGAGCGCCTCGCCGCGCGACAGGCCGCGCGCAAGAAACGCGACTTCGGCCAGGCCGACGCGATCCGCAAGGAAATCGAGGCCAAGGGCGTGCTGCTCGAGGACACGCCGCAGGGCACGCGCTGGAAGCCACCGGCCTGAGGTGAGCGAAGCAGCTGTCGGTGACCGAAGGAAGCCACCCTTCGTCGCTTGACTGGGTGCGCGGCTCCCGTTTGTTTTCACGGCTCGCGCAGCGCACCGCACGCTGACGTAGCTCAATTGGCAGAGCACCTGATTTGTAATCAGGCGGTTGCGAGTTCGATTCTCGCCGTCAGCTCTGGGCTTACGACACCGGGCGGAGTTGCCGACCCCCGGTGGGGTACTCAAGTGGCCAACGAGAGCAGACTGTAAATCTGCCGGCGCAAGCCTTCGAAGGTTCGAATCCTTCCCCCACCACTGTGGTGCACGACAGACGTTGATCGAACTGCGGGAGTAGCTCAGTTGGTAGAGCGCTAGCCTTCCAAGCTTGATGTCGCGGGTTCGAGTCCCGTCTCCCGCTCTGACACGCACCGCGCCGCTCCCTCTCCCGGGTCGCGGCGCGCTTGCTTTGCGGCGCTCGCATTTCAAGCTCGGCGGTCGCGGTCAACCCTGCGTTGACAGCCGTCGTCGCTCGCCCTCACCGCTCGCGGATCGTACGCGGCACGCTGGTATCGAGACGACTCCGCGAGTCGCGCGTCTTTCTTCGTGCAGCACTCGCCCAGGCCCTGATCGCTGCTGTCCCCGCACCTCACTCCCGTGATGGTCACCGACCCCGACTCGCTGGCCGTGCCGACTGAGAGTCGCATGGAGCGACGGTTCAGCACACTGCTCGTGCTGGTCTCCGCGCTTGTCCTGCTGCTGGCGATCCTCGTCACGATTGGACACCTGCGCGACACCTACACGGTCGACCACGTCTCCGGCGTCTGGATCGCACTCGCGCGCTACCTGAACGGTGGCGTTCTCTATCCCGGCGTCTTCGAGAACGGCTTCTACGGCGGAAGCCGCTATGCGCCCATGTACTTCGCGTTGCACGCGGCGGTCGCGCGGCTCACGGGCGAGTACATCCTCTCCGGCAAGCTCGTCTCGCTCGCCGTGAGCGTGGCCTGCAGCTGGCTCGTTTGCTGGACGTTGCGGCGGAGGGGCTCCACCTGGCCGCTGACCTGGGCGCTGACCACGCTCGCGCTCGTGAGCTCGTCGGCGTTCCTTGGCGTCACCACGATTCGTGGCGACGTGCTCCCCGTGGCCTGGATGCTGGCCGCACTCCTCATCGCGCACCGCGAGCGCAACTCCACCAACGCCGTGCTCGCCGCCCTCTGCTGCACCGCGGCGCTGCTCAGCAAGATCACCGCGGGATGGGCGCCGATCGCGATCCTCGCCATGAGCGTGCGCACCGACCGCCGCTTTGCGGCCATCTTCCTCGTCACCTGGCTCGCGACCTGGATCGGCGGCATCGCGGCCCTCGATCAGCTGAGCGACGGCCGCCTGCTCACGAGTTTCCGCGTCTTCTCCGACGGCGGCTTCATCGCCCTCCTCGCCAAGTCGCCGGTCCGGCTCATCCGCTACGTGGCATTCACCTGCCCGGTGCTCATGGTGCTCATGCCGTTCACGCTGCTCGAGTGTGCACTCGCAGCGCGCGAGCGACAGTTCAACGGCTACCACTGGTCGTTCGTGCTCAGCATTCCGGTCCTGCTCGTGATCTTCGCCGACCGCGGCACGGCGTCCAACCACCTCGTCGACCTCGCCGTGCTCAATGCCATCCTCACCGGCATGCTCGCGGCGCGCTCCGACGGCCTCACCTGGCGCAAGGCCGCCGTCACCCCGATCCTGACCGCTGCGCTCTTCTGGGCGCTGCTCACCGCCGAGGCGCGGACCATCGCCTGGCCCCTGCGCGATCTGTTGTCACCGAAGGTTACGCTGCTGAAACCGAACAAGCCGCTCGCCGCCCTCATCAGCGACTCGGCGAGCATGCTCACTGAAGACGCCTTCCTCGACGTCTCGCGTGGCCGGGTCCCGGTGGTGCTTGATCCGTACGCGCTCGTCTTCATCGAGAAGAAACACCCGGAGTGGGTGGCCCGGCTCGTCGAACGCATCCAGCGGCGCGAGTTCGCGTTCGTGGTGCTGCAGTTCCGCCTCGACCAGGATTCGTCCGTCAACAAGGATTGGTATTCGATCGTGTTCGGCAGGAAGGTGAGTGGCGCGATCCGGGCCAACTACAAGTTCCTCGTGGCCAAGGACGGCTACTGCGTGTTCGTGCCTGCCTGAGCCTGGCCGCATGACCTTCATTTCGCGTGGCGCGGATGTGTCCCGCGCGCAACTCGACGTCGATCCGTATCCGGTGTTCCGCGCGCTGCGCGAGCGCGAGCCGGTGGTCTGGGCGCCGCAGCTCGGCCAATGGCTTGTCACCAGTCGTGAGCTCGGCATGGAAGTGCTGCGCGATCCAGAGCGCTTCCGCACCGACGAGGCCAGTTCGCCCATCCGCGACACCTTCGGCGCGCAGATGTTGAGCACCGAGGGCGACGAGCAGCGACGGTTCAAGCTGGCCTGCGCCTCACAGTTCAACGCGCGCGCCGTCGACGAATCACGCGCCATGGTGGAAGAGATCGTGCGCGATGCCGTCGACGCACTGCCGCGCTCGGGCGCGGTTGAACTGCGGAGCGCCTACGCCGCCCCCATCGCGCTCACCACCATTGCGCGCGTCATCGGCCTCCCCGCCGAACTCGACGTACAGCTCCGCGCCTGGTACGATACCTTCGCTGCGGCGCTCGCCAACTACGAGCGCGTCGCGGAGACGCGCACCCGCGCCCACGCCGCCGTCCGCGCCTTTCACGACGCCATCGCGCCGAGGCTCGCCGCGCCCGCCGCCGCCGACCAATCGCTCCTCGCCGGGCTCGCGCGTGCTCATCCGCGCATGCTCGACGACGGGGAAATCGGCGCCAACGCCCTCATCGTGCTCTTCGGCGGCATCGAGACTACCGAGGGACTCATTGCCAACGCGCTCTGGGCGCTGCTCACGCATCCCGACATCCTCGCGCGCGTACGCGACAGCGACGCCGACCTCGAGCGCGCCATCGAGGAGTCGCTGCGCTGGGAACCTGCCGTGCAGACCGCCACGCGTTACGCGGCCGCCGATCTCGACTTCCACGGCGCACGGATCGCACGCGGCGCCGTGGTGCAGTGCATGCTCGGCGCGATGAACCGCGATCCGGGGCACGTTGCCGATCCCGATCGCTTCGATCCGTGGCGCACCGACCCTGTCGCGCACACCACGTTCGGCTTCGGCCGCCACTACTGCCTCGGCGCCGCGTTGGCACGTCTCGAGGCGCGCACGGCGGTCCGCGCCGCGCTCGAACGCTACCCATTGCTCGCGCTTGATCTCGCCCGCACACGGCCCCCGGCGGGGCATGAATTCCGCAAGGTCGAGGCGTTGCAGGTCACGCTCCGCGGGCCGTCGCCGCACCTCGGCGAATAGGGCATTCGGCCCACGCTGTCTGTCGGTCGTGGCTCTACCTTTTCACCATCCGCGACCCCTCCTGCCGCAAGTTCAAATGAATCGGCTCCAGCCGCTCGCCCGCCTCCTCGCCACCGCCCTGACGACCGTCACGGTCGCGACCGCAGCCCGCGCGCAAACGTGTCTCGGCCACCCGTCGTTCGCCGTGGGAACGCTCCGCATGAGCGTACACGCCTCGTCCACCGATCAGCTGAAGGGACTCGGGGCGTCGTTCGCCTTCGGTGAGTCCACGGGTCTGTTCGGTGGCCCGTCGTTCGAATACCAGAGCTACCCGGCTCCCGACGACAAGGCACTCATCTACGTGGGGCACGTCGGCTGGAGCTTCGACGTGACGGATCGTGGCGGGGTCGGATTCTGTCCGCTGTTCGTCGGCACGCTGCAAGAGGGTCCGACGGGCGTCACCACGGGTCCGCGCACAACGGAAAGCTCGGCGAACAACTTCGGGTTGGGGGCGTCCATCGGCGGCACGATACCGCTTACGCCCCGCATCCACGTCGTCCCGTTCCTCACGGCGGTGTACACGTCGTGGAGCTCCAAGTACACGATCCACGACGTCGTGGAAATCACGAGCTCGACGTCGGCGTCCTATCTGGCGCTCACCGTGGGCGCCGGCGTGATCATCGACCGCAACTGGGCCGTGCGTCCGTCGATCGCCATTCCAGTCGGATTGACCGGCGGGAAGACCACGCTCAGTCTCGCCGTCTCCCTCACGCCGAGCGGTTGATCACGTGGTGCGAGTTCAGGCGGCGAGTTTGTTGGCCGCGTTGAGCGCCGCCACCTTGTAGCACTCGGCCAGCGTCGGGTAGTTGAAGACATTCTCGACGAAGAACTCGAGCGTTCCGCCCAGCGCCATGACGGCCTGCCCGATGTGCACGAGTTCGGTCGCCTGCGTGCCCAGGCACCACACACCGAGGATCTTGCGGGTGTCGATGTGGAAGATCAGCTTCAGCATGCCGTCCATGTCACCCAGGATGAAGCCGCGCGCGATTTCCTTGTAGCGTGCGACCCCCGTCTCGAACGGCACCCCGGCCTGCGTCAGCTCGGCCTCGGCGGCACCCACCCAGCTGATCTCGGGAATGGCGTAGATCCCGAACGGATACAGCGACGATGGCGTGCTCGACTCGAAGCCGAACATGTGACACGCCGCGTGACGGCCCTGTTCCCCGCTGGTGGAGGCGAGCGAGGGAAAGCCGACGACGTCGCCGAACGCGTAGACGTGCGGCGTCCTCGTCTGGAAGTGCTCATTGACCTTGATCCGCCCGCGCGAATCGGCCTCCACCCCCGCCAGTTCGAGGCACAGGCCCTCCGTGGCGCCCTGCCGGCCCGCCGACACCAGGACGCGCTCGGCGAC
>JANYHJ010000054.1 GCA_025359135.1 Gemmatimonadota bacterium | reverse complement strand
GTGAGATCGACCTGAGCGCCACGCCCCCCCGGCCTAGCTCAGCCGCGCCCGCAGCCGCCCAGCCAGCTCCGCCGACACCCGCGCCCGCACCACGATCACCTCGTCCTCGGTGGTCTGCTCGATCACCTCCCCGCTCCGGTGCAACTCCGCCAGCGTGCGTCCATCCGCCGCCGGCACGCGGAACTCCTGCACCGGCCGTGACGCCTGTTGCAGCGTCAACAGCGTCGCGCGCAGCGACTCGAGCCCACCGGGCTTGAGCGCGGAGACGAACACCGAGCCTGGCAGGAGTTCTGACATGCGCGCCTCGAGCGCCTCGGCTTGTTCGCTCGGCAGGAGGTCCATCTTGTTGAAGACGTGGACCACAGGCGTGTCATGCACGCCCAGGTCGGCAAGCACTTCGTCCACGACTTCACGGTGTTCTTCCCACGTGAGGTCGCTCGCGTCGATCACGTGCAGCAGCACGTTGGCCTCGGTCACTTCCTCGAGCGTGGCGCGGAAGCTCGCCACCAGGTGGTGCGGCAGCTTGCGGATGAAGCCCACGGTGTCGGTCACGAGCACGTGGCCGGCGACGCCGATCGTCACCTCGCGCGTGAGCGGGTCGAGGGTGGCGAAGAGCCGGTCCTCGACGACGATGTCCGCGGCGCCCGAGAGGCCCCGCAGCACCGACGACTTGCCGGCGTTCGTGTAGCCCACGAGCGCCGTGCGGAACGATGCCTTGCGCCCGGCACGCTGCACGGCGCGCGAACGCGTCACGTCCGCGAGGCGCTCCTTGAGCGTGCGCAGCCGATGACCGATGAGGCGTCGGTCGGTCTCGAGCTGTGTTTCGCCGGGACCGCGCATGCCGATGCCACCGCGGAACTTCTCGAGGTGGGTCCACATGCGGGTGAGCCGAGGCAGCAGGTACTCGAGTTGCGCGAGCTCCACCTGCATCTTGGCCTCGGCGCTGCGCGCCCGCACGGCAAAGATGTCGAGGATGAGCTCGGCACGATCCATGACCCGCTTGCCGACCGCGTCCTCGATGGACTTGCCCTGCGCGGGCGAGAGCTCGTCGTCGAAGATGATCAGCGTCGCGTCCTTGTCCGTCGTCAGCTGCGTGAGCTCCTCGATCTTCCCCTTGCCCAGGTAGGTGCCGGCGTGCGGACGGTCGAGTTGCTGCGTGAGCGTCCCCACGACGATGGCGCCGGCCGTGTCGGCCAGTCGCGCCAGCTCCTCGAGGTGTTCCTGCACGACGTGCTTGGCGGAGGCGCCCTTCCGCGGCGCGCCGATGAGGATGGCGCGCTCGGCAGGCGGAGTGAGTTCGTGAGCGGTTCGAGCCACGGTCAGCGCCCCTTGCGCGCGTTGTAGCGTCCGGCTGCCTCGAACGGACGATTGAAATCGCCGATGGGCGTGCCCACCGTCACGTCGCCCTTGACGCGATAGTTCACTTCGCCCTGCGTGACAAGTTGCACGACCACCATCCCGAGGGTGCGGTACTCGAACGCCACCGGCAAGCGCACGATGGACGAATCATTGGCCGGAATCTGGAGCCGATCGAACGGCTGTCCGACGCCGACGAGCGTCGAGTCGGCATAGAGCGAGTACGCGAGCCGACGGATGTCGATGCCGAAGGCATTGGGATTCCTGACGCTGAGCACGATGTCGATCGTGGCGCCCGAGAGCGCGACGTCCTTGAGCGCCACGCCGCGGAAGTCCACGGTGGGCGGCTGCGGACGCAACGAGGCGCAGCCGGTCGTCACGGCGGCCAGCACGACGAGAACGTATCGCGCAACGGCGCGCGGTGAAGCAATGATCTGCAGGAGCGTCATGTCAGTTGGTCGAAGGAGACGGCGCATCACGGCCGTCAAGCTTGTCGCGCAGGCCACGCCACCACGCGAGCCGCTTGGCCACTTCCTTCTCGAACCCGAACGGGCCAGGCTCGTAGAGGGTTGCATCCTTGATGCTGTCGGGCAAGTAGTCCTGCGGCAGGTAGGCCTCGGGCACCGCGTGGGCGTACTGATACCCCTCACCGTAGCCCAGGGTCTTCATCAGCCCCGTCGGCGCGTTGCGAATATGAAGCGGCACGGCCGCGGCCGGGTGCTTGGCGGCGAGCGCCATCGCGGCGCCCCACGCTTCGTAGACGCGGTTCGATTTGGGCGCGGTGGCCAGGTACACACACGCCTCCGCGATCGCGAGTTCGCCCTCGGGCGAGCCGAGAAAGTGGTACGCGTCGCGCGCGGCAATCGTGACGGTCAACGCCTGCGGGTCCGCGAGGCCCACGTCCTCCGTCGCGAAGCGCACCATGCGACGCAGCACATAGAGCGGGTCCTCACCGCCGGCCAGCATGCGTGCGAGCCAGAAGAGCGAGCCCTGCGGATCGCTCCCGCGGAGCGCCTTGTGGTACGCGCTGATGAGGTTGTAGTGCTCCTCGCCGGACTTGTCGTAGCGCGCCACGCGGAGCTGCAGGGCATCCTTGGCGACGGCCAGGGTGATGCGCTTGTCCTCGCCCACGAGCGTCGCGGCCGCCTCGAGCACGGTGAGCGCGCGGCGCGCGTCGCCATCGGCCTCCGTGGCGAGCGCGAGTCGCGCCTCGTCGTCGAGTCCAAGATCGAGGGCGCCGAGTCCGCGATCGCGGTCCGCAAGCGCGCGGTCGACCAGCTGCGCGACCTGCTCTACGCCCAACGGTTCGAGCACGAACACGCGCACGCGCGAGAGCAGCGCGCCGTTGACCTCGAAGCTCGGGTTCTCGGTGGTGGCGCCGACGAGGGTGAAGAGGCCCGACTCGACGTGCGGCAGGAACGCATCCTGCTGTGCCCGGTTGAGCCGGTGGATCTCGTCCACGAAGAGCACGGTCCCCTGCCCGCTCTCGCGCCGCGCCTCGGCTTCAGCCACCACTTCCCGGACGCGCGGTACCCCTTCGCTCACGGCGCTGAACGGCACGAAGGCGCGATCGGTGTGCTGGGCAATCAGCCGTCCGAGGGTGGTCTTGCCCGAACCGGGTGGCCCCCAGAACAGCATCGAGGCGACGCGCCCGCTCTCAAGTTCGCGGCGCAGCGGACGACCAGGGCCGAGCAGCTGGGCCTGTCCCACTACTTCATCGAGGGTGCGCGGCCGCATGCGCGCGGCGAGCGGTTCGCTGACGTTGCCCGCGAACAGCGAGTGACCGCCGCCGCCGGCCGGGCGACGCCTAGACGTGGTAGAACTCCCGATACCAGGCCACGAAGCGTTCGATCCCCGACGCAATCGGGGTGTCCGGCTTGAAGCCGACGTCGGCCTGCAGGTCGTCGACGTTGGCGTACGTCGCCTGCACGTCGCCGGGTTGCATCGGACGCATCTGCTTCTCTGCCACCTTGCCCAGCGACTTCTCGAGCGCCGCGATCATGCCCATGAGCGGCACCGGATTGTTGTTGCCGATGTTGTAGACCCGGTACGGCGCGCGCGAGCTGACATTCGGCACGACCGGCACCGTCTCCGATGTCGGGATGCGATCGGACACGCGAATCACCCCTTCGACGATGTCGTCGATGTAGGTGAAGTCGCGCTGCATGTCGCCGTTGTTGAACACCTCGATGGGGCGCCCCTCGAGGATCGCCTTCGTGAAGAGGAAGAGCGCCATGTCGGGGCGCCCCCACGGGCCGTACACCGTGAAGAAGCGCAGCCCGGTGGTCGGCAGGTTGAAGAGGTGGCTGTACGTGTGCGCCATCAGCTCGTTGGCCTTCTTCGTGGCCGCATAGAGGCTGATCGGATGGTCCACGTTGTCCGACGTCGCGAAGGGCAGCTCCGTGTTCGCACCATACACCGAGCTGCTCGACGCGTACGTCAGGTGCTTGACGCCGTTGTGCCGGCACCCCTCGAGGATGTTGAGGAAGCCGAGCAGGTTCGCGTCGACGTACGCGTAGGGGTTGGTGAGCGAGTAGCGCACCCCGGCCTGCGCGGCGAGGTGGATGACCCGCTCCGGCTTCTCGGATGCGAACATGCGGTCCATCGCGCCCCGATCCGCGACGTCGAGCCGCAGGAACTTGTAGTGCTGCTTCCCCTCCTGCCGGGCCAGCCGCGCCTCCTTGAGGCGCACGTCGTAGTAGTCGTTGACGTTGTCGACGCCGATGACCTCGTCACCACGGTCCAGCAGGCGATGCGTGACGTGCGAACCGATGAAACCGGCGTTGCCGGTGACCAGATAACGGGTCATGTCGAGGTCAGGGAGGGCACATGCAGAGCGGGAACACCGAACGTTCCAACGGAAAGCTAGTCGCGCCGGGTGCGGGTGGGAGCGGCGAGACCCAGCCGCGTCGTCACCGCATCGAGCACGCGGTCGAGGTCGCGCGAGCCCGCCAGCTCCTCCCGCGCGACCACCCAGCGCCGGTCCGTCAGCAGCGACGGTGACACGCCGACCAGACCTTCCACGAGCAACGCCTCGCGCCATGCCGGTGTGTTGGCCCACATCCAGACCGAGAGCTGCGCAGACAACGAGAGTTGCCGATCGTCGCCCCAGAGCGTGACCACGACTCCGCCGGTCCGCGCGAGCGCAGGACGCAAGCGCGCGATTCCCTCGCGAACGTCCGACAGCGCAATGTCCACGCCCACCGACTCCGCGCCGTCGCGGACGCGCGTGAACGACACCGACACGGTGCCCGGCATCTCCGCACTCAACGCATGGAAGAGCGCGAGCGTGCGCTCTGCCGTCGCGTCGGTGCGGCCGACCCACCACGTGCCCTCGCGCCAGAGCGCGAACCCTACGACCTCTTCGCGGAAGCGGTGGGCCACAACCGTCTCCGCCTGTGCACCACGCAAGAAGGTCACGCCTCTACTCGCGCGCGACGCCCGGCTTCCGCCATGAGCGTCGCCATCGTGTTGCGCGCCGGATCCTCGAGCACCCAGTCGAGCAACGCGGCCAGCATGCGGCCGAGTGCCGGTCCGTTGGCGATGCCCGCCTGCAGCAGGTCGCCGCCATCCACGGCGAGATCGGCGAGCTCGACTGGCTCGCGCCACGCCGCGCGTAGCATCCTCCGATACACCGACGCCACGAGGCGCGCATCGGGCGCCCGCTGCCCAAGCGCGCGCGCGGCGCTCCAGCGCGCCGACGCCACGCGCATGAAAGCGCCCACGCGCGTGCGCCCGATCGTGGCGACCCAACGCCGGAGCATCGCCGCGGGAACGTCGCCCTCGCCGAGCGCGTCTTCCATCGACGGCCCGAGCGCAACCCATCGCTCGGCCAGCTCCGATACCCACCGCGTGTCGGAGTTCGAACTGCGCAACGCCTTGAGCGAGCCCGCAGCCGCTTGCCCGCCCAGTTCGACGAGCAGCGCGGCCATCCGGTTGAGCGTGCGCTGCGGCCTGCCACGCAGTCCCGGCATGGCGAGTTGATCGAGCGATCGCAGACCGACTTCCGACACGCGCAGAAGTGACGGCACGAGGGCCTGCGCAATCCCGGCCTGTCGCCAGAGCGACAGGGCCTCACTCGGGCGACGCACCTGCTCCATCGTCTTCTCGAGCTCCTGCCGCACCCGTTCAGCCGAGAGCCGCTTGAGATCGCCCGCACTGCCGAGAATCGCCTGCCACGTGGCCGGTTCGATGCGGAAGTCGAAGCGCGACGCGAAGCGGATCGCGCGCAGCGCCCGCAGTCGATCCTCGCGCATGCGGTCGTCCGCGTTGCCGACGGCGCGGAGCAACCTGGCCCCGAGGTCTCGCTGGCCACCGAAGGGATCGCGCAGCTCCTGCCGGGACGGCGACCACGCCATGGCGTTGATCGTGAAGTCGCGGCGCGCGAGGTCGTCGTCGAGCGAGACGCCGAACTCGACCTCGGCGTGGCGGCCATCGGTCTTCACGTCGCGGCGGAAGGTGGTGACCTCGTGCATCCGGCCCTTCGCGTCGAGCACCCCCACCGTGCCGTGCTCGATGCCCACGGGCACCGTGCGCGCGAACAGCTTGATGACCGTCTGCGGTTTCGCACTCGTGGCCAGGTCCCAATCGAGATGCGGGTGCTCGAGCAGCGCGTCGCGCACCGCACCGCCGACGCACCAGGTCTCGAAGCCGGCGCGTTCCAGCGTCTCGGCGATGCCCAGCACTTCGGCAGGCGGCCGCAGCGTGATCACGTCGCGAACAGCTCGCGAATCTGGTGGACCTCGAGACCGAAGCCGAGCGCGAGCATGAGGTCGATGCGGGCCTGCTGCGGCCGCCGCGACCCGGCGAAGATGCAGCCCATCTCGGCGAGCCGCCTGCCGCCGCCAGGATAGCCATAGGTTGTGCCGACACGTCCGCGCAACGAGCGCGACGCAATGACCACCGGTTTGCCGTCGTCGACGAACCGCTGGATGCCGGGCACCATCGCAGGCGGCACGTTGCCTCGCCCCATGGCCGCGATGACGACGCCCCGTGCATCGCGCCGCGACGCGTCCACCAAGCGGCTGTCCGCGCCGGCCCACACAGCCACGATGTCCACGGGCGTGGCCGGCTCGGCCGGGGCCAGCAACGGCGGCGCCGCCGGCAGCGCACGACGGAAGATCACCAGTCCGTCGTCGATGACGCCGATCGGCCCGAGTCCGGGGCTCTCGAAGGCATCGAGCAGGTGCGTGTGCGCCTTGGTGACGTCGAGCGCCGAATAGACGCGCGATCCCATCACGACCATCGTGCCGTAGCCGAATGCTTCGTGACTCGCAGCCACGCGCACGGCGTCGATCAGGTTGGCGGGGCCATCCCAGCCGAGATCACTCGCATTGCGCATCGCGCCGGTGAACACCACCGGCTTGTCGCTGCCGATCGAGCGCGCGATCAAGTACGCTGTTTCCTCCAGCGAGTCCGTACCATGCGTGACCACGACGCCGTCGATGTCCCGGCGCGCAAGCCGCACCGCGATCGCCTCGCGCAGCGCCCACTGCTTCTCCACCGTCATGTGCGGTCCGGGCAACGCCCCCCACTGCTCCGGCTCGAGCTTGGCGATGTCGTGGATGCCCGGCGCTGCGGCCAGGATCTCGGCGGCCGACAACGCAGGCACGGCCCCGCCCGCGCGCGGGTCGAACTTCATCGAGATCGTGCCGCCGGTGAACAGGATCGCAATCATCCGCAGAGCACGCTCCCGCCGTTCACGTTCAAGATCTCGCCCGTGACATGCCGCGCGAGCGACGTGGCCAGAAAAAGGATCGGACCTGCGATGTCCTCCGGGCTGGCCACCCGTCCGATCGGAATCGTCTTCCCGATCCGCTCGCGACCACCGTTGGCGAAGGCATCTGCGCACATCTCCGTGTCGACCCAGCCCGGCGCCACGGCGTTGACCGTGATGCCGCGTGGTGCGAGTTCGACCGCGAGCGACTTCACGAACGCGATCATGGCGCCCTTGCTCGCCGCGTAGTCCGAGTGGAACGCTTCACCGCGCTGGCCGGCAGTGCTCGCCACGTGGATCATGCGGCCGTCGTTGGCCAGCACCCGCGCCGCCGCTCGCGAGATGTAGAACATCGCATCCGTGTTCGCGCTCATCGTCTCGCGCCAACGTCCGTCGCCGAGCACGTCGACTCCTTCATCGGCACTCGGCCAGATGCCGGCGTTGTGCACGAGGATGTCGAGGCCGCCGAGTGCTCGCACCGTGTCGGCCACGAGTCCATCGGCGCCTGCCGCGGTGCCGATGTCATGAGCGAAGGCCTGCGCGGTCCGGCCGGCAGCGCGCAACTCCGCGACGAGCGCGTCGGCCTCGGTCTTGCGTGCACGATAGCCGATCGACACGGCGGCGCCCGCCTGGGCGAGGAGGCGCGAGGTGGCGAGCCCGATGCCGCGCGAGCCCCCCGTGACGAGGGCGCGTCGGCCCGTGAGCGAGAACATCAGGGAGACTCCGGGGCTCGAGCGTTGAGGCGCGCGGTCACTGGCCGATGTCGGCTTCGACCAGCTCGCAGATGAGGTGCTGCACGCAGAGATGGAGCTCCTGCGCGCGATCGGTGCGATCGGTGGGGATGATGACGTTGTGATCGGCGACGGCCCTGAGCTTGCCGCCGTCCCGGCTCGAGAGCGCCAGCACCGCGACGCCCTTCTTCCTGGCGGCCTCGGCGGCGAGCACCACGTTGGGCGAGTTGCCGCTCGTGGAGTGGATGATGAGCAGGTCGCCGGCCTTGGCGAGCGCTTCGACCTGACGCGAGAACACGTAGTCGAAGCCGAAGTCGTTGCCGGTGGCCGTGAGCAGCGAGGTGTCGGTCGTGAGTGCGATGGCCGGCAAGGCGCGCCGGTTCTTCATGTAGCGCACGACGTATTCCGTGGCCATGTGCTGCGCATCGGCCGCGCTTCCGCCATTGCCGCAGAAGAAGAGCGTGCCGCCGCGCGACACCGTCTCGCGGACCATCGTGGCGGCCTTCGCGATCGCGGGAACGCTCTCGTCCAGTGTGCGCTGGGCCGTGGCCGCGAGGTCGGACAACCGCTGACGAATGTGCGCGTCGCTCATCGGGCGCTCATGGGGCGTGGGTTAGAGGTCGGCGGCGACTGCGAGGTGTGAAATCTGCGCCATGGCGCGCTGGGCGCGCTCGGTGACGAGCGCGGGTTCGTCGCTCGCTGCCTCGAACGCGTACGTGACGAACGCGTCCGCGGCGAGCAGGTCGAGCGCGGTCTGTCGATCAGTCCGGCCTTCGCTCAGCAGTCGCGAGAGCAACGCTTCACCAGCGCAGAGCAGCACCTCCACCAGATCGGCCGTCGGTTCGTTCGCGCGCGCACCGAGTGCGTCCGTGAGCCGCGCCGCGAGCGCCGCCGGCGGCACGGGCTGCCGGGCCGCGAGCCACGCGGTGGGTGCGATGGTCACGGGCTTACGCTCCCATGGCCTTCGACACGACCGCCACCACCTGCGCGAGCGCTTCTGGCAATCTCGCGGCGTCCGGAATGCCGGCCTGCGCCATGTGCGGCTTGCCGCCACCCCTTCCGCCGGCAATGGCTGCCAGGTCGCGCACGAGTCCGTCGGCCTTGATACCGCGGTCCTTGAGGTCGTCGGTGACGACCACGAGCAACGTGCTCTTGCCGTCCGCGAAGGTCGCGCCGAGGACGCCAACGCCGGAGCCGAGCTTGGCGCGCATCTCGTCGCCCTGTGCCTGGAGCGCCTTGGTGTCGGCCGCGCCCGACATCGCGCTCACGACGAGCGCGTGGCCCACGCTCACCGCCTTGGCGATGAGCTGGTCCGTCTCGGCCCTCGCCCCTTCCGCGGCACTCGCTTCGAGCTTCTTCTCGAGCGCGCGGCGTTCCTCGACCATCGACTTGACGCGCGCCTCTGCATCGTCGATGCGCGTCGCCCCGACCGTGTGCGCTACGCGAGCGAGCGCCTGCGCGCGCTCGTGCAACAGCGCATAGGCGCCACGCCCGGTCAAGGCTTCGATCCGGCGCACCCCTGCCGCCACCCCCGATTCCTGCACGATCGTGAAGAGGCCGATGTCGCACGTGTTGCGTACGTGCGTGCCGCCGCAGAGCTCGGTCGAGTAGCCGGGCACGTCGACCACTCGCACGACATCACCGTACTTCTCGCCGAAGAGCGCCATGGCGCCGGCCGCGACGGCATCGCGATGGGCCATCTGTCTGGTGGTGACCGGCGTGGCGCTCCACACCTGCTCGTTGACGTCGCGTTCGATTGCCGCAAGCATCTCCGGCTTGACCGGGCCATGATTGGTGAAGTCGAAACGCAGGCGATCGGGCGCCACGAGCGAGCCCGCCTGATGGACGTGCTCGCCCAGGTGACGACGCAACGCGGCATGCAGCAGGTGCGTCGCGGTGTGGTTGCGTTCGGTGTCACGGCGCTCCGACTGCAGCACGCGGGCCTTCGCGTGCCCGAACGCCAGCTTGCCCTCGAGGACGCCGATGGCCGCGTGCCGTCCGTCGAGTTTGCGCACTTCGTCCACTTGCACGCGCCACCCGTCGCCCACGATCTCCCCATGGTCGCTCACCTGGCCGCCCGACTCGGCGTAGAACGGCGTCTGCTCCAGCAGCACGGCCACGCGTCCCTCATCGAGCAGGCGCACGGCACTCACGCGCGTGTCGACCTCGACGTGATCGTAGCCGACGAAATCGGAGTCTCCCTTGCCGCCGTCGCGCTCCCAAGTGTCGAGATCGCCGATCTCGTCGGCGACGACCGTGATGATTCGCGACTTCCGATCCAGCTGCGAACGCTTGCGCTGCTGCTCGAGCGCATCCTCGAAGCCGGCGATGTCGACGGAGTAGCCACGCTCGCGCGCCATCAGTTCGGTGAGGTCGAGCGGGAAGCCATAGCGATCGTAGAGCGTGAACGCGTCGTCGCCGCTCACCGCGCCGCGCGAGTGTGAGCCGGAGTGCGAACTCGGACGCGCAGGCGCGATCTCGTCGAAGCGCGACATCCCGGCGTCGATCGTCGCGAGGAACCGCTCTTCCTCCGCGCGCGTCGTGTCGACCAAGTGCTTGTGACGCACCTGGAGTTCGGGATAGGTCGCGCGCATCTGGTCGATGACCACCTGCACGACGTGCGTGAGGGTCGGCTCGGGCCGGCCCATCAACCAGGCGTGCCGCACGGCGCGGCGCAGGATGCGGCGCAGCACGTAGCCGCGCCCCTCGTTCGATGGGAAGACGCCGTCGGCGAGCAGGAAGGCCACCGCGCGCGCGTGATCGGCGATGACCCGATGAGAACTCGAGTCGTGAAACTCGATGGTCATACCCGGCGCCTTTGTCACCTTGGACGGGGACAGGGCGATCGGAGGGATCTTGATCGACGAGTCGTAGTCTACGCGAGGCTTACCGTCGGGTACTTCGATGCGGATGTCGTCGTGGTACGGGACACCGGTCACTTCAACAACCCTTTCCAGCAGGGGTCGAAACAGGTCCGTATGGAAGTTGTTTCGTACCCTCTGCGTCACCGCCGCAAGGCGCTCGAGCCCAGCTCCGGTGTCCACGCTCGGCTTGGGCAGCGGGACCATCGTGCCGTCGGCCTGTCGGTCGAACTGCATGAAGACGAGGTTCCAGATCTCGAGGAAGCGGCCCGCCTCCCCGCCCTCCTCGAATGCTTCCTTCGAGAACTCGTGCTCATCGGTGCGGGTCCACTCACCCGTCGCGTCGGCCGGGAACTGCCAGTCGTCGGTGAGATGCGCCAGGTCGACGAAGAGCTCCGAGCACGGGCCGCACGGACCCGTGTCGGCCATCTGCCAGAAGTTGTCCTTGGCGCCGAGTCTGTAGATGCGGCTGTCGCTCATGCCGGTCACTTCGCGCCAGAGCGCGCGCGCCTCATCATCCTCGTGGAAGACGGTGGCGCGGAGGTGTTCCTTGGGCAGGCCAAGTTCGACGGTCACGAACTCCCACGCGAAGCGGATGGCGTCGCGCTTGAAGTAGTCGCCAAAGGAGAAGTTGCCCAGCATCTCGAAGAAGGTGTGGTGACGAAGCGTGCGTCCCACCTGTTCGAGGTCATTGTGCTTGCCGCCGGCCCGTACGCACTTCTGGCTTGTCGTCGCGCGACGGTTTCCCCCGGGAACATCCTCCATCCCGAGAAAGACCCTCTTGAACTGGACCATCCCCGCGTTGGTGAACAGCAGGGTGTCGTCGCCCACCGGAACGAGCGACGACGACGGGCGCACGGCGTGCTGGTGGCGCTCGAAGTAGGCGAGAAAGCGTCGGCGGATTTCGTCTGCGTGCATAGACGTGGAAAGATAACCGCCATCCCCTTAGCGTACACGGTGCATGGCTACCCTCAGCGCACCCGAACCCACCACCCCCGACGCGCACGCCGCGCCGAGCGCCGCGGGCGGCGCGCGCACAGCCAGCGGTGATCCTGGCATTCATCGCTGGTTGGTGGCCACGGCGTGGAGCGTCGTCGCGGCGCTCGTGGTGGGCGGCATCACGCGGCTGACCGAGTCCGGACTATCGATCACCGTCTGGGAACCGGTGGCGGGCATCCTCCCACCGCTCTCGCATGCCGACTGGGCACGCGCCTATCAGGCCTATCTCCAGATCCCCGAGGCGCAGACCGTTCACCGCGGCATCACGCTGGGCGGCTTCCAGGTGCTCTACTGGTGGGAGTGGTTCCACCGGCTCGTGGCCCGAGGCGTGGGCCTTGTCATCGCGGTGCCCTACCTCTGGCTGCTCGCGCGAGGGCGGTTCACGCGCGCGCAGGCTCTGAGGTACGGAATCCTGCCGCTCCTGGTGGCCGCGCAGGGCGCGCTCGGCTGGTACATGGTCTCAAGCGGGCTGTCGGTCCGGTCCGACGTCAGCCAGTACCGCCTGGTGGCGCACCTGCTGCTCGCCCTCACGATCTTCGTGATCGCCGTGTGGGACGCCACGACGCTCGGCCGTGCGCTGCGCGGAGCCACCGCCGGGCGCGAAGCGCTTCGGTCTCCCGCACCGGTTGGCGTCGCGGACGCTGGCCCCGCGTCCAGTGGTGATCACGCAACGCCCGGTCTCGCGATTGGCAGCGCCCTTCTCGCCGCACTGACGTTCGGTACGATCGCGTCGGGCGGATTCGTCGCGGGGCTCGACGGGGGCAAGGTCTACAATGAGTGGCCGCTCATGGGCGGCGGCCTCGTGCCCCTCGAATACGCCCAGCTGTCGCCGCTCTGGCGGAACTGGTTCGAGAACCCGGTGGCGGCGCAGTTCAACCATCGCCTGCTCGCGACGTTGACCTTCGTGCTGGCGTGGTCGCTCGTGGCATTCGCCCGGACCCGGGCGTTCGGGCGGCCGCGCCGCGCCTTGAACCTCGCTGCCTTGGTGGTCGTGCCGCAGGTGGTGCTGGGCATCGGGACGCTGCTCTGGTCCGTGCCAGTCCCGTTGGCCGCGCTGCACCAGTTGTCAGCCGTCGCCCTTCTTGCAGCTGCGCTCGTGGCGGCCAACGAATCACGCGCGGCCCGGCCGCGAGATTGGTGATCGCTGGCTCCCGCTGGCGCGCGACACTGCTGCAGGCGGCGGTCGTGGCCGTCGGATGGGGCGTCGTGTGGGGGTCGGCCACGTGGCTCGCGGTCCCGAGCCCGTTGGCCTGCTTCGAGTATCCGATGGTGGCTGCATTGGCCGGATGGTGGCCGCGCCGGCTGCCTCCCGCAGGTCGCGCGGGCCGCCGGGTACCAGAGCGTCGCCGTTCATGCGCGGCGCGGCTACATCTACAAAGCGGGATCAGTGGTGGCGCGCCCTCGGGTTCGACACCGTACACCTCTTCGACGGCTCGAACCTCTGGCAAGGGCGCTCCACCTGCGCCCATCCGTTGCACGCGATGGCGTGCGACGAGTTGCGCTCGGAATCGTCGAATCCACGCTGGCGCACGCACCCAGCCCGCTCCTGCTCTACTGGCTCACGGTTGACGCCCACACGCCGCTCCAGTTCGGATCCGGTTCGGTGGTGGCGGCCAAGTGCGGCGCAATGCGCGCGGAGGACGCACGGCGCCTCTGCGCATGGCGCGCGAACGCAATCTGGTGGATCGGTCGCCTCGCGCAGGCGGTGCGGCTGAGGCCGCACACGCGGTTGCTCATCGTCGGCGACCATCCGCCGCCATACGAGCTCGCGCAGTTTGTGCCGGACCGCGTACCGTACGCCTTCGCGACATCACGCGAACGCTAGCACGCGGTCGGTCGCGGCCCGTCACCGAGCCCGCGATGACGTGGCTCGCTCCGGAGATGTGGCATCTGCCGGACCCGTCGCCACGCTCACCTGCCTTGGCACGTGGATCCTGGACGCCGTCGCGCGGCAGGTGATCCTCGGCGTCGCGACGCTGCTCGGATCGGTCCTGTCCCACTGGTAGCGCTGCATCAGTCGGGCGCGATGGCGCAGCTGGCCGCGGCGCTGGCGACGGCGAACCACGCGCGCGCCGTACGGACCTGACGCGCCGACGTTACTTGCGCGTCACCCAGCGCAACCCGCCCAACTGCAGCTGCCGGGGCCTGTTGCCAGGCGTGGCATCGGGTTCCAGCATCAGGATGCGGATCGAGCGACCGTCGTCGTAGGCGAGCGACAGCGTGTAGTCTGTGAGCACGTAGCGACCGCTTCCCGGCTGGTCATCCTGATGATCGGGGTTGAAGCCGCGCACATGCCGAACGTAGAAGAGGGCGCCCCGATCCTCGAACCGCCCGTCCGCCGAGAATCGGATCGTCGGCTCGCGGGTCATGCTGCGCATGTACACGCCGGCATCCGGCTCTGCCGTGTACTCCCCGTCGAGCGCGGTCGTCGCGCGCGTCGGGACGCGATGGTATACCCACCGATCATACGTCAGCGCTCCTTTGGCATCCAGGGAGATGCTCTCCGGCGCGGCGTTGCCCACGCGCACGCTCTCGCGGCCTGCCACGAGCGACCACGTGCCCCAGAAGGAGCCACCTTCCTGTCTCGCTCGGGCGACATCCAGGAGGCCGTCCATGGGAACGCTGACCGTAAATGACCCATCCCCCAGGAATGCGATGGTTCGCGTCTTGAGGCTTGCCGACGAGGTCACCATGCTGAACCCGGTACCAGGCGCATTCAGGATGGCCATCAGCTCGGCGACCGTGCCAACGGCGCGCCACACTCCGACGACGCCTGTTGCGCGGGACGGCTCGACCGGAGCACTCGCGGAACTCGCGATCGATCGGCCCACGCCGCGCAACCCCGAGACGAATTCGCGCACCACGGGCTCACAGGACGCCTGGCGCATGTCGATGCGCACGCTCGTCACCCGTCCATGCCCGGAGAAGGTCAGGAACCTCGCCTCGTACTCGAAACCGTCGGCATCGCGCGCGTGGTACGTGCGACTGAGCACCGCCCAGCCGTCGCCTCCCGAGCTCGGCTCCGCCATCGACGCCTTGGCCTCCGATTGCATGAGTGTCTTCCATTCCGCCTCGAAATCGGCGCCAACGGTTCCGTGGCTTTCTCCGCTTTCCCAGAGCGCGATCTGGCAGCGATGAGCACCACCCTCGGGCGATGCGTACACACGAACGCCCGGCCTGGGCGGTTCGGTCGTCCAGCCCTTAGGCGGCTCGAACGAGAGCGCGTCATACTGCGTACGTTGGCCCGCCGCGGCCGAAGCCCACACGGCGAGCGCAACTGAGGCGGCGCTCAGGGCCCGCGAGAGCCGCCGCGCCACGCAACGAGCGCGCGGCAGGCTCAATGGTCCAGCAGGGTGGCCACTTTTGACCAATCCACGCGCCGAACCAGTCGCACATTCGCCACACAGCCGCCGGGTTCGAACGTCTTCGGGTTGTCCGGGTCGCCGACCTCCGCAGGGCACTTGCCCGTGAATCCTGCTGGTACCGCGATCAGTTGGAAGGCGGTCCGCGAGAGGTCCGTGCGCCAACCATCGAGCACGAACGTGACGAGCGGCCAGCAGCGCCGTGCCCCGGTGCCGGGGTTGGCGGCGGCGTGGATCTCCCAGTAGTTGAGCGCCACCTTCTGGTCCTTGGCCGTTCCGCAGGCTTGCTTCCCGCGATCATCCGGCGACATCCCATCGACGCGCGCTGCCACTGCGGCCACGGAGTCCCGTAACATGCGGTAGCGGGCGCCCTTCGGACCCAACGTGTCGAGCACGGTGGCATCGACGCGCGACAGGCTGTCCTTGATCCAGCGGCGATCGAGCGAGGCCAGCCGCTGCTCGCGCGCCTTGTCATTCTTGGCGTACTCCTTGGCTGTGCTTGCCATCTCGTCGGCGTGATACTGGCGCAACTTGGCCCAGTCCGGGGCCGTGTACGTGCCGCGCGCGGCCGCCGCCATCGAGACGAGCAGCGCCAACTCGCCGTCGCGATCCTTCTGCAGGAGCGGCACCATCGCACGCAGCATGTACTCGACCGACACCGGCTTCCAGAACTTCTCGAGATCGAGGTGCGTGAGGTGCAAGTTGCCCCGGTATACCGCGAAGCCCGCGATCATCGTGTCCGGCTCCGGATGCGCGAACACCGGCGGCTCCAGCTCGTACATGGGCCCGTCCTTCGGGACGAGCGTCCGGTCCGGCGGCGCATTCACTTGCGCACCCGTCAGGTTCTGCGCGATTTCGCGGAATGGCTCGCGACCACGCCGACCCTGACGCCAATAGTAGTTGAAGGCGCCGAAGCTGAAACCGTAGATGTACGGTTGGTAGACAGGACCCTTGGCCGCGAGCACGTACGGCGCGGCGATCGAGAACTCCGCGTCGAATCCCTTCGGCGGCTTGAGCCACGGTTGTTCCGCGAAGATGTTCACCAACGCGCGAACCCGGGGGGCCATGCCTCTGCGTTCGGCCACCGATAGGCCCGCCTCCTTGGGCAGCGTGAACGTGCCTGGCCCTTGATCGAGGACCTTCACCGTGCCGGTCGTGTCGGCGATGTAGTAGCCCCTACCGGGTCCAGCCTGGGCGAGAGCGGCCCCCGCACCGCCGAGCATCAAGACCACGACGTGAAGCACCATGAGGCGAGGCGCCACCGCGCGCGATGCGCACCGACGGCGAGCCACGAGGTCGACCGCGGGAAGCACGCCCATCTAGTCCTCCTGAATGACGTCTTCCTCTGCGTTCTTGTCGATCCGCCGGATGGCGGCGCGGATGATATCACCCGAAAATCCGCGACGCGCAAGGAAGGCGGTCAATCGTCGATACCGTGTCGTCGCATCGAGCCCGGCCAGCGACTTGAGCTTCTTGCGCGCGGCCCGCTCGACCGACTCGTCCTCGGTGCCGGTGTCCTCATCCGCTCTCACCTCGGCGGTCGCCTCATCGGCGAGCGGGCGCGCGACGCCCCGACGCATCATTTCCTGCTGCGTCCGTCGCACCGAGGCGCGGCGGCTCACGAGGAAGCTCCGCGCCACCTGCCTCGCGTAGACACCGTCGTTCACGAAGCCGGCGGCCACCATCTTCTGCACGGTGACCTCGGCGATTTCCGGCGCGTCGCCCTTCTCCTTGAGCCGGCGGGTCAGCTCCGCCTCGGAGTAACTGCGCCGCTCGAGCATGCGCAGCGCGCGGGTCCGGCTCGCGGCCGCCTGTTCCGCGGGCGAGAGCGGCGGGGCTTCGTCGTCACTGTCGGTCGGCCGGCGACGCGGGCGACGCGACCCGAATCCGGGCATCGGGACCACCGGTTGGGGGATGAAACGGCAGAAGCAGGCCTTTCCCGCGCGTGAGAGCCACAGCGCGCTCAGGACCACGGGGGAGGAAAAGGTGCCGGGGGGCCGCTGAGCGAACGACGTGGGGATCCGGGCCCACACGACGATCGAACAACGAACCCCCCGGCACGACTTCCGGTGGACGTGGCGCTGCCTACTCTTCCGGCGCCTCGCCCGTTTCGGCTTCCGGCTTGCCGCCGACGCCGAGCACGACCTTCACCTGCTCCTCGACCTCCAGCATCATCTTCTGGTTGTCCTTGAGGAACATCTTGGCGTTCTCACGCCCCTGCCCGATGCGCTGGCCCTTGTAGCTGTACCAGGCGCCCGACTTCTCGATGATCCCCGTCTCCGAGCCGATGTCCACCAGCAGCGAGACGTGGCTGATCCCTTCGGCGTACATGATGTCGAACTCGGCCTGCTTGAACGGCGGCGCGACCTTGTTCTTGACCACCTTCACGCGGACGTGCGACCCGATCACGTCTTCCTTTTCCTTGACGGGACCGATGCGGCGGATGTCGAGGCGGACCGACGCGTAGAACTTGAGGGCCTTGCCGCCCGTGGTCGTCTCGGGACTGCCGAACATGACGCCGATCTTCTCGCGCAGCTGGTTGATGAAGACAACCGAGGTCTTCGAACGGGCGATGGCGCCGGTCAGCTTGCGGAGCGCCTGGCTCATGAGCCGTGCCTGCAGGCCCATGTGCGACTCGCCCATTTCACCCTCGATTTCCGCCTTCGGGACGAGGGCGGCCACCGAGTCGATCACCACCACGTCGACCGCGCCCGAGCGCACGAGGATCTCGCAGATCTCGAGCGCCTGTTCGCCGGTGTCCGGCTGGCTGATGAGGAGGTTCTGCACGTCCACGCCGAGCTTGGCGGCGTAGTCGGTGTCGAGCGCGTGCTCGGCGTCGATGAACGCCGCCACGCCGCCCGCCTTCTGTGCGTTCGCGACCACGTGGAGACAGAGCGTCGTCTTGCCGCTCGACTCCGGGCCGTAGATCTCGGTGATACGACCGCGGGGGATACCACCGATGCCGATGGCGGCGTCGAGGTTGATCGCGCCCGTGGAGATGCACTCGATCGGCGCACGGGTGTCCGTGCCGAGCCGCATGATCGAGCCCTTGCCGTGCGACTTCTCGATCTGCGCGATGGCCAGATTGAGCGCCTTCTTGCGATCGTCCTGCAGCGTGTTGCTAGCCATGACCCACCTTTGGGGTTGGACGTTTGAGCTCTGGCCAGGCTCGGCAGGAAATCTACCTGGCCCCGGCGCTTTCGGAGACACCCGAAGAAAGTACGAAGCTCACTCGGGAAAGCAAGCCACTAGCTGAGCCGGAAAGCGTCGGGAACATGTCGGACCCGCACGGACTCTCCCTGCACCAGCACCCCGACGACGTCGAACCGGTAAGCTTCTCCGGGACGCCCGTGGCGTTCAATCCATACATGAGCTGATCGCGCTAACTCCTTCTGCTTCTTCCAGTTCACGGCTTCAACCGGGTCGCCGAAGCGGTCCCCGTGGCGCGCCTTGACCTCGACAAACGCCACCAGTCCGTCCCGCTCCACCACCAGATCGATGTCCCGGTGCCCACTCCGGAAGCGGCGGTTCATGACCCGCCACCCCTGTCGAGAGAGCCACCGCGCCGCGACCCGTTCACCGAGTTCTCCGAAGACCTGCCTGGCCGCTGACATGGGCGCATCGTAGCAACGACTCCGCGTTCGGTGGTAACCGGAATATTGCACCAACCATCATTCACGCTCGCGAGTGCTCACCATCTCGCACGCGTACGTTCCGCGCACCGCATGCGCATCGTCCTCGCTCCATTCGGCACACGTGGTGACGTGGAGCCCTTGCTCGCACTCGGCGATGCGCTTCGCGCGCGCGGTCACACCTGCGTGTTGGCGGCCCCGAGAAACTTTGCCGCGACTGCCGAGCGTGAGGGACTCGCCTTCGAGTCGCTGGGGCCTGGCTTCGATGAGTCAGCGCGCGGCGTGCACAACGAGTTCGTGGTGTTGCGTTCGTTCCTGCGCGGCCTGCACGAGCAGTATGCGGGTCTCTTGAAGGCTTCCGAGGGGGCCGACGCCATCGTCGGCGCGATGCTCCTGCTCGCGGGGCCCTCGGTGGCGCGGCTCCGGGGTATTCCCTGGGTCTACGCCGGATTCAGTCCGCATTATCTGCGGTCACGCCTGATGGTGCCGGGCGGCATTCCAGTGCGGAAGCTCCCGCCATGGTTCCTTGGCGCGTTCAACCGGATGCAGGATCTGGTCCTCCCCGCCGCGATGCGCGCGTGGGTGGTCGAGGAGCGGAAGTTGGGTTTCCCGACGCCGAGTGGCGTCTACTCGCACCTCGCGCTCCAGGGTGAGCTGCTCCTTGGCTGGGATGAGGAGCTGTTGCCAACGCCGGCAGACGCGACCGGGCGGTTGAACCAGGTGGGGGTGATGCGCCGCCGCGGAACGACCGAGTTGCTGTCGCCGGAGCTGGCCGCCTTTCTCGAGGCAGGCCCCGCTCCGATCTATCTCGGCTTCGGCTCGATGTCGCATCGCGACCCGACGGCGCTGATGCGACAGCTGCTCGAGAGCGTCGAGCGAACAGGGGTGCGTGCCGTGATCAACGCCGGCTGGTCCGGCCTCGATGCGCCAACCCTGCCACCGGCGGTGATCCGTGTGACGCAGGCTCCGCACAGTGCACTCTTTCCGCGCTGTGCCGGCGTGGTGCATCACGGTGGAGCGGGCACCCTGCACGCCGCCGCACTGGCTGGCGTGCCGCAGGCCATCGTGCATCACTGGGCGGACCAGATCCACCACGGCTGGCGCGTCGAGGAGCTTGGCATCGGCCCCCCGCCGACGACCATCGGCCGACTCTCGAGCGCTTGGCTCGCCACGACGCTTCGCCAGCTCGCGACCAATCGAGACATGCGCGAGCGCGCCCGTGCACTGGGCGATCGCATGCGCGCGCGGCTGGGCGGCGAGGAGCGCGCCGCCGATGTGGTGGAACGCGCCGTCCGGTTCACACAACAGCGTCCCTGACGAACCAGGGCGCGAACTACGACGCCTTGGGCGGTGCCGCCTCGACGGTGACGTCGAACGGCGCCGTTCGCACCACGCCTCCGCGCCGGAACTGTACCCAGACGCGGTAATGCCCCGCGCGTGGGAACGCGTAGGGGAATGCCAAGTTGCCCGGCAGCGCGTCTCCCCGCGCCATGCCTGCCATCGCGGCGTGAGATGCCCGTGCCGAGTCCGCAGCAACGAATCGCTTGGCCAGCGCTCCGCGAGCGGTGTCGGCGTCGGTGCGCTGGATGAGCGCTTGCTGCGCCGCCATCGATGTCGTCCCGATCGGATGCAGGTGCATGAAGACGTCGAGCGAGTCGCGCACGACGAGCGCATGCCCAGCCATGCCGAGGTATGGTTCGACCGTGACCGCGGCGCCCGCCTTGTCACGCAACACGAAGGTGAGCGGCGCCTCGGCGCCCGCAACGATTGCGCCCGAGCCGTGTTCCCACGTGAGCACGCTACCATCGTCGAGCGTGACCGCGTTGCCACCAGTGGCGCCCGAAAACGTCGCGTCGTCAGTGTCGCTCGCACGCGTGGCACCCGGCTCTGCCTTCACGTCGAGCTTGCCGATCATCGTTTCGGCGTAGCCGGTTTCGCGCACCACATCGGCAAAGACGCGATACCGTCCCGCCGGCACGCTCGGAAGCGCGCCCGCAAAGTTGAGCGAGTCGAGCATGCGCGGATGCACGTGCGCCACGGCGCCCAGATCCTCTCGCACGACGAAGAGGTGCATCATCTTGCCGTGGTCGGGAATGAACGGCGCCCAGCGGCGCTGGTTCATGGTCGCGGTGTCGATCCCGAACGCAATGAGCCGCGTGCCGGCGCTGTCGCGCGTGGTCACCAGCCCCTCGACCGGCGTGTAGACGCCGCGCGCGTAGGCCTCGTTTTCCTTGTCCCACCAGAGGCGGCCGAGCACCAGCAGCGTCGTGATGATCACGGCGGCCACGCCGCGCACTATCCAACTGCGGCTGCGGCTCGCGGCGTCGGGGTCGAGCCCGGGATCGAGCGTGGACTCACGAGTCGCGGCACCGACGATCGTGAGCAGCCCGGCGACGAGAAAGAGTCCGAAGGCGGCCAACCCGATGCCCATCTTCGGGTCCATCGTGAGCACCGTCGTGGCCGCTGCCACGTAGGGGACGACCGCGGTTCCCTTGCCGGCCGAGCCATCGACGTGGACCCGCACCGAATAGCTGCCCGCTTGCATGATCCAGAGCTGCACGCTCCAGAGCGTGCTGTCGCCCACCACGCGCGTGAGCTGATCTGGCGGCGGCGCGCTCTTCTCGCCGCCGTTCCAGATGTACGGCGCCGCTGACACGGCCGAGACCCCGCTCCCGCTGACACGCACGATGACTTCGGCGCGAGCCGGAATCACGGCCGGTGCGCGGATGATCACGCGCACCGGATACGGTCCTGCCGCACCTTCGAAAAAGGTGTCCGGACTACCAACGTGCCCCGACGCGAGCAGTGCGCTCGACGCAATGCACGCCGCGAGCGCGGCCCGCTGCACGCCTCGCACCGGCTAGCGCTTCACGCGCGCCATCCAGCCGCCCCACGCGAGCCCGAGTCGGCTCGAGAGCGTGGCAAGCAGCGCGGCGATGAGCAGGCCCTGCGCGAACACCGTAGCGGGAATGGGCGTGTTGACAGCGCGAAAGGCGCGCGAGTTGGTCCAGAACTCGTATGACCAGGTACCCGTGCGCGCGGTGTACGGGAACTCGCCGCCGTTGAAGAACGGGTTCCGCGCCCCGGGGCTGAGCATGAAGATCGACCAGGGATACTGCGCAGCCAGTTGCAGGGCAACGAACGCCACGCCAAGCGCGAGCGCGACGAGCCATTGGTTTCGCCCACGCAGGCGCTGGAGCACGAGATCGATGCCGAACGCGGGCACGATCAGCCACGCCGGGAAGTACGGCGGCCACATGTAGGTGCGCGGATTGTAGATCGGCGCGAGCATCGGATGCGCGTCGACCATGCGCAGCCCCCAGCCCATGGCGAGCCAGAGCCCCATGTACACGAGCGCCGCGCCGGTGGCCGGCCAGCGCAGCCGGCCAGCCGACGCGTAACCGACGAGCAGTACCGGGAAGACCGCACCCCAGACCTGGTAATAGAGCGAGCGATGTTGCTCGTTGGGCCACGAATACTCGAGCGTGGCGCAGGCCAGGATAAAGCAGAGCACGCCACCGGCCGCCGCATACATCCAGGCATCACGGACCTGGTCCGCCCTGCCCGCCGAGCGATTCTGTGCCGACACGGTCAAGGTGAGCGCGCCCAGCATGATGCCGAGCATGCCCGCGAGCAGCACCATGTGCGGCGGGCTCACGATCTTCACGTCGAGCCCGTACGCGTTGTGCCACCAGTCGTCGAAGGGCGCCGAGAGGAGCATCGCGAAGGTGCCCCAGATGGTGATCCAGGCGCCGAGCGGCGCGACGAATCCCCAGAAGGAGACGCTCGCGGCGCGGTCCTCGGGCGTTCCGGCAAAGGTGGTGCGCAGCACGACGAAGCCGCAGGCAACGCCGGCCGTCACGCCGCTCAAGTACTCGAGCAGGTGCGGCGCCGTCCAGAACGTGTCCCGGCCTACCGTCATGTGCCACGAGATGTCCCACAGCAGGCCGACGACGATGCCCGCCGCACTGGCGAGGATCGTGGCGATGAAACCCGTGGCGGTGGCGACGTTGGCCTTCGCGCG
>JANYHJ010000029.1 GCA_025359135.1 Gemmatimonadota bacterium | reverse complement strand
CCGGCACCGCGCCGCCTTCCATCGCGTATCCCAGCACCCACGCGCGAAAGAACGGGTCGTCGAACGCATAGGCCCCTTCGCCCATGCGCACGATCACGCCCGCGTCCGCCAGCGCCTTGAGCGCCTTGCTCGCGTGACTCGAGGACGCGAGGCCGTAGCGCGCGAGCACGGCGTGCGTCGTCAACCCGCGTCCCTCTGCGGCCACCGCGCGCAGCATGCGCTGCATCGGCGGCGACATCGTCCGCCAGACGCGCTCGAGCGCCGGCTGCTGCGCGGCGACGACCGACAGCATCGCGTCGCGCACGCCATCGGGACCTGGCGCACGCCTCGTGGACCGCGCGCGCTCGAAGAGCCAGAACGCCGTCTCGCGCACATCCCACGTCCGCGGGCCTGCGGCTTCGATGAGCGCGCGGCCGGTGCCTGCCGCGGCCGGCATGCCGGCCGTGCGAAACCGTTCCTCGAGCCACGTCGCATGGTGGTCGGGCGGCAGCGGTCCCACGGTCAGCTGCTGCAGCATCTTGAACAGCGCGGCGTCGCGCGCGAGCAGCCGATCGATGACCGCGTGGTCGGAGCCCGCGAAGACGTAGCTGACGTGGCGGTGTGGCTGGATCGTCGCGCGCAGCTGCCGGAAGATGTCGTCGCTGAAGAGCGCCGCGATGTGCTGGAACTCGTCGACGATGACGCCGAGCACCTCGCCCTTGGCCGCGGCGAGCGCCTCGAGGGCCTCGAGCGCCGCCACGAGGTCCTGGGCGAGCGCGGGCGTGGGGCGGGCCTGCAGCGCGAGCGCTGGTTTGGGCACGAGCGTGCCGTCGGGCAGCCGGTCGAGCGTGAAGCTCAGCTTGAGGTGGGCGAGCAGGGTGAGCGCGCTGTCCTTCCAGCGGCGCCCGAGGGCGCGCGTGGCGCCCTCGACGAGCCGGGTGACGACGTCGGCGGGGGTGGCCGCGGTCCAGAGGTCGACGAGGAGGACGGGGCGCCGGCTGCGCTCGAGGTCGGTGGCCACCTGGGCGAGCAGCGACGACTTGCCGATGCGTCGCTCCCCGGCGAGGAGCACGGTGCCGGGGGCGGTGGTGAGGGCTCGGCGCAGGGCGCGGCGCTCGTCGGCCCGGTCGGTGAAGCCGGCGCCGGTGGCGATCCCGCGGGCGGCGAAGGGGTTGTCGGGCAGCGGTATGCGCATCAGGTCCAGAAGTGGAACGTCCGATTTCGGACCGACCTACGCTTCCAATATCGGACGTTCCAATTCCGGACGCAATGGGCCACCCGATCGGGTCAGCGCCGGGCGCACCCCGCCGGCAGCGCCGGCTTGGTCGGCCCCAGCGCCTGCAACACCTTCCGCAACCGGTCGGGATAGTCCGTGAACATCCCGTCGATGCCGTCGCGCGCCAGCTGCCGCATCTCGCCCTCCAGGTTCACCGTGTACGGATGCACGATCAGGCAGCGCGCGTGCGCCATCGCGATGAACGACGCCGTCACGTCCAGCCGGTTCGGACCCACCGCCTGCGCATAGCGCGCCACCGAGTCCAGCACCACCCCCGGGTCCTCTCCCGCCGGCAGCCTCTCCATCAACTGCACCAGCTGCAGGCCGCGGTCCATCCCCCGCATCAGCCTGAGCGACGGTGCACTGAAGCTCTGCAGCAGCACGCGCCCCCCGTGCGCCGCCTCGCGCAGGCCGTGCCGGTCGAGCGCCTCGAGCAGCTGCCGCTCCATCCCGGGCGCGTCCTCCGGATTCTTGGTCTCGATGTAGTAGCGCACCGTGTCGCGGTAGCGGTCGAGCAGGTCATCGAGCGTCAGCACCCGCTCCCGCTCGTACGCCAGCTTCGCCTTCTCCGGCGACTTCTCGTTGAACCAGGTCCCGGCATCGCAGGCCTTGAGCTGCGCGAGCGTGTGGTCCGCCACCTTGCCCTGGCAGCCATACCCGCGCAGCGTGCGGTCGAGCGTCTCGTCGTGCAGGATCACCAGCACCGAGTCCTTGGTGCGCTGCAGGTCCTGCTCGATGAAGTCGGCGCGGAGCGACAGCGCGAGATCGTACGACGCCACCGTGTGCTCGGGCGCCCACCCCGACGCGCCCCGATGCGCCACGATCGCCACGTTGCTCGTGTACGGCACCGTCATGCCCGCGGGACGGGGCGGGGCACAGCTCGCCATCACCAGCGCGGCGCATGCGCCACCGCAAATCCATCGGAAGTTCGACATCCTGAACGCTCACCCCGCGTGCCGACTCCGCGCAACGTGCGGCTTGTCACCGCTGCGCCACGCCGGGCAGCTTTCCCTTCGCCCGTGCGCCTCTTCCTCGCCCTCTCCCTCCCGGACGACGTCCGCGCCGAGCTCGCCGATGCCACGGCGCCGCTCCGCGAGGCTGCGCCGCACGCGCGCTGGACGCCCGAGGCCAAGCTCCACATCACGGTCCGCTTTCTTGCCGATCAGTCGGACGACTTCGTGTCGCGCGCCGTCCCCGTCCTCACGCGCGCCGCCGCGAACACCGCCCCGCTCACCCTCGCCCTCAAGGGACTCGGCGCCTTCCCCACCTGGTCGCGCGCGCGGGTCGTTTGGGCTGGCGTGGGGTATGAGCCACGACTGGAGCTGCTCCATCACGACCTCGAGGTGGCGTGCATGTCGCTCGGACTGGAGGTCGAGGGACGCCCCTTCCGCCCGCACGTGACGCTCGCGCGCCTCGAACCGTCGGAAGCCAGCATGGTGCGCGCCATCCGCCTTGCCGCGCGCGGACGACGCGTGCGTGCGACCTTTCCCTGCACGCACGTGGACCTCATGCAGAGCACCGCCACCCCGGCTGGACACGCCTACACGCGGGTGGCCGCCATTCCCCTCGGGAGTTCCCGCTGATGTTCGGTTGCATCGGACGGATCGTCGTCCTCGTCGTGCTCGTCTGCGTCGGCGCGCTGGCGTGGTTCACGCGCGATCGCTGGCTCGGACCCAAGGTCGCGCCCGCGGCCGCCGAGGTCACCACCGACTGGAAGCCGGTCACCGATTCCGCCGGCGAGCATGTGCGCGCGCAGCTGCAGGCGCTCGGCACGCGCGGCGGCAAGGCCTACGTGAACGTCAAGGCCGCCGACCTCCTGGCCTACGTCATGAGCTCGTTCCGTGGCCTCCTGCCCGCCAACGCCACCGGGGTGCAGGCACGCGTGGCCGGTGACCTGCTGATGGTCAAGGGCGACGTCAACGTCGTGGAAATGGGCGGCGCGAAGGTGCTTGGGCCACTCGCCGCGCTGCTCTCTGGGCGCGAGCCGCTCGAAATCGGCGGCACGCTCGAACTGCTCAAGCCCGGGCTGGCACAGCTCCGGGTCAAGTCGATCCGCGTCAAGGAACTCGACCTGCCGTCCAAGCTCATCCCGAGCCTCATGGGCCAGCTGCGCAAGGGAGCGCGACCGGAGGGACTCGCCGCCGACGGCGTCGCGCTCGCACTCCCCGCCAACATCGGCGACATCCGGGTGAAGGACGGCAAGATCACCGTCTACGGCGCCCAGCCGTGAGCGCGCGCCGCATCCTCGTCGTCGACGACGAGCAGGGGATCCGCGCGGCGCTCTCGCAACTGCTCGAGTTCGAGGGGTACGAGGTGCGCAGCGTGGGCGGCGCCGCGCCCGCCTTCGATGCCATCGCCAGCTGGCGTCCCGACCTCGTCTTCCTCGACGTGAAGATGGCGGGCGTGGACGGCCTCGAGGCGCTGCGCGAGATCCGCGCCAAGGATCCGCAGGCCCTGGTCGTCATGATCTCGGGCCACGCCACCATCCAGACGGCGGTCGAAGCCACCCAGCTCGGCGCCTACGACATCCTCGAGAAGCCGCTCGACACCGACCGCATCCTCGTGCTGCTGCGCAACGCGCTCGCGACGCGCGCGCTGCGCGAGGAAGTGACCACGCTGCGCGCGCACATCGAGTCGCGCTGGCAGATCGTCGGCCACTCGTTCGCGGTGCGGTCGTTGCTCGAGCAGATCGAGCGCGTCGGCCCGACGCAGGCGCGCGTCCTCATCACCGGCGAGAATGGCACGGGCAAGGAGCTCGTGGCGCAGGCGCTCCACAAGCGCAGCGCACGCGCGGCCGCGCCATTCGTCGAGGTCAATTGCGCCGCGATTCCGTCCGAGCTCATCGAGAGCGAACTCTTCGGCCACATGAAGGGCTCGTTCACCGGCGCCACGCAGGATCGCGCCGGCAAGTTCGAGCAGGCCGATGGCGGGACGATCTTCCTCGACGAGATCGGCGACATGGCCCCGGCCGCGCAGGCCAAGGTGCTGCGCGTGCTCGAGGATGGCGAAGTGACGCGCATCGCGGGCCCCAAGTCGCGGAAGATCGACGTGCGCGTGCTCGCGGCCACCAACAAGGAGCTGGGCGCCGAGATCGCGGCCGGCCGCTTCCGCGAAGACCTCTTCTACCGTCTCAACGTCGTGCCGCTCCACCTGCCGCCGTTGCGTGAGCGGCGCGAGGACATCCCGCTCCTCGTGCAGCATTTCGTCGAGGTGCTCGCCGAACGCGAACGCGTCCCGCCGCGACAGATCACGGGTGACGCGATCGACGCGCTCGCGCATCTCGACTGGCCCGGCAACGTGCGCGAGCTGCGCAACACCGTCGAGCGGTTGCTCATCCTCGCCGCCGGCCCGCTCGTCACGCTGGCCGATGTCGAGCGCCTCACCGGCCGCCGCACCGCCGAGCCGGGTGGCCTCGGCGCACTCGCCGACGCCGGCACCTTCGAGGAATTCAAGCACGCCGCTGAACGCGCCTACCTGCTCCTCAAGCTGCGCCAGTACGACTGGAACGTGAGCGAGACGGCACGCGCGATCGACATGCCGCGCTCCAATCTCTACAAGAAGATCGAGCGCTACCGCCTCGTTCGCGAAGGCGCCTGACGGCGGCCGCCCTCCCGATTGCCTCACGACCCGGCTACACTCCGCACACGATGGCCGACCGCAACTGGGACAAGGAACTCTCCAAGATCGACAAGCAGCTCGAGTCGGTCTCCGACGCCGCGCTCTTTCCGACGACGAAGAAGGCGAGCGCGGCCGAGCAGCAGGTGGTCGGCGAGAAGCGCGCGAAGACGCGTACGTGGGGCGCCTTCCTGCGTCTCGCACTCTCCACCGCGGTGGGCGTCGGGATCCTCTTCTGGCCGTATCCCGCACGCTGCGGCCTGGGCCTCGCCTTCTACCTGCTCGCGGTTGCCGGCGTCATCACTGGCGGCGTCTGGAGTGCGATCTGGACCTGGAAGCACCAGACACCCAAGGCGCACGCCCTCTCCCTCGCCCTCGTGGCGTGGGGCCTCGTCCTGGGCGCTGCCGAAGTGCTGCCGCGCGTCGGCTACGCCGTTCCCACCGCTGCGCATCCCGCGCAGTGGGCCTGTCCCTGACATCATCGGCGCAGCCTCGGCCACGCGCCTCACGTCGACATCATCATGGAATTCAGGAACTTCATCAACGGCCGCTGGGTGCCCGCCATGTCCGGCGCCACCTTCGAGAATCGCAATCCCGCCGACTCGCGTGACCTGATCGGCACCTTTCCGAGGTCGGCCAAGGTGGATGTCGACGAGGCCGTCGCGAGCGCCAAGCGCGGCTTCGCGCTCTGGAAGGCGACCCCCGCTCCTGCGCGCGGCGACGTGCTGCGCCGCGTCGGCGAGATCATGCTGCGCCGCAAGGACGAGATCGCGGACCTCATGACGCGCGAGATGGGCAAGCCCGTGGCCGAAACCAAGGGCGACGTGCAGGAAGGCATCGACACCGCCTTCTACGCCGCCACCGAGGGCCGCCGCCTTTTCGGCCACACGGTGCCGAGCGAGCTGCGCGACAAGTGGGCGATGAGCTTCCGGCGCCCGATCGGCGTCACGGGCCTCATCACGCCATTCAACTTTCCGCTCGCGATCCCGACGTGGAAGGCCTTCCCCGCGCTCCTCTGCGGCAACAGCGTCGTGCTCAAGCCGGCCGAGGACGTGCCCCACACGGCCACGGTGCTCGTCGAGATCCTGCTCGAGGCCGGACTGCCACCCGAGGTGATCCAGCTCGTGCATGGCATGGGCGAGGAAGTCGGCAAGGCGCTCGTCGAACATCCCGACGTGCCGGTCATCTCGTTCACCGGTTCCACCGAAACGGGCCGCCTCGTCGGCGAAACGTGCGGTCGCATGCACAAGCGGCTCTCGCTCGAGATGGGCGGCAAGAACGCGCAGATCGTGCTCGATGATGCCGACGTCGAGCTCGCGCTCGAGGGCGTGCTCTGGGGCGCGTTCGGCACCACGGGGCAGCGCTGCACCGCGACGTCGCGGCTCATCGTGCAGGCCGGCATCCACGACACGCTCGTCGCCGAACTGGCCAAGCGCGCGAAGGCGCTGCGCCTGGGCGACGGCCGCACCGCGGGCACCGACGTCGGGCCGCTCGTTCACGAAGCGTCGCGCGCCAAGGTCGAGTCGTACGTCGGCATCGCGCGCGAGCAGGGCGGCGACATCGTCACCGGCGGCGCGCGTGCCACGGGCGGCACGCTCGACCACGGCTTCTTCTTCCAGCCGACGATCGTCACCAAGGTCGACCGCACGCACCGCGTCGCGCGCGAGGAGATCTTCGGCCCCGTGCTCTCCGTCATCAAGGTCAAGGACGCCGACGAGGCGTTTGCGATCAACAACGACGTGCCGTATGGCCTCTCGTCGTCGGTCTACACACGGGACGTCAACACCGCCTTCCGCGCGCTCACCCTGCTCGACAACGGCATCACGTACATCAACGCCCCGACCATCGGCGCCGAGGCGCACCTGCCCTTCGGCGGCGTCAAGGCCACGGGCAACGGCCATCGCGAGGGCGGCTGGGAAGTGTACGACTTCTATTCCGAGACGAAGGTCGGATACATCGATTTCTCGGGCAAGCTGCAGCGCGCGCAGATCGACAACTATCCCGTCGAGCACGCGTGAGCATCTTGGCGCCCCGCTTGCATTTGGGACCGTCTCCGGATTCAATTGCGGGGTGCCGCTGCGGTGCATCATCCGCGGGGCAGCGTCCCTCCTCCCGATCATGAGCGAGAACAGCGCCCCCGACCCGCGCCCGGTGATCACCGAGGAACAGCGCGCGGCGGTCCTCGAACGGGTCAACCGTCCGCGCTGGCGCGTCTGGCGTGCGGCCGTCGAGTGGGCCAAGAGCTTCCAGATCGCGATCCTGCTCGCGCTCTTCGTGCGCGCCTTCTTCGTCGATGCCTTCAAGATTCCGTCGGGCAGCATGGAGCACACGCTGCTCGTCGGTGATTTCCTGCTCGTCAACAAACTCGCTTACGGCGCGGAAGTGCCTTTCACGGGCAAGCACCTGCCCGCGATGCGCACGCCGAAGCGCGGTGAGGTCATCGTCTTCCTCTTTCCCGAAGACCTGACCAAGAACTACGTCAAGCGGCTCGTCGGCCTCCCCGGCGACACCGTGGCCATGGAGCGCGGCATCCTGCGCGTCAACGGTGTCTCGCACCCCGAGACGTATGTCGAGCACACCATGCCGTGGGACGATCGCGGCACGGAGGAGTTCGACTGGCAGAAGGGCTTCCTCGCCCTCGACTCGTCCGCGGCGCGGCGCTACCACCCCACGCGCGACACCTGGGGACCGATCGTCGTCCCGCCCGCGAACATGTTCGTGCTCGGCGACAATCGCGACAACTCGTCCGACAGCCGCTACTGGGGCTTCGTCGCCGACTCCTTGCTGCGCGGCGCTCCCCTCTTCGTATACTACAGTTATCAACCCGACTCGACGTGCCCCATGTCCTGGCTGACCAGCATCCGCTGGTCGCGCCTCGGCGAGCGCATCGAGTGAGTGGTCCCAGCGACAAGGTTCCCATCACGCCCGAAGGCGGCATGACGAGCCCGACCCCGCAGGAGAACAACGAGGCAACCACCACGCCTCCGGCCGCGCCAAAACGACGAGCCATCCGCCGCTCCGGTTTCGAGGAGGGCTCGCTCGACCAGTACCTCCGCGACATCAGCGCCTATCCCCTGATTTCGCGCGACGAGGAAGTCCGCCTCGCGCAGCGCATCCGCGTCAACGACCAGGAAGCGCTCGACAAGCTCGTCCGCTCCAACCTCCGCTTCGTCGTCTCCGTCGCGAAGAAGTACCAGAACCAGGGCGTCTCGCTCTCGGACCTGATCAACGAGGGCAACCTCGGCCTCATCCGCGCGGCCCACAAGTTCGACGAGACCAAGGGCATCAAGTTCATCTCCTACGCGGTCTGGTGGATCCGCCAGGCCATCCTGCAGGCGCTCGCGGAGCAGTCGCGCATCGTGCGCGTGCCGCTCAATCGCGCCGGCGCGCTGCACCGCATCGGCAAGCGCGCCAATGCGCTCCTCCAGGAACTGGGACGCGAGGCCACGCACGCGGAGATCGCCGAGGGCATGGACATCTCGGTGGAGGAAGTCGCCAAGACGATGTCCATCTCGATGGGACACCTCTCGCTCGACGCGCCGCTCACCCCCGGCGAGGACAACAAGCTCCTCGACTACCTCCCGGACAATCTCAATCCGACGCCCGACGAGCAGACCTTCGAGAAGGCGCTCACCGAGTCGATCGAGGAAGCGCTCGCCTCGCTCAAGGAACGCGAAGCCAAGATCCTTCGCCTCTATTTCGGGCTCGACGGTGCCGAACCGATGACACTCGAGGAGATCGGCTCGCGCCTCGGGATCACGCGCGAACGCGTGCGCCAGATCAAGGAAAAGGCGCTCTCGCGGCTCCGCCACGTGAGCCGCGCCCGGGCGCTGGAGAGCTACCTCGGGTAGCGTTCGGTCGACGGCGGCCGGCGCGCGACGCGGCTAGATTCCCGACCCATGGCCAAGGACAATTCGTTCGACGTGACCACCGGG
>JANYHJ010000025.1 GCA_025359135.1 Gemmatimonadota bacterium | reverse complement strand
GCGAGCACGGCCACGGGCTGGAAGGGAAGCGAGGGGATGATCCTGCGCTTCGTGTTCTGGCACAGCCTGGCGTTGGCGGTGCTCGTCGGGATATTCGTCTCGGTGCAGGCGCGGTAGCGGGCTTTGTCAGTTTCTACCCGTTCGCAGGGGATCGCTCGTCAGCGTCAGGGTTCGTTCGGCCGAGCGGCAGCGGGGCGCGTCGTCTTCCCGTCCGCGAAGAAGTAGCCGGCGATCGTGTCAATGAAGGACTCCGGCGACGACCCTTGCAGGTTGGTGAGCACAACGATCGCGAGATCATCGTCGGGATAGACGAAGAGCGCCGAACGCGCACCACCAACCGCCGTGACGGCGCGATGACGGGGCCGAGTGGCCACTTCCCACCCGAGTGCATAGCCGTTCAGCACGTCGCCGAACCCTTCGGTGCGGCCGTCGGTCAGCTGACCTGGCGTCCACAGGCTCTTGAGGCTCCCGTTGTCCCGCACGAGCTGCCCGCGCTGCAGCGCGATGATCCAACGCGCGAGCTCCTCGGCGGTTGAGCTGAGCCCAGCGGCCGTTCGGAGTGACGGCGGAAACTCCTCGAGCACGTTCGACAATGTGTCGCTTGCCCGGAACGCACCGTTCGTCACGCGGAAAAACGTGTAGCTACGTGCGCTGCCTTGGACAACATCGTGTGAATCACCGAATCCGGCTTGCGCTGTTCTAGGCATGCCGACGGCGCGAAACTGGCGTCCGGCGATGAAGTCACGGAACGACATCCCCGTCAGTCGGTCGATCACGCGGCCCAGCAGCGCGTAGTTGGTTTGACTGTAGCTGAAGTGCTCGCCGGGTGCGAACTCCATCGGCAGTGTTTGCACCTTCACCCAGGCCGCGTCCTCGCCCTCGTCGATCAGCGTCCCGGTGTTGTTGTTCATGATGTTCGGTACGCCGGACGTGTTCGTCGCCAGGCGACGAATCGTGATCGACTGCCAAGCCGGCGGCAGGCCGTCAAGATACTGGGAGACGGGCGCATCCAGGTCGAGCTTGCCGGCGTCGACCAGTTGCATCAGCGCGACGCCGACAAACGCCTTCGTGATCGAATTGATGGAGAAGAGCGTGCGCCGGGTCGTGGGGACAGCGTGTTGGACATCAGCGACGCCGTATGCACCGAGAAAGACCAGCGTGTTGCGCTGCACGATCGCGATCTGCAGTCCCGGAATCCGGCGCTTCGCGAGTTGCGCGCGCATGAAGTGATCGACGCTGTCGATCGCCGCGGAACGCTTTCCGCCACTCTGCTGTGCGTCCGCAGACGACGGCAGCAGGCTGAGCGCCAGGGTGACGGCCGCGCCGAGGAGCGGGATCGTGCGGCCGAACACGAGTCGTGCAGACATCCGTCTCACCATGGGTCTGGGTCACGTTGCTAGCCCGCGCGTCGACGCACCACGGGGCCGGGTTTAGACAGCTCGTCGCTTCTGGCGGTTTGAAGAAACCGATTCAGCTGCGAATCGGTGCAAGGTGCACTGCCGCCGTAGCCACGAGGCAGGCTGAAGGCGAGCGAGGACCGACGGCCCCGCGACATGACAAGCGCCAGCGGGCAGCGAGCGTGACACATGCAACAGCTCCGTGCTTTCCATCGAACGAGACAACTCTCGGTAGCCGACGTCAGGGGGGAGTCGACCGTGTCCGCCGAAACAAGGCAAGATCGATCGACTCTCCCATCGCCTTGTAGCCCGCGTCACTCGGATGCAGGTGGTCACCCGAGTCGTACGCGGGCAAGAACCGGCCTGGCTGTGCTGGATCGTGCGTCGCGGCATCGAAGTCGATGACGCCTTCAAAGGCGCCGCTGGTCCGGATCCACTCGTTGACGGCCCGGCGACTAGCATCTACCGCTGGCGTTGTGGGGCGGGTCATGTTGGCCATCGGCGTGAGCGTCGCGCCGAAGATCACGATGCCGCGTTCGTGAGCCCGCGTGATCAGTTGTTGGTAGCCGAGGATCAGGTCCTCCGCGCTCACGCGGTCGCGGGGGTCGGTACTGGCCGCGCCGCGCCCCAGGATCGTTGATCCCTTCGAGCACGATGACGTGGGTCACGCCGGGCTGCATGAGCACGTCGCGCTCGAACCGGGCGAGGGCGCTCGGCCCGGTGATCGGCGAGAGCACGCCGTTTCCCGAGATGCCGGCGTTGACGACAGCCTTCGCGGGCTCCGTCGAGCCCAACAACCGGCGCGCCAGCACGTCGGGCCAGCGCGCGTTGGCGTCGGGTGACGAGTACACGCCATCGGTGATTGAGTTGCCGATCGCGACGATCACGCCGGTGGCGGTCGCATTGGTGATATCGACGCCGGCGAGCCAGAGCCATTGCCGTATCATCGTGTCGGCCCGCACGGAGGTTGCCGCCGTGTAGTCTCCGACGGAAGACACATAGTTCGTCTGCAGGGCAAGCGCATGGCGCGTACTTGCGCGGATCGTGTCTTTCACCCAGATGCTGATCGCCAGGTCGGAGAGCGCCGGCACGCGCAGGTCGACAGGGTCGCTGACCATCACGGCGCCTCGGCCGAGCGTCGCCGATGCGCGACCGCCGAACGTGATCACCCGGTCCGTACCCGCGCGAGTGGCCGCACCGGTATCGCGGACGGCGACGTGAGCGGCGCCGATCACCAGCGGTCGCTCGCCGTATGCGTTGGTCAGGCGAATGCGCACGCGATCGCCGCCGAGCGTCGTGCGCACGATCTGGCGAATGGTGCGATCGGCGTACGTTGGTACACGGTCCACCGAGTCCGGCGCGGGCTTCGGTGCGGCGGCGAAGTGGGACGGCGCCCAAGTCGCGAGCCAGCGCTCGGGTAGCTGCGCAGTGGCCGGAAGGGCCACAAGCAGGTTGGCAGCGAACAGCACTCCACGCATGAGTCGAGCGGTGGCGGAGGAGGTCGTCAGATCACCGGTGACGTTTGCAACGGTTCAGCACGGTCGAACGTCTGCCTGACGATCAAGGTTCAGCGACGAAGCCACATCTCGAATGGGCCGTTCGACCCCTACGGCACCACCCCCTGCTTCGGCGCCGCCTTCCCGACCGCCCCGATCCCCGCATCCGACAGCTTCTGGTTGAGCGCCGGGATCTCCTCGTTGACCATCGCGTCGGAGCGCGCCTTGAGCGCCGCCCACGCCTTGTCGAGCTCCACCCGACGGTCCTTGGCGGGCTGATTCACCTGCGGACGCTCGCTCTCGGTCTGGTTGAGGAGGAAGATGTAGTGCGCGGTGAACTTCTGCGGGAAGTTCTCCACGTCGTCATAGACCTTCGTGCGACGCTGGATCATCTCCTCGTCCCACGCCTTGAGCTTGGCCAAGAGCGCCTCGCCATCGCGCTTCATGCCCGCGTACGCATCGCCGGCCGGAAGGTCCGCGAGCACCGACGTCAGCCGCTCCTCGAGCGGGTGCAGCCGGTTGACGGTCTCGTGCATCTGCGTGAGCTCGCGCTCCATCGCGGACATGAAGGCATCGTACTCCGCGTATCCCGCGGCATCCATCGCGTACAGCGGGTTGGCGAGGATGGCGGCCTCGGTCGTGACGGTGCGGCCAGCCGCGATCAACGAGAACCGATACGCCCCCGGCGACGCCTTGTGCCCACGGTAGCTCCCTTCCATATGAACGTCCGGCACCCCCGGCACGGTCGCATGTCGGAGATCCCAGACGATCCGGTTGAGCCCCGTGGTCGTGGAAGGCACCGGATCGGCCGGCGGGCCGCTCGCCCACTTCTTCGCCGTCGTGTCCGACTTCGACGAGTAGCGACGCACCAGCCCGCCCGTGGCGTCGCGCACCTCGAGCGTCACGCTGTCGGTCTTCTCCAGCTTGGGCAGCCGGTAGTAGAGCACGATGCCGGTCGCCGGGTTCACGCCCCGGGTCAGGTTGGCACCGGTGAACGACTCCTTCGCCTCATCCAGTTCGCTGCCGCTGTTCGTCAGCCACGCGTCCGTGGGACGATAGAGCGCCACCTCGGGACCATCGGCGCGATACTGCCGGAAGAGCGTCAGGTCATCGAGCACCCAGATCCCGCGGCCCGACGTGGAGGCGATCAGGTTGCCGCGATGGACACGCAAGTCGGTGATCGGTGTGATGGGCATGTTGAGCTGGAACGGCGACCAGTCCCTCCCGCCGTTCCACGACACGTACAGCCCCACCTCGGTGCCCGCGAACAGCAGGTCGCGCCGCACGTCGTCTTCGCGCACCACGCGGGTGAAGGCGTTCGGCGCGATGCCCGTGTTGATGCGCGTCCACGTCTGCCCGTAGTCCGTGGTCTTGTAGAGCCCGGGCGTCTGGTCGTTGAACTTGTAGCGCGTCGTCGCGATGTACGCCGTCCCCTTGTCGAACGGCGATATTTCAATTGCGTTGATCAGGCACTCGGCGAGCCCCTTGGGCGTCACGTTCTTCCACGTGGCGCCGCCGTCGCGCGTCAGGTGCACCAGCCCGTCGTCGCTCCCCGTCCAGATCACGCCCTTCTCGTGCGGCGATTCCACCACGTACGACAACACGCCGTAGTTCTCGGCGCCCACCCCTTCATTGGTATAGGGGACGCCCGCCTTCCCCTGCTTCTCCTTCTCGTTCCGCGTCAGGTCGGGGGAGACTTCCTTCCACGTCTTGCCCATGTCGCTCGTCTTGAGCAGGACCTGCGCGCCGTGATAGAAGGTGTTCGGCTCGTGCTTGCTCCAGATGATCGGCGCGTTCCAGTTGTAGCGGTACTTCATGTCCTTCGCGTCCATGCTCTGGTACTGGATCGGCGCCGCCATGATGCTCGTGCCCACGCGCGACTTGGTGTCCAGCACCTCGATCGTGCCCGCGTAGCTGCCGCCCAGCACGTACCGCGGGTCGTCGGGGTTGAAGGCGAGAAACGCGCTCTCTCCGCCCGCCGACGCGCTCCAGCTCGAGGTGCCGATGCCACCACCGCTCACGTCCCGGCTCGCGATCATGACGGACGAATTGTCCTGCTGCGCCGCGTAGATGCGATAGGGAAACTCGTTGTCCACGTTGATCCGGTAGAACTGGCCCGTGGCCTGGTTGCCCAGCGTGCTCCAGCTTTTGCCGCGGTCGAACGTGATCGCGGACCCGCCGTCGTCGGAGAGGATGAAGTTGTCGGCGTTGTCCGGGTTGATCCACAGGTTGTGCGTGTCGCCGTGCTGGGTCGGGATATCCTCCCACGTCTTCCCCCCGTCATTGGAGCGGAGGGCCGGCGCGCTCAGCACGTACACCCGGTTCTCGTCCTTGGGGTCGATGAACAGCTCGATGTAGTACCACGCGCGCTGCAGCAGGCGCGGCTCGTTGGTCACCTGGCTCCAGCTCTTGCCCGCATCGTTCGACGCGTAGAGTCCACGCGCCGGACTGTAGGAGTCGCTCTCGATCAGCGCGTACACCTTGTCCGCGTTCGATCGGCTGACGGCGATCGCCATCTTCCCCATCTTGTCGGGCAGCCCCTTGGTCATCTTCTCCCAGGTCTCGCCGCCATCGGTGGACTTGTAGAGGCCGCTCCCCGGCCCGCCGCTGATGACCTGCCACGGACGCCGACCATGCTCCCACATCGCGGCGTAGAGAATGCGCGGGTTGTGCGCATCCATCGAGAGCTCGGCCGCACCCGTCTTCTCGTCCACGAAGAGAGTGTTCTTCCACGTGAGTCCGCCGTCGGTGGACTTGAAGATGCCGCGCTGCTTCGACGGCGCGGTGAAGTTCCCCTGCACCGCGACGAAGACCACGTCCGGGTTGCGCGGATCCACGACGATGCGCGAGATCTGGCGGCTCTCGTCGAGTCCCATCTTCTTCCACGTCCGTCCCGCATCGGTGGAGCGATAGACCCCGTCACCGGAGCCGGTCATCACCCCGCGGATCGCGTGCTCACCCATGCCGACGTACACCACGTTCGGATCGGACTCGGCGACTGCGATCGCCCCCACGGAGCCGGTCTTGAAGTAGCCGTCGGAGATGTTCCGCCAGGTGATCCCCATGTTGTCGGTCTTCCACACGCCGCCACCGGTGGTGCCCATGTAGTACGTCTTCGGGTCACCCACGACGCCCGAGGCCGTGACGGAGCGTCCGCCGCGGAACGGGCCGATGGAGCGCCACTTCACGGGCTTGAAGACGCTGTCGAGGTGGCTCCCATCGAGCGCGGACGTCGGGTCGGTTGCGCGCCCCTTGGCGAGGACGGCGCCTGTGGTCGGTGCCTGCGCGGCTGATTGGGCGAGCGGGGTCGCGGTCGCCGCGAGGACGAGGGCGAGCGAGAGGGATCGACGGGGCAGGGGGCGCATGACGGCGTCTCTGGTCTCGGGGGATGGACCAAGATAGCCGTACCGGCTCGCGTTCGTCCGCTCGGAACGCGCTATGAGACGTGGCGAGGTAGCGACCTGCGTTCGGTGTCCTGCCTCGGCAACGGCTCGCAAGTCGCCTGCTGGTGGATGGCTCACGAGAAAGGACCGGCTCGGTCAGTTGCAACCGGCGTTAGGCGCCGGTCGCGATCTCGCCCGGGTCCCAATCCTGGCGGCCGTGGCGGATCGCAAGGACCACGACCTGCGTCGAGTCGATTCGGTAAACGATGCGATGCGGATGGTGCTGGAACAAGCGCCCGCCACCGCTTCCCTGGCCCGGCTGTCAACAGCAACCATCGTTAGACGGCAGAGGGGCGCAGCACGCTACTTCGACTTCACGAGCAGGCCATCAAAGGCGAAGCTGAACGCGCCGCCGCCGTAGTCGATGCCTCGGAGCGAGCCGGACCCAGTGCTACCGGAGAGCCGGCCCGTGCCCCCCACGATCGAGTAGGTCGACGTGTAGGGGAGCGGGAAGACTTGCTCCGCGAAACCGGGGATCGCACCTGTGAACGCGATGCGCAGCGTCGCGCCGTCGG
>JANYHJ010000236.1 GCA_025359135.1 Gemmatimonadota bacterium | reverse complement strand
CGAGAACAAGGGCTACACCTATTCGCCGTTCAGCACGATCGCGACGCGCAACAAGACGGCGACGTGGATGGAGATCGCGGACGTGACGACGAATGTCACGGGTCCGTCGATCACGGAGATCTTCAAGGAAGTCGAGAAGCTTCGGAACGAGGCGCCGCCCAAGGAGGAGCTCGAGCGCATCCAGCGGGGCATCGCGGGCACGTTCGTGCTGCAGAGCGGCTCGCGCGGCGGCATCACGGCGCAGCTGGCCAACGTGGACGCCTACAACCTGGGCGAGGACTTCCTGAGCGGCTTCACCACCAAGGTGTTCGCCGTGACGGCGGCGGACATCAAGGCGACGATGCAGCAGTACTTGACGGTCGAGAAGATGTCGGTCGTGGTCGTGGGTGACCGCAAGGTGATCGACGAACAGCTCAAGCAGGTGCTGGGCGCGGTACCGTGAGCAGGCAGGCGCTCATCGCTTGAACACGGGATGAGTGCTTGGGTCCGGAGGGGGCGGCGCCATGAGGTGTCGCCCCCTTTTTTTCCCCGTGCGGCGCGCTTGATTACGCAGATGCTCAACATCGACTTGAAGGGCCGCCGAGCGCTCGTGGCGGGCGTGGCGGACGACCACGGATTCGGCTTCGCGATCGCGAAGTGCCTGGCCATGGCCGGCGCGACCGTGTGCGTGGGCACGTGGCCGCCGGCGCTCAACATCTTCCTGAACCTGATCGAACGCGGGAAGATGGACGAGTCGCGCAAGATGCCCGACGGCAGTCTGCTCCAGTTCGAGAAGATCTATCCGCTGGATGCCGCGTTCGACACGCTCGATGCCGCACCCGAGGATGTGCGCACGAACAAGCGCTACAAGGAGACGGGTGACTTCTCGATCGCGGGACTGCGCGCGCAGCTGGTGGCGGACTTCGGCGCGCAGCCGCTCGACATTCTCGTGCATTCACTCGCGAACGGCAGCGAGGTCAAGAAGCCGCTGCTCGAGGTGAGCCGCAACGGCTACTTGAGTGCGGTAGGCGTGAGCGCGTATTCGCTCGTGGCGCTCGTGCAGCAGTTGGGGCCCCTGATGCGACCCGGTGCGTCGGTGCTGTCGCTCACGTACATGGCGAGCGAGCGCGTGATCCCGGGATATGGCGGCGGCATGTCGAGTGCGAAGGCTGCGCTCGAGAGCGACACGCGGCTGCTGGCGTTCGAGGCGGGGCGGAAGTTCGGCGCGCGCGTCAACACGATTTCGGCGGGCCCGTATGCGAGCCGCGCCGCGAGCGCGATCGGGATCATCGAGCGGATGGTCAAGTACTGCGCGGCCAACAGTCCGCTGCCCGAGGAGCTGGACGCGATGGAAGTCGGCCAGACGGCGGCGTTCCTGGCGAGTCCGTTGGCGAGCGGGATCACGGGGTCCACGGTGTACGTGGACAAGGGGTATCACGCGATGGGGATGCCGGCGAACGCGTTGACGCCGTCGTCCTGAGCGTAGCGAAGGAGCTGCTTCTGAGGATCTGCATCTGTTGATTGCCCGACGGCGTCAACGCCGGCAATGTCGGGACAGGGTTCGTGAACGTCTTGTTTGAATGAGGACCACGCGATGCGTCGACTGTCATGGAGGTTGCTGTTCCCGATGACGCTGGGGCTGTTGCTTCCCTGTACCTCGCACGCGCAGTTCACTGGCATCAAGGTCGGCGGCGGCATCCACGCGAGCTATCCTGAAGTCGTGTCGGTCGGCTTCAAGTTCGGCGCCGAAGAGGAGCGATTCGACGGCACACGGAACGGGTTCGCCGTACTCGTGGAGCCCGGGCTCAATGGCGGGCGCGTGATCCTGGGCCGCGACTTGGGCATTGGCGTCGGCACCTGGACCTCCGGCTTCGGCATTCTCCAGACGTGGAACCGGCCGCAGCAGACGCTCGCCGGCGTGACCTACTTCGGTGGTGACACGCGGATCACGCTCAACTGGTTCACGATCGGGATCGGCACGATGTTCCGCATCGCAGGTGGAGGCGCGAGCAACACGGTGTTCGGCTCGTTGCCGCAGGCCGGCGTGTCGAGTTTTCTCGTCACGGGCGTGCTCGGGTTTCACATCGAGTTCTAGGAATCGCGCGCCATCGAGATGCCGGCGAGTCCGCCGGCACTCGGCGCGACGCAGTGACTGAGCGCGCGCGTCAGGCAGCTACAACGATTCTCAGTCTCGCTTCAAATGGACCTATCCGTTTGAGCCGAAGCGGCGGCCGGCCGTCGCGACCGCCACCTCGACTACTCGCCTACCGCTCCCAGAACGCCGGCGGCTCGATCCCCAGCGCGCGCAGGTACGTGTAGAGCTGCGCCCGATGATGGATCTCGTTGTCGAGCAGGTAGAGCAGGTGGCTGCGCACCGTGCCCGGCCACTGGCCGAAAATGGTGATCTCGCGATCGAACCCCTTGGCCACGAGCCCGGGCCAGTACTGCTCGATGAGCGCAGTGCCGGCGTCCCACTGCGCGAGTGCATCGGCCTGCGCCAATGGTGTGCGATCTTCGTCCCACGTGCCCCAGACGTCGGTCGCAAACGACTTGATGATCGGCCCGCCCATGGCGAGCAGCTCCTTGGCCATCCCGCCCGCCGGGCGCATGCCGCCCACGGAGAAGGTCGTGAACTTGTCGGCGGGGAAAGCGGCGAGCGTCTTGCGCGTGAGACGGCGGTGACCCTGGTAGTAGCTGAGGTACTGTTCGGCGTTGATCATGGCGACCTGCAACTGAAATGGGGTGAACGAACTGGATTCGGTTTTTGTTCGGTTCATGAAATTGCACCCGATCGGGGCCTGGGCGCAAGAAGACGCCAGCCACGCTGACCGCGATGCCCCGTTCCCTTCCCAGCCTGTAGTGTCGCCACCCTCTGCCGTCAGCTGCCCAAGCCGAGCTGCCGCGTGTACTTGACCGTGAGACTCCGCGACACCGGACGGAGCCACGTGAGGAAGCCGGTCACTGCCTGCCCCTCGTTGTAGACCACGAAGAGGCCCGTGCTCGCCGTCTCGAGCAGCGCGAGGCGCACGTTGGCCGACCACACCGCATCGAAGTTGTTGTACTGGACGAGCGCCTGCACGAAGGCCCGAGGCGTGAAGTAGTACGCGAGTCGCGATCCCACGAGCGTCGTGTGGAAGTCACCCTGCGCGAGGTGGACGCTGTTGTACGTCAGGCTCATGCTCGACGAGAACGTGGCGCCCTGCCGAAACGTGAGCGTGCCCGAGCTGCCGGCCAGGTTGCCGTTGTAGAACGGCCCGTAGTCGCCGCGGAACGAGAACGAGAGCGGTGCGCTCGGGTTCGTTTCCAGGTCGAAGCCGATCTGGGCGTAGTCGTAGCCGCCGACCGGGAGCGTGACCGTCGGCGAGATCGCGAACGGGGTGGCCAGGTCTTCATGATAGATGTCGAGCTCGGGCCCGATGCGTCCGCCGTTCTGCAGCCCGACCTCCGTGAAGTCGGCGTGGATCCATCCACTCTGCCACCTTCCGCCGGCGGTGTAGTACTCGCGCAGCGAGAGGTGCGGATACCACTCGCGCACGCTCGACCAGCTCGTGTCGCGCACGGAGCGCAGCAGCTGCACCTCGAGGTAGGTGTAGCCGCCGGTGCGGTTGAGGAAGCCGACCTCGGGGTTGAAGTCGGCGCCCGTGCGCACGAGGCGGATCGAGTTCTGCCAGTCGTGCGTGGCGTACGCACCGCGCACGCTGAACGCGTAGTCGTCACCGGTGCGGCTGGGGCTCCACGTCTTGGCGCCCCACGCATCGAAGGTCCAGTCGTCGCCCACGCCCAGCCGGCCGTCGAGCCCAAGCGTGTGGTTCTGGTCGGCGGCGTTGTCGCGCGACTGGCGCCGCACACCGATGATGCCGAACCGCGACCGGCGTCCCGTTTCCTGCAGCGCCCGCACCACCGCAAAGCTCTCGGCGTCCACAAGCGGCGTGCGCTCGGTGGCCGCGTACAGCACGCCGACGGTCGTTTCGCCGACGCGCCCCGTCACGCGCGCGCCGCCGATGAGCGGCACCGCGTTGCCCAGCGAGTCGATGCCGATGCGCCGAGTGAAGAACAAATCGACAGCCTGCGGCGTGCCCGCGCTGAAGACCCCCGCGTTCTCGAGGAAGAAGGGCCGCTTCTCCGGAAAGAACAATGGAAAGCGCGTCAGGTTGGTCTGCTGCTGGTCGACTTCCACCTGCGCGAAGTCGGTGTTGAGCGTGAGGTCCGCGGTGAGCGCCGGGGTGAGCCCGATCTTCGCATCCGCGCCGAACGCGGTCGGCTGGTGCCACGGCGTGCCCGCGACGTAGTCCTTGGTCGTCGAGGCCAGCACGTACGGCGTGATCTGCGCGACCCGCTGCTGCGGCGCAACGATCCCGTCCAGATCACCAGCCATCGACATGCGATAGAGATTGAACTGCCGCGACACCGGCGCCCAGAACACTTCCTCGTTGTTGCGGCGGATCATGCGCACGAGGTGCATGCCCCATTGCTGTACGTCACCGCTGCCGTAGCGCAGTGTCTTGAACGGAATGCGCATCTCCGCGTACCAACCGGCCGAATCCTGCGTGGTGGCCACGGTCCAGCTCGCGTCCCAGTTCAGGTTGAAGCCGCCACCGGCACCCGCCTGCGCGCGCGCCGAGCCGCCCGTCTGCACGCCACCCCCTTCGCCTTCGCGGATGATCTGGCCGTCGTACTCGATGCCGGCCGGCGTCGTCGCGAAGAGGAAGCCGTTCTGCTTGTCGTGGTACGTGTCGAGCACGATCGCGAAGTAGTCGGAGTTGGTGAGCAGGCCGTCGCGCACCTTTTCGCCGGGGACGATGAGGGCCGGCGAACGGTCGTACATCCACGCCGCGACGTAGAGCGCCTCGCCGTCGCTCATGATGCGCACCTCGGTGCGCTCGCTCGCACTCGTGCCCTCGAGCGGTTCGCGCTGGACGAATCCCGTGATCGGCGCCGCCTGCTTCCACGCCGCATCGTCGAGCTTGCCGTCGATGACCGGCGGTGCGCCAGCGATGTGCGTCGAGGTGGCCCGCCGCTGGATGGCGCGCTGGTTCACGCTCACCGCGGGTGACGGCGGCGACGTGTCGCGCGCCTGCGCGAGCAGCGGGGCCGCCCACAAGGCGGGCGCGCACGCGCAGAACGCGTGCGCCAGGGTGAGCGAGAGCGAACGAAGTGGCAGCATGGGACGTGACGACGATGGTGCGTGTTGCGCCGGACGGCGCGCCCGGGAAAGGTGCGCGCCGTCCGACCCGGCGCAACCCGCCGGTCTTCGTCGTCGTCGACTGCTGCCCGCCGGGTCTACGGCGTGAACTTCACCTTCTTCGGCCCCGGAATGTTCGCCGTCACCGGCGCCAACCCGTTCCGCTTGAGGATCTCGTTGACCCTCGGCAACTCGTCGTTCACGATCACGCGCAGGCTCGTGATCGCATTCTCGAGCGAATCCGAGAGAATGTTGAAGACGTCGTAGCTCTGCGCCGTCGGCTTGCCATCCGCCGCGCCCACCACGCCGGCCAGCGCGCCGATCTTGTTGTTGAGCTTGATCGGGAAGTTGAGCGGGTCCTGCGAGCTCTGGTTCTTCACCTGGTAGACCTCGCCCTCCACGCCACCCATGCGCGTGCTGAAGCGCTGCTGGATGCCGTTGAAGAGACTCGAGTCCGTGCCCTTGAGCCTCGGCGCACGGTCGGCCATCTGCGCGCGCACGCTGCGCACGCCCTTCACGGACTCGTTCGCGTCGGAGAAGCGGTCACGCACGGCAATCGCCACGCGGAACTGCTCCTCCAGCTCGGCTTGCGTGGCGTTGAGTCGCGGATCCTTCTTCAGCTCGAACGTGCGCGTGATCACCTCGCCGCCCACCGTGAACTTGGCCGAATACTTCCCCGGCGGTGCGACGGGCCCCTGCACACCGGCGGCCCACAAGATCATGCCGTCGAAGCTCGCCGGTTCCGGATAGCGGAAATTCCAGACGAAGGTGTTCATCCCCGCCTTGTTCGGCACGCGCGGCGGACGCGGCGCGCGGAAGGGCACTTCATCGTCATCATCGTCCGACGGTGGGCCACCCGCCGCCACGTACGGCGTGCGCTTCGCGGCGCTGTCGGCGCTCAACCCCGACTTGATGAGTGAATCGCGGCGCGCCATGCGGCGCGCGTCGGTGCGCACCGAATCGGCCGCCGTCGACGAATCCTGCGCCGAGGTGAAGCGGCGCACGACGTTGCCCTTGGCGTCGGTGATGTCGACCGTCACCGTCTGGTTGGCGCTCTTGAGCCAGTAACGGATGATCGCGCCACTCGGCGGGTTCTGTCCCACCGGGCTCTGTCCGCCGCCACCGCCGAATCCGCCGCCCAGGTTCTCGCGGTACGGATCGCGCGGCTGGAAGACGTGCGCGTTCTTCTCGAGCACGAGCGTCGTCACCTGCCGCAGCACGGAGATGTCGTCCATGATGTAGAACGAGCGGCCGTGCGTGCCGACGACGAGGTCGCCTTCCTTGATGGCGAGATCGTGCACGGGCACCGGCGGCAGGTTCTTCTGCAGCGGCTGCCAGTTGTCGCCATCGTTGAACGAGACCCAGACCCCCTTCTCGGTGCCGGCGAAGAGCAGGCCGCGGCGCATCGGATCTTCGCGGATGACCCGCGTGAACTGCCGAGCATCGATGCCCGAGGTGATGCGCGTCCACGTCTTGCCGTAGTCGTTCGAGCGATAGAGGTAGGGCGTCCAGTCGTCCATCTGGAACCGGTTGGCCGCCAGATACACGGTACTCGCCGAATAGTGGCTCGGCTCGATGACACTGATGCGCGCGTAGTCCGGGAGATCCTTCGGTGTCACGTTGGTCCACGACTTGCCGGCGTCCTGCGAGAGCTGGACCCAGCCGTCATCGCTGCCCGTCCAGAGCACGCCGGCCTTCACCGGCGATTCCGCCATGGCGAAGATCGTCGCGTACGTCTCGACGCCCGTCTGGTCCTTGGTGATCGGACCGCCCGAGGGGCCCATGGTCTTGGGGTCGTTGCGCGCGAGCGTCGGCGAGATCTGCTGCCAGCTGTTGCCCTCGTTGGTCGAGCGCCAGAGCTCGCTGCCGCCGACGTAGAGCACCTTCGCGTCGTGCGGCGACGTGACGATCGGGAAGGTCCACTGGAAGCGGTGCTTGATGTCTTCCGACGAATAGCCCATCGGATTGTCGGGCCACGGCGAGACGTTCTTGCTGAAGCCGGTGCGGAAATCCTTGCGCGTGAGCAGGCCGCCGTACGAACCTGCGAAGACGACGTCCGGATTGCTCGGCAGCGCGGTCACGTAGCCCGACTCGCCGCCACCGGCGTCGAGCCAATCGCCGATGTTCGTGCCGCCCGGCTTCCGGCTCGGGCCGCAGAGCGTCGAGTTGTCCTGCTGCGCGCCGCAGACCCAATACGGAAAGTGGTTGGTGGTGCTGACGTGATAGAACTGCGCCGTGGCGAAGTCCTGGTCGGTCCAGGTGCGCCCGCTCGTGAACGAGACGTTCGCGCCACCATCGTTGGCATTGATCATGCGCGTCGGATCGTTGGACGCGATCCAGAGATCGTGGTTGTCGCCGTGCGGCACGCGGATGCCCGTGAACGTCTTGCCGCCGTTGGTGCTGCGGTAGAGTCCGGTGTTGAGTGCGTAGACCGTGTTGGTGTCTCTCGGATCGGCGAAGACGCGCGAGTAGTACCAGGCGCGCTGGCGCAGCATGCGCTGGTCGTTGACCTTGGTCCAGCTTTCGCCGGCATCATCGGAGCGATAGACGCCGCCTTCATCGGCTTCGATGAGCGCCCAGAGACGGCGCGGATTGGCCGGACTCACGGTGATGCCGCTGTTCCCCCAGATGCCGCGCGGGAGCCCGCGGTTGCGCGTGATCTCCACCCACGTCTCGCCACCGTCGGTGCTTTTCCAGAGGCCGCTCGCCGCGCCGCCACTCCACAGCTTCCACGGCCGGCGGTACACCTGCCAGATGGCCGCGTAGAGCACGTTCGGGTTGGTGGGATCGACCACGAGATCGGTGACGCCAGCCGAGTCGCCGACGAAGAGGGTGCGCTTCCAGTTTTTGCCGCCGTCGACGCTCTTGTAGACGCCGCGCTCCTCGGAGTTCGCGAACGCCTTGCCCTGCGCGCCCACCCAGACGATGTCGGGGTTGAGCGGATGCACCTTCACGCGCGAGATGTGCTGCGTTTCGCGCAGTCCGAGAAAGGTCCACGTCTTGCCGCCGTCGGTCGTGCGCCAGACTCCTTCACCCGGCGCGACGTTGCCGCGGATCGGATACTCGCCCGTGCCGACATACACGACATCCGGGTTGGTCTCCGCCACGCCGATCGCGCCGATCGTGCCGCCGAAGTACTTGTCGGTCATCGGCGTCCAGTTCATGCCGCCATCGATGGTCTTGAAGACGCCACCGCCGGTGGTGCCCATCCAGTACTCGAGTGGGCGCGAGGCTGAGCCCGTCGCCGCGACCGAGCGGCCGCCGCGATAGGGGCCGATTTCGCGGTAGCGCAGGGCGCCGAAGGCGTTCGT
>JANYHJ010000222.1 GCA_025359135.1 Gemmatimonadota bacterium | reverse complement strand
CATCGCGCGAGAGGGACACCGACGCCCAGTCGACGCGTCCCCAGTCGGCGCGCACGCGCTGCCACGCGAAGCCGACGGCGAGCACGCCCACGGCGACCTGCAGCGCGAACAGCCAGCCGCGCCGTGCGCGCATCGCGGGTGCGTCAGTCATGACGCCGTCGGTGCGCAGCGATCGCCTCGTCGTACACGGCGCGGTACCGAGCCGCCACCGCCGCCGGCGCGAAGCGCTCCAGTGCATCGAGGCGCGCGCGCGCGCCGAACGTCGAGGCGCGGTCCGGGTGGTCGAGCAGGTCGTTGAGGGCGGCACCCAGCACCGCATGGTCCCCGAGCGGTACGAGACGTCCAGTGCGTCCGTCCTTCACGACGTCGGTGAGGCCGCCGGAGTGGTACGCCACCACCGGCGTCTCCGAGAGCGCGGCCTCGACGGCCACGAGGCCGAGCCCCTCTTCGTGCGATGGCATGATGACCGCGGTGGCTTGGGCGTAGAGCGCCGGCAACGCGGACGGCGGCAGCGCGCCATGGAAGGTGACGCGTCGGGCAAGCGAGAGCCGCTCCGCGAGCGCCATCGCTTCGGCCTCGAGCGGACCGCCGCCAACGATGTCCGCCGTGGTTGACGGCCCGCTCGCCGCGATGGCGTTCAACGCGTCGAGAATTCCCTTCTGCACCGAGAGTCGGCCGACGAACAGCACGTGTCGTGCGCGCCGTTCGCCCGGCGCCGCGGGGTTGAACGCGCCCAAGTCCACCGGCATCGGCGCCACGTCGCAGAAGATGCCGGGCGCAACAGACGCCGCCTGCTGAGCGAGCCACGTCGACACGGCGGTGAGGCCGTCCGCCGATTCGAGCACGCGACGCATCAGCATGCTGCCGGGGCCTGAACCCGCCGCGAGCCGTACGTCGCTGCCGTGCATCGTGATCACGAAGGGCGCCTTGCCCGCGGTACTGCGGGCCTGCAACCCCGCGGGAAACCACCAATGCGCATGTACCAGGGCGGGTTTGATCCGCTTCCGCAAGCGCGACACGGCACGCGCGCCGGCGGCGAGCATGCCCGCCATCGCGAGCTTGCCGCCGATCGATGCCTTGACCGCTTCAGCCATCGTGCCGGTGTACGCGAGCGTCTCCATGGCCCCGGGCGCGTAGCGGAAGCGGTGCACGCTCACGCCCTCGATCTCGTCGCGCTCGCGCAAGCCGGGAGCGCTCGGCGCCAGCACGTGCACGCGAATGCCGGTCTGGCCCAATGCCTGGGCAAGGCGCAGGATGAACGACCCGGCCGCGTCGCCGCTGTGGCGCGGGTAGCTGTGCGTGACGAAGAGGACGTCCAAGCGGCGCCCGGATCAGTCGCGCGAGCGCAATCCGTCGAGCTCGCGGCGCAACTCGCGCAGCTCGGCGCGCTGTTGCGCGATCTGCTCGCCGAGGAGGCCGGTGGCGAACAGCACGCTCCCGAGCACGAGACAGGTCTCGATGAGCGTGAGCAGCGGGCGGAAGCCGACGCCCGCGAAGACACGGATGCCGACGGCGACGAGTCCCGTGAGAAACCCGATCGCAAAGAGACCGGCGCCCAGCATGCCGAAGAGCAACAGCGGCTTCTTGCCGAAGCGGAGCTCGAACCAGACGGCGAGCATGTCGAGCACGCCCACGGGAATGCGCGAGAGCCCGAACTTGCTCTTCCCCGCGCGACGCGGGTGCAGCGACACGGGGATCTCCGAGACCGTGAATCCCTGGGCCGCCGCGACGACGATCATGTAGCGATGCCAGTCGGGGCGGCCCGGCAGCGCGTCCATGATCTCGCGCCGGTAGGCCTTGACGCTGTTGAGGTCGCGCACCGGCACCTTGAAGAGCGTGCGCGAGAGCCCGTTGTAGATGCCGGAGACGAACGCCTTCTCGTACTCGCCCATCTTGAAGCCGGTGACCATGTCGGCGTCGCCCGCGAGAATCGGCGCGGTGAGGCGCGGAATGTCGGCAGGCAGGAACTGCAGGTCCGCGGGATAGAAAACGAGCACGTTGCCCCGCGAGTGAAGCCAGCCCGTGCGCAGCGCCTCGGCAATGCCGCGCTGGTTGCGATGGCGTACCGGGTGCAGGAACGCGTACTGCGTCGTGAGTCGCTGCAACAACTCCCACGATCCGTCGGTGGAGCCGTCGTCGATGACCACCACCTCGAAGCCGGTGCCCGGCTGGGCGGCAAACGCTTCAGCGGCGAGGCGCATGAACTCCGGGAGGTTCTCCGCCTCGTCCTTGGCCGGGACGAGCACGCTCACATCCACCGTCATACGCGCTTCCGCATCCGGGCCGAGAGGACACCGAGCTGGTCCCGGTACTTGGCCACGGTGCGGCGGGCGATGACGACGCCGGTCTTCTTGAGGATGTTCACGATCGCCTGGTCGGTAAGCGGTCGTTTCGTGTCCTCGTGCTCGACCATCTTGCCGATCTGGTCCTTGATGCCGCGCGCCGATACGTCGTCGCCGTCGGTGGTGGCAAGGCCTGACGAGAAGAAATACTTGAGGGGCAGTACGCCCCGCGGCGTCTGCACGAATTTCTCGTTGGTCACGCGGCTCACCGTGCTCTCGTGCATGCCGATGACCTCGGCCACCTCGCGCAGCGTGAGCGGCTTGAGGAACTGCACGCCGCGCTCGAAGTAGTCGTGCTGTCGTTCGACGATGTAGTGCATGACCTTGAGCATCGTCTGTCGGCGCTGCTCGATCGCCTGGATCATCCAGTTGGCCGAATTGAGGCGACTGGCGATGAACTCCTTCGAGTCGGCGTCGAACTTCTTCTTGTCGCGCGCGATGTCGGCGTACGACTTCGAGAGCTTGAGACGCGGCAGGTTGGTGTCGTTGAGGAAGATGTGGTAGCGGCCGTCGATCTTCTCGATGACGAGGTCGGGAATGATGTAGTTGTCGCTGGCGCCCGAGTAGCGGAGGCCGGGCTTGGGGTCGAGCTTGGCGATCTCGTCGGCGGCCACCTGCACTTCGCCGGCGGGCAGCGAGAGCCGGCGCGAGACCTCGCCCCAGCGGTGCGCAATGAGTTCGTCGAAGCACTCCTCGACGAGGCGCCAGGTGTCCGTGCCGGCGCGATCCTGGTCCTTGAGCTGCAGGAGGAGGCACTCGCGCAGGCTGCGCGCGCCGACGCCGGCCGGGTCGAGTCCCTGCACCGTCGTGAGCATCGCCTCGGCCTCGTCCATGGAAACCATGGGGAGTCCTTCGAGCGAGAGGCCGCTGGCCTCGGCCGCCTTGCGCACTTCCTCGTTGAGGCTCGCGACGATTTCCTCGAGCGCGAGCGCGAGGTAGCCGTCGTCGTTGATGTTGCCGGCGATCTCGGCCACCAGGCGGATCTGTCGCGGCGTGAGGTCGAGCAGCTGGATCTGCTCGTCGAGGTGGTCGCCCAGGTCGCGCCGCTCGACGGTGACGGGTTCGAAGTACTCGCGCTGGTCGCGCTCCTCGCGCGGGCGCTCCTCGTCGAAGCCTTCCTGCAGCACCTCTTCCCAGTCGACGCCGTCCTCGCCGGTGGCCGACTCCTTGGCCTCGGGCACTTCGGGTTGGTCGCCCGCCGGCACTTCGAGTTCGGAACCCGGTTCGACCTGCTCCTCTTCCTCGTCGTCCGGTTCCACCATCTCGAGGAACGGGTTGTTGAGGAGCTCCTGCTTGAGGTGCTGCTGCAAGTCGAGCAGGGGCATGTAGAGCAAGTCCATCGCCTGGTACAGGCGTGGATTGATCTTGAGCTCCTGGCGCAGCGAGCCGGTCTGTTGCAGGCCCTGTTTCATGGGGCGCCTGCTGCCGCGTCTGCTGCCGTGGCACCGGGCTCTCCGTCCGGTGTCGCGGCGTGGGCGCTGGTCATGACCGATGATTCAGGAGCGACGCCGCTGTCGGCGCGTGCGACAAACGGATCGGTGGCCCTCTCATCGACAGCCTCCGCGAACAGCTCCCCATCGAGGGCGGGGGCAGCAGATGTCACTTCGTCCGCCCGCGCACCGAAGCGCGCGCGCAGCCGTTCCGTCAGGGTGGGTCCGAGGTAGAGCTCCGCTGCCTGATCGTTGAACACGAGCTGTTGCACCGTACCCGAGACGGTCACGCGTCCATCGAACATGATGTACGCACGGTCCACGATATCGAGCGTCTGCTCCACGTTGTGGTCCGAAATGAGGACGCCGATGCCGCGATGGCGGAGACCGGCGACGATCTGCTGAATGTCGTGCACCGCAATCGGGTCGACGCCCGCGAACGGTTCGTCCAGCATCATGAACTTGGGTTCCGTCACGAGCGCCCGCGTGATCTCGAGCCGTCGCCGTTCACCACCGGAGAGCGCGTACGCCTTGCTCTTGCGCAGGTGACGGATGCTGAGCTCGTCGAGCAACTTTTCGAGCCGCGCGGTGCGCGCCTGGGCGGAGAGCTTGAGCGTCTCGAGGATCGCCATGATGTTCTCTTCCACCGTCAATTTGCGGAAGATCGACGGTTCCTGCGAGAGGTAGCCGATGCCGAGCCGGGCGCGCTTGTACATGGGCGTCGACGTGATCGACACGCCGTCGAGGAGGATGTCGCCCGAGACCGGCGGGATCAACCCGACGATCATGTAGAAGCTCGTGGTCTTGCCGGCGCCATTGGGCCCGAGCAGGCCGACGATCTCGCCTTGCCGCACCTCGACGGTGACGTCGTTCACGACGCGCCGCTTCTTGTAGACCTTCACCAGGTGGCGCGCCTCGAGCGTGCTGCCCCGCCCCGCCATCGCCGGCGGCGGCGCGACGCTCACCGGGTGCTCCGCCGTCTCGCGCGCGAGTTCCTCCGCGAACTCGGCCCGCGCCTCGCGCACTTCGTCCCACAGCGCCGTGGCTACGCGCAGCGTCGCGTCGGACGTCGTGAGCGTCGCCAAGTCCGCGACCAGCGCGCCCTCGGCCACGAGTCGCGGGAAGACCGAGGCCGCGAGGTGCGCACGCACTTCGTCGAGCGAGAGCCGGCCGGCCTCGCGTTCGACGTCACGCCCGGCTGCCCGCATGCCCGCGAGGTGTTCGTCGCGGAAGCGGACGGCCGCGTCGTTGAACTTGACGGAGCCCGACTCGTCGGCGGCGAGGATCACCGCGCGCATCGCGTGCAGGAGCGAACGGTCTGCTGCCGCGATGCGACCGAGGTGCGTGCGGAGGTCGCTCATGTGGGCGCTCCCACGGCCGGTTTGCCCGGCGTGATGGCCGGTGAGGACGGCTTGGCAGGGGACACGGCCTTGGACGGCGTCTTGGTGCTGGACTTGTCGCCCGGCTTGGTACCGGCCTTGTCCGCCGCCTTGTCCGCTGCGGCCTTCGCCGCCTTGGCGGCCACCGTGTCGGTTGCGGGTTCGAGATACAGTCCCACGGCTTTCTCGTCGACATCCACCGTCTTCACGCCGGCGGTGTCGAACTGCACCGTGATCTGGCTGCCACGCACATAGTTGATCGCCGGACGTTCGCGATCGCCGGTGCTCGACTGCACCTGGTAGTAGGAGCGCGCCTTCCCCATGGCGAGGATCGTCTTGACTCGGGCCTTGCCTGCCGTGTCCTTGGTGGCCACGGTGTCGAACGTGGCAATGAGGGTATCGCCGCGGATCCAGTCGCGTTCCTTGGACTTGATGCGCGTCGAATCGACGTCGCTCTCGGCATATGCCGTGCGCAGCAGGCGCACCTGGCGGACCTTCTGCTTCGGCATGATCGCATCGAGCGAGTCGGCGGTCATGCGGCGGCCTTGCGAGAGCACGAGGGCGCGCTGCCTGCCCCACGCGCGGGCGCGGTCGATGCGATTCGAGTCGACGTCCATGAGGATCGTGTCCGATGCGACATCGAGGTCATCGGATGTCGCGCGCGCGGAGCCCTTGGCGACGACGCGCTCGAGCACCTTGTTCTTCGAGAACAGGTCCATGACGAGGCTTTCGAGCGTGAACGGCCGCTCGCCCTTGCCCCGCACCACGGCGCTGCCGATGAGCTGCGCGAAGCCCGTGCCGGCGTCGAGGCGCGCAGAATCGGAGTTCGAGAGCATGTCGACGCGCGTGATCTTCACGCGGCCGCCGAGGAAGACCAGCGAGTCGTTCTGCGTGGCAGTGCGATCGGCCTCGACATTGACCGTGTCTGCGGCGGAGCCCTTCTTGGCCGACGAGCTGTCCTTCTGCACGAGCTTGCTGAGCGAACGCTGCGGCGCCCACATCCGCGATTCCTTGCGGACCGCCGGTACCGAGCGGAAATACTCCACAACGGGCCCCTTGGTCACGGTGCCGCTCGGCAGCGTCACGACCACGTCGCCCTCGGCGAGGAGGCGCTCGTCGGTGAGGTAGTAGGTGAGCCGCTTGGATGTCAGCCGCGCGCGCGGCTCACGATAGCGCACGTTGCCGATGAGGATGAAGACGTTCGTCTCCTCGTACGACTCGGCGCTGTCGGCCTCGAGCGTGACGTCCTGCCCGTCGCAGACGGCGCGGAATCCCTGGCTGATGAAGGTGTGATAGCGACCTCCGACGACCTGCATCGAGTTCATCTTGGTGCGGCCGGTGCCCGAGAAGGTCAACGAGCAACGGCCGCCCGGCACCTGCGCGCTCAGCACTCCCGGCGCCAGCACGATGCATGCGGCGACGCCGAGCAGCAGCGGACGGAGCGCGCGCTGGTTCACGGCTTGCTCCGCGGCAGCTTGAAGGTGCCGGTGGTCGGCACCGAGTTGACCTTGATCGAACCACCCGCGGCCGCAGCCGCTGGCTTCGTGGTGGGCGACGCGGCCGCCGGTGTGGGCGTGGCGGGTGCCGGCGCTGCCGCGCCACCGCCCGCCGACGGCGCCGCATCGCGCAGCACCCCCGCCGAACCCTGCGTGGCCCTGAGCACCTGCACGTTGCGCATGTCCGGATCGGAAATGAACCCGACACCCTCGAGGCGTCGCCCGCCCGGTTGCGTCATGGTGAAGGCCGAGTCGCCGGATATTGTGTTGCCCGCCTGATCGTAGCGCAGCTGGATCGTCTGCAAGCGGCGGCCATCGCGCGCAACGACATCGACGTCCTTCCGCGCCTCCATCTTCGAGAGGCGCGTGTTGTACGTCCCCTCGCGCGACGTGAGCACCGTGTTCCGCTCCCCTTCCCGGTTGTGGAAGTGGGTCTTCACGCCGCGCATCTCGATGCGCGTGTTCTCGTCGAAGAAGAGCGCGGTGTCGGCAAAGAGCTCGGCGCGGATCGCCCCATCGTGCGTGATCAGTGAGCGCGTACCGAACATCACCTGGTCCGCGGAATCTGCCGCCGTCACCACCTTCCTGACCGCCACGGCGTCGCTCGGCTTGCAAGCGAGCGCCAAGGCGATCGCGCAGCCGAGCGATGCGATGAGGCGGCGGCGCATCAGACGGCCCCCGCGCGCATGAGGTCGTGCAGGTGCACGACACCCACGAGCGTGCCGGCGGCATTCACCACCGGGAGGGCCATGATGCCGTGCTGCTCCATGCGGTGGACGGCCGCGCTCCCCAACTCGTCGGCCTTCGCCATTTTCGGGTGCTGCGTCATGACTTCGGCCACCGGGATGCTGAGCACGTCGGCGCGCTTTTCCATCAGGCGAGACAAGTCACCCGCGGTCACGACGCCGTGCACGTCCTGCGCCGGACCGGTCACGATCGCGATGCCGCGACGCTCCGCGAGACGCACGACGGCTTCGCGCATGGTGGCCGTCGCGGCGAGCACGGGCAGGTCCGCCGTCTCCATCACGTCGCTCACGGTGACGAGCAACTTCTTGCCGAGTGCGCCGCCGGGGTGCAACCGCGCGAAGTCCTCGCGCTGGAACCCCTTCTCCTGCAGCAGCGCCACGGCAAGCGCATCGCCAATGGCGAGCGCCGCCGTCGTGCTCGTGGTCGGCGCGAGGTCGTGCGGGCAGGCCTCCTCGCGCACGCTGGCGTCGAGCGCGGCGTCGGCGTGTCGCGCGAGCGATGATCCCGGCGCCCCCGTGATCGCGATGACGGGCACCCCCGTGCGCGTGAAGTGCTCGAGCAGGGGCAGCAACTCGGTCGTCTCGCCGCTCTTGCTGAGCAGGAGCGCCACATCGTCGGCGCCGACAATGCCGAGGTCGCCGTGCAAGCTCTCCGTGGGATGCAAAAACGTGGCAGGGGTGCCGGTGCTCGTGAGCGTCGCGGCGATCTTGCGTCCGATCAGCCCGGACTTGCCCACCCCCGAGACGATGACGCGTCCGCGCGCCCCAGCCACGATGGCCACCGCACGCGCGAAGCTCTCGCCGAGCTTCGATTCGACCGCCTCCAGCGCTTCACGCTCGAGCGCCACCACGCGCTTGCCGCGCTCGATCGCGCGGGCGGCGTCCACCTGGGGCAGCGCTCGTGCGCTCACGCGCGGCCACCCGCGCGCTCGGCCACGTAGCCGGTCGTCACCTCGGCCCACTTCCCCTGTGACTTGAGCAGCCACTCGGAAAACTCGCGCACTGCGCCGAACCCGCCGGGACGCTGCAGCCGCACGAGGCACGCCTCGATCACTTCCGGTGCCGCGTTGGCCACGGCCACGGGCAGCCCAACGCGCTGCAGCACCGCCATGTCGGGCCAGTCGTCGCCGAGGAAGGCCACCTGCTCGAGCGTGACCTCGAACTTGGTGCACATCGCCTGCAGCGCGGGCAGCTTCTGCGCCGCGTTGTCCTGCGCGTAGTCATCGACCTTGAGTTCCTCGGCGCGCAGCTTCGTGCTTTCGCTGATACGGCCGGAGATGATGACCACCTTGATGCCGGCCCACTGCAGGAACTTGATGCCAAGGCCGTCCTGGATGTCGAAGCGCTTGAACTCGAATGGCGCGCCGTTCAGCGACCCGACGTTGATGCCGCCATCGGTGAGCACGCCATCGACGTCGAGCGCGACAAGCTTCACGTTGCGCGCCTGCTCACGCAGGGCCTGCTCGGCGCCGTAGCGCATCTGGGAGGCACGGATTGCGGCGCCGGTCATGCGCGCACCCGGTGCCAGAAGTCGACCGCACGCAGGATCACGTCGTCCAGTTTGTCGAGCGGGATCATGTTCGGTCCGTCGCTGGGCGCGTGGTCGGGATCGGGATGCGTCTCCATGAACAGCCCGTCGGCCCCCGCCGCCATGGCGGCGTAGGTGAGTGGCGGGATGAACTCGCGCGCACCGCCGCTCGCGCCGCCGGCGCCCTGCCCCGGCCGCTGCACCGAGTGCGTCGCGTCGAAGATCACCGGTGCGCGCGTCGCTTCGCGCATGCGCACGAAGTCGCGCATGTCGACCACGAGGTCGCCGTAGCCGAAAAAGGTGCCACGCTCGGTGACCGCGACTTCGCTACCTGCCGGCGCCACGCCGCGCACCTTGTCCACCGCACCCTTCATCCCTTCGGGGTGCATCCATTGTCCCTTCTTCACGTTCACCGGCTTGCCCGTGGCGCCCGCGGCCTCGAGCAGGTCGGTCTGTCGACAGAGGAAGGCCGGGATCTGGAGCACGTCGACGACCTGCGCGCTCGCCGCGCACTGCTCCGGCAGGTGCACGTCGGTGAGGATGGGCAAGCCGGTCGCGGCGCGCACGCGTTCGAGCGCCGCGAGGCCCTCGTCGAGTCCCGGGCCGCGAAACGCGCTCGCGTTCGACCGGTTCGCCTTGTCGAAGCTCGCCTTGTAGATGATGCCGCCCGGCACCTTCGGCGCGAGCCTCGCGAGGTGTTCACCCACGCGCAGCATGAGCGCGTCGTCCTCGACGACGCACGGTCCCGCAATGAGGAAGAACTTGTCCGCCGGCAGTCGCATCGACACTTAGCTGGCCGCCTCCGTGGAGGCAGGCACGTCGGCCAGCTCGGCCGTGCGCTGTCGCACCGCTGCGCCGATGAAGCCGGCGAAGAGCGGATGCGGACGCGTCGGGCGCGACTGCAACTCCGGATGGAACTGGCAGCCCACGAACCACGGGTGGTCGGCGAGCTCGACCATCTCGACGAGCTGGCCATCGGGCGAGAGCCCCGAGAGGCGCATCCCCTTCTCGACGAACTGGTCGCGATAGGCGTTGGCCACTTCGTAGCGATGACGGTGGCGCTCGCTCACCTCGAAGGAGCCGTACGCCTCCGCGGCACGACTGCCCTTGGCGAGACGGCACGGATACGCGCCCAGGCGCATCGTGCCGCCCATGTCGGTGACCTTCTGCTGCGACTCCATGAGCGCGACCACCTGATGATGGCACTCCGGCGCGAACTCGCTCGAATTCGAATCGTCGAGCCCGGCCACGTCGCGCGCGAACTCGATGATCGCCACCTGCATGCCGAGGCAGATGCCGAAGAACGGCACGCGCATCTCGCGCGCGGCACGAATGGCCTGCACCATCCCTTCGATGCCGCGCACGCCGAACCCGCCCGGCACGAGCAGGCCGTGGAAGCCCTGCAGCATGCGCTGGGCCGTGGCGGCGTCGGGAAAGAGATCGCTCGAGAGCCAGTGCATCTCGACGCCCACGTCGTTCGCGATCCCACCGTGGATGAGCGACTCCTGCACGCTCTTGTACGCATCCACGAGCTCGGTGTACTTGCCCACCACGGCGATCTTGACCTTCCCCTTGCTGGGGGCCGTGATCCGATGGACCATCGAGCGCCACGTGGTGAGGTCGGCCGGTGCGGGCGCGTTCAAGCCAAGCTTCTGCACGACGCGCTCGTCGAAACCCTGTTCGGCGAACGAGAGCGGGATCTGGTAGATGGTCGGCACGTCGGGGCTCTGGATCACGCAGCCGAACTCGACGTTGCAGAAGAGCGCGATCTTGCGCTTCACGTCATCCGAGAGCGGCCGCTCGGAGCGACAGATGAGGATGTCGGGCTGGATGCCGATCTCCATGAGTTCGCGCACGGAATGCTGCGTCGGCTTGGTCTTCACTTCGCCGGCCGCGGCGATGTACGGCACCAGCGTGAGGTGCACGAAGAGCCCGTTCTCGCGCCCGATCTCCTGGCGGAACTGGCGGATGGCCTCGAGGAACGGCTGCGACTCGATGTCGCCCACCGTGCCGCCGACCTCCACGATCACGACATCGTTGTCCGGTGCGATGCGCTTCATCGCCGACTTGATCTCGTCGGTGATGTGCGGAATGACTTGCACCGTGGAGCCCAGGTATTCGCCGCGGCGCTCCTTGGTGATGACGTTCAGGTAGATGCGCCCAGTCGTGACGTTGTTCGCCTGCGAGAGCGACCGGTCGATGAACCGCTCGTAGTGCCCGAGGTCGAGGTCGGTTTCGGCGCCATCGTCGGTCACGAATACCTCGCCATGCTGGAACGGCGACATCGTGCCCGGGTCGACGTTCAAGTACGGGTCGAACTTGAGCACGGTCACCCGCAGGCCGCGTTCGACGAGCAACCGTCCGAGGGAGGCGGCGGCGATCCCCTTGCCCAGCGACGACACAACGCCGCCGGTGACGAAGACGAACTTGGTGGGCTGCGGACGGGTGGGCGTGTTCATCGGGTGCGTCCCTCGGTGGTGGTGGTCCAGCGCGCGTTGGCGAGCGCCAGGTCCTCTTCGGTGTCGACGCCGCCGAGCGGCGTATCGGGCACAGCGGCCACGCCCATCGCCCACCCGGCGGCGAGGGGGCGCAGCTGTTCGAGCTTCTCGATCAGTTCGAGCGGATGTTGTGGGAGCGCAACCCACGCCGCGAGCGCCTCGCGCGTGTAGGCGTAGACCCCCACGTGCTGCCGTACCTGTCCCGCGAGCAACGGCGCATCGCCGCCGTCACGCAGGTACGGAATCGGCGCGCGCGAGAAGTACATCGCACGCCCCGCATCATCGACGACGACCTTCACGACGTCCCGCCGCGCGAGAACGCTTGGCGACGCCATCGCGGCCGCCGTCCCCAGCGGGAAGTGGCCACTCGTCACGAGCTGCGCGGCGCCCGCGATCGCGTCGCGCGACACGAACGGTTCATCGCCCTGCACGTTGACGACGACATCATGCGCGGCGTACTCGGGCTTGGCGGCAACTTCCGCGACGCGATCCGTGCCCGACGGATGATCCGCGCGCGTCATCGCCACCTCGGCGCCCGCCTCGCGACAGACCGCCGCGATGTCGGGATGATCAGTGGCCACGACGACGCGATCTGCGATGCGCAGCTCATGGACCCGCTCCCACACACGGACGATGAGCGGTCGGCCGCCGAGCAGTCTCAAGGGCTTGTTGGGGAGGCGCGTCGCCGACAGGCGGGCCGGAAGAACGGCCAGCGTGCTCACGGGGTCAGGCCCCGACTCGGGTGCTTCGGGCACGCAAAATCCACGCCAGTCAATGTAGTGCTCGGGAGTGCGAGATGCCAAGCGTTTGTAACCCGCATCACAGCAACCGGTTACACCCCCTTGACGCGCGCAGTTCCCCGCCTCCTATCGCGCCGGCAGCACCGCCCGGAGCACGCGCACCGCATTGGCATTCAGGATCTTGGCGATTTCGGCCGGGGTGAACTTCTGACCGAGCAAGGCGTCGGTCACGAGCGCGATGCCGCTGGCGTCGAATGGCTCCGTGGTGGCCCCGTCCCAGTCGGAGCCGAGCGCCACGTAGTCCACGCCCACCGTATTGGCCACGTGGCGAATGGCCTTCGCCGCGTTGGCCGGCGTCGGGTCGCAGAGCGCGCCGTCCCAGTAGCCGATGCCGATCACGCCGCCGGTCTTGGCGAGTGCGCGCAGCTGGTCGTCGGTGAGATTGCGCGGACCTGGACAGACGGCCTGTACCCCGCCGTGGCTCACCCACACCGGCTTGGTGGCCATCGCGAACACCTCACTCACGACCGTGGGCGACCCGTGCGCAACGTCGACCACCATGCCGAGCTGCTCCATGCGCTGCACGGTGGCGCGACCGAGCGGCGTAAGGCCACCCTTGGTCACGCCGTGTGCGCTGCCACCCAGGTCGTTGTCGAAGAAGTGGGTGATGCCCGCGGCGCGGAAGCCGTGCGCGAATAGCGTGTCGAGGTTGGCGAGCTGTCCGTCGATCGCGTGAAGCCCCTCGGTGGAGAGCAGCGCGCCGACGCTGTTTGAACCGCGCGCGCGCAGCGCCAGCAACGAGTCGAGCCGGCTCCTCGTCGTGATCAAGAGCAGGTCGCCGTGCGAAGCGGCGATGGCGGCGTGGAGCCGATCGGCTTCGAAGATGGCGCGTCGCACGCGCCACGTGATGGCCGCCGCGGGCCACCCCGACAGCTGCGCGAGCAGCTTGATCTGGTCGGTGCTCGAGTCGTTCTGGATGTAGTTGATGCCCTTGGGCGTCTTGGTGACCGTCGAGAAGACGGCCAGCGCAAAGTGGCCTTCCTGCAGGCGCGGCAGGTCGACGTGCCCGTGGTCGGACTTCTTCGTGATGTCGCGCCCCCAGAGCAGCACGTCGTTGTGCAGGTCGATCGGGCCGATGGCCTTGGTCAGCGACTCGGCCTCCGCGCTCACCGTCCAGGGCGGCGAGCCCGAGCGCTTGTTCATCATCCGGTCGGCGATGCCCGGGGCCATGACGTACGCAAGCCCACCGACGAGCACGAGGGCGGCGAAGGTGCCGAACAGGACGCGCTTCAACATGACGAACGGCCGCGTGGAAGGAGTGCGCTCACGGCCCGATGGCCGCCGCAAACGAGATGATGACGCGCGTGCTCTTCGGGTCGTACATGATATCGGAGCGCATAACTGCGAAGTCGAGTCGGACGCCGACCTCGTTGTTGAGCGTACCGAGCGAGCCGACGCCCGCACTGCCGATGACGTGCCGGAGCGAGAACTTGGGCGTGCCCCAGAGCGGATCCTCCCAGCGGTCGATCGGGAAGGTGTAGAGCTGTTCGGCGAACAGCAGCTGGTCGCCCACGCGATCGAGGATGTCGCGCGTGGTCATGGAGCTCGGTCCGCCGAGTCCGTACTGGCGTTGTCCCGGCGCGGGGCCGTTCATCGTCACGACCGCCCGCACATTCGTGTGCCAGTATTGCGAACCCACGGTCGGCACAAGCAGCGATCCGGTCACGATCGACTGCACCCACCGTGCGGCACCCACGGTTTGCCACGGCATCTCGGTGCGCACGCCAAGCGTCCACGGTGTGCTCGTGAACTGGTGGCGATACTGCACGTCGAGCACACCGGAGGCGATGTCGCCGTCGTTGATGGCCGGGTTCACGCGCCGGTTGCTGAAGGGCAGCGCCTGCCCGATGAGGCTGAAGAGGGGCGGTTGCGCCGTCTTCAGGCTCTGCGCACGCTCGTACGTCGCGCCGATCGAGAACGACATCAGTCCATGCATGAACTCGATCGGTCGCGAGATCGCCCCTTCCGCGCGCCACGCGCGGTAGTAGTTGCGCACATCCTGGCCGAAGACGAGCGTCGTGGCCGTGTTGTCCAGTGTGCTCGCGATCCACGCCTCGTTGGTGCGCGTCTCGCGGCGTGCGTCGAGGTCGAGCCTCCAGGCTGCGCCAACCGGCGTCCGCAGGTGCAAGGCGGGATCGACGCCGCCGAGCAACGCATGCCAGCCCACGATGGTCTGGATCAGGATGTCCGTGCCCGACACCGTCCATTCGGGCCCGACCTGCACGCCGACCGACTGCACGCGATCGTACGAGAGCTCCTGCCAGCCGTAGTAGCCCGGCAGTTCGAACCAGAGTTGCCCGGTGAGCTCCTGCTGCCGGCGATACTGCAGCATCGCCTGGCCGTCGCGCTCGACGAGGTCGTAATTGTGGCGCGGATACGAGTACGACGAGTCGCGCACGTACGCCCACGGGCTCTGCATGACTACGCCGCCGATTGCGATCGCGCGACCCTCGATGCGCGCCCCGGGCCCGAGCTCGAGGTTGCCACCGGCGACGATCACGTCGCCCTTGACCTGCGCCTGGAAGCGCGCGGTGCTGCCCGCGACAATGAGCGTGACGGGAAACGACGTGTCGCGCGGCACGAGCACCTTGCCGCCTGGCGTGCCGCGCCACGTCACGTGCGGCGCCTTCAGTGCGTCGTGCAGGAAGTCTCCCGACACGCCGGGATACGCCCCGGCGATGCGCACGTCGAACACCGTGGAACGTGGCGTGCTCGGCGCCGCCGGCCTTGCAGCGGTCGGCGTGGGAGGGACCGGTTCCTGCCCGTGCGCGTGTCGCGCCGCGCTCACGCACACCATCAGCGCCAGCGCGCGCCCTGCCCTATCCACGCGCCATGCGGAGAAAGTTCTGCAGCATCCGCTTGCCATCGGGAGTGAGCACCGACTCCGGGTGGAACTGCACCCCCCAGACAGGATGCGTGCGATGCCGCACCGCGTGAATCTCGCGGCTGTCGTCGCTCGCCACCGCCGTGATCTCGAGCTCGGCGGGCAACGACGCGTGCTCCACCAGCAGCGAGTGATAGCGCATCACGTCGCAGTCATCATTCACGCCATCGAACAACCCGGTGCCGTCGTGCCGGATGCGCGAGGTCTTGCCGTGCATGACGCGACCCGCACGCACGACCTTGCCGCCGTACGCCTCACCGATGGCTTGGTGGCCGAGGCAAACGCCGAGGGTGGGGATGGTCGCTCCCCAGCGCCGGATGACGGCAACGGTCACGCCGGCTTCGCTCGGCGTGCACGGCCCGGGCGAGAGCACGAGCGCGTCGGGTCGCATGTCGCCCACCTCGTCCACCGTGATCTCGTCATTGCGGCGCACGACCGGTTCTTCCCCCAGCTCGCCGAAGTACTGCACGAGGTTGAAGGTGAACGAGTCGTAGTTGTCGATGACGAGCAGCAACCGCGCCTACCGGGATGACGTCGTGACGGTCGAGTCCATCGGCAGCGCGCGCAGGTCGGGCATCGGGTCGCCCCAGATCCAGTGGTTGAACCAGCGCAGGTTGTGCTGCATGACGGCGCGCTGGCTCTTGGGCCGGGTGATGCCGTGCCCGAATCCCTTGTAGACGACCATCTCGACCGGGACGCCGCGGTCCTCGAGTCCCTGCCGCAACTCGTACGCATTGGCGATCGGCACCCGGCGGTCAAGCTCGCCATGCTGGATGAGTGTCGGCGTCTTGGCCATCTTCACGTTGGTCATCGGCGACGTCTTGGCATAGATCGCGGGATCCATGGCCGGATCGGCGCCCAGATAGTTGATCGTGAACGGGGTGATGTCGGTGCTGTAGTAGTACGTGGCCCAGTTGCTGATGCCCGCGCCCACCGAGATCGCCTTGAAGCGATCCGAGTTCGTGGTCAGGAACGCGCTGATGTAGCCGCCCCGCGACCACCCCATCGTGGCCACGCGCTTGGTGTCGGCCCAGCCCTGCGCCACGAGCGCGTCGACGCCGCTCAGCACGTCCCACGCATCGCCGACGCCCAAGTTGCGCTCGTTGAGTCGGCGGAACTTCTCGCCGTAGCCCGCGCTGCCGCGGTAATTGACCTTGAGCACGATGCCGCCGCGCGCCACCCATTCGTCGACCGGATAGTAGCGCGCATCGGGCAGCGTCGGACGATCGACGCCGGTCGGGCCGCCGTGAATGACGCAGAGCAACGGATGCGAACCATCGGCCTTCGCGTCCTTGCCCTTGATGAGGATCCCCTCGATTTCGGTGCCGTCCTTCGACTTCCAGCGGTAGACCTCGCGCGTGCCGAACGCGAAGCCGCTCACCTGCGTCGTCATGCTCGTGAGCGTCTTGGGCGCCCACGTGCTCGTGGACGACACCTTGATCTCCGCGAGCGAGGTCGGCCCGGCTTCACCGAAGGCCGCCATGCGACCGTCAGGGGTGAGC
>JANYHJ010000208.1 GCA_025359135.1 Gemmatimonadota bacterium | reverse complement strand
CTGCTGCGCGTCGTCGAGCACGAACGCGGCCAGGTGCCGCGCCGCCTTCTCGCTCGTGCCCTCGCTCACGGAACCACCGCCACCCATGGCCGGTGCCTGTACCGCAGGCGCACCACCACTGCCACCGCCGCCGAGCATGGGAGTGATCAAGTCGGTCTTGAACACAAGCGACAGCACGACGAGAACCGCGAAGCCGCCCAGTCCCAGCCGGCCACCGGGCATGTTGAAGCCGCGACCACCGCCACCGCCGGTTTCTCCCCGGCGGTCTTCGACATCGGAGGACTCGTAGTTGTCGTCGGACTTCACGTGGGCTACGCCTTGGCCAACTGGTCGCCGATCGGCAGCGTCCGCAGACGCTTGCCGGTGGCCGCGAAGATCGCGTTCGCGAACGCCGGCGCGACAGGCGGCACCCCCGGTTCACCGACGCCCCCCATCGGCCCGCCGCTGTTGATGATGTGCACCTTGATCACGCGCGGCGCCTGCGCCATGCGGACGACCTTGTACGCGTTGAAGTTGGTCTGCACGGCGCGTCCGTTCTTGAAGCTCAGCTCGCTCGTCATCGCGTTCGAGAGCGACATGATGACCGCGCCTTCGCACTGCGAGCGCACGCGATCGGGGTGCACGGCGTAGCCGCAATCCATCGCGATGTCGACACGCGGGATCGTGACCTTGCCCTTCGGGCTCACCTTCACGTGCACGACGCTCGCCACGTACGTGAGGAAGCTGCGGTGCACGGCGATGCCGAGTCCCTCGCCCTTGGGCAGCTTGCGGCCCCATCCCGCCTCGCGCGCCACCGCCTGCAGCACGCGCTTGTGACGCGACGTGTCGTTGGGATGATCTTCCCACTTGGCGCCATAGTTGCCGACGGGCTTGAGCGCGCCGGTCGCATTCATGTCGAGAATACGATCTGGCCCAAGCGACTGCATGAGGAACTCGAGCGGATCCTTGCCCGCCGCATGCGCCAGCTCATCCATGAAGCTCGCGATCGCGAACGCCTGCGGCACGTTGCTCACCGAGCGGAACCAGCCGATGCGCACGTGGGCGGGCGCCTTGCCCACTTCGACGCGCACATTCGGAATCTCGTACGGCATGTCGAGCACGCCGAGTGCGAGCTCGTCGTCCGAGTGGTACTCCTGGCCAGGGGCGAAGATCGAGGGAATCGGCGGTGATGCGATGCGGTGACGCCACGCGGTGATCTTGCCACCCGCGTCCATCGTCGCCTCGAGGCGCTGCATGCTCACCGTGTGCGGGTAGCCGACGCCGAGATCATCCTCGCGGGTCCACACGACCTTGACCGGCGTGCCGATCTTCTGCGAGAGGAACGCGGCCTCCACCACATAGTCGGGCTTCGACTTCCGGCCGAACGCGCCGCCGAGCAACGTCACATGCACGTCGACGTTCTCGGGCTTGAGCTTGAGGTACCCGGCGATCGTGTCGCGCGCGGCTTGCGGATTCTGCGTGCAGGCCCACGCCTCGCACTTGTCGCCCTTCACGCTCGCGACCGCTGCGGGCGGTTCCATCGGTGCGTGCGCAAGGTGCGGCGCGTAGTACTCGGCTTCGACCTTCTTGCCCCCGAGTGCTGCGGGCGCGTCGCCAAGATTGCGCACCGTCTTGCCCTCGGCGCGCACCGAGCCTTCGAGCTCCTTGCGATAGGCCACGGAGTCGTAGCTGTCGTTCGGGCTCGCGCTCCACTTGACCTTGAGCTTCTCGCGGCCCTGGATCGCAGCCCAGGTGCTGCTCGCGATCACGGCCACGCCGCCGAGCGGGAAGAAAGCGGACGGCGGCGGTGTGCCCGGAATCTCGATGACCTGCTCGACACCCTTGACCTTGAGCGCGGCGCTCGCGTCGAACGATTCGACCTTCGAGCCATAAACGGGCGGATGGAGGATGACCGCGATCTTCATCCCCGGCATCTTCGCGTCCTGCCCGTAGATGGCCTTGCCGGTGAGGACGTTCATGAGGTCGATGCCCGGCACCATCTTGCCGATCATCGTGAACTGCGACTCCGACTTGAGCGCGGGCTTGGCCGGCACGGGCAGCGTGCGCGCGCGCGCCACGAGCTTGCCGAACGGCAGCGAGCGTCCGCTCGCCGCATGCGACACCACGCCGTTCTTCGTGCTCACGGAGCTCGCGTCAACGCCCCACTCCGCGGCCGCGGACGCTTCGAGCAGCACGCGCGCCGTGGCGCCCGCGAGGCGCATCGTGTCGTAGGCGCCATTCCGCATCGACGTCGAGCCGTCGGTGTTCTGGCTGCCATACTTGTTGTCGCCCAGTCCCTGCTCGAGCGTGATGGCGTTGTAGTCGCAGCCGAGCTCATCGGCGATGACCATCGCCATGCCGGTGCGGATGCCCTGCCCCATCTCCGAGCGATGGCAGATGATCGTGACGGCGCCGTCGTCCGCGATGCGGAGATAGACCGACGGCTGCCACGCACCGTCGGGCGACGCGAGCAGGCCGCGCGACAGGCGGTCCGCGGCCTCCAGCCGACGCACGCTCGTCGTGCCGATGGCGATGACGAGACCGGTCTGCGCGAGCTTCGAGAGGAAGTCGCGACGCTCAAGGGACTTCTCGGTGGTAGCCATGGTCAGCGCCCTCCGGTGGTGGAGGTGGCGGGCATCATGCCGGCGGCGATCATGATCGCTTCGCGGATTCGCGGGTAGCAGCCGCAGCGGCAGATGACGAGCGACATGGCTTCGTCGACGTCCGCGTCCGTGGGCTTCCCCTTCTTCTTGATGAGCGCGGAGGCGGCCATCATCTGCCCGGACTGGCAGTAGCCGCACTGCGGCACGTTGGCTGCGGCCCACGCCTTCTGCACGGGATGATCGCCCTTGGCCGAGAGCCCCTCGATGGTCGTGACCTTCATGTTGGCCGCGGCCATCATGGGCGTCACGCACGACTGCACCGACGTGCCGTTCAGGTGCACGGTGCAGGCGCCGCAGGCCGCGATGCCGCAGCCGAACTTGGTGCCCGTGAGGCCGAGGTCGTCGCGGAGATACCAGAGGAGCGGCTGGGTGGGGTCGCCATCGAAGGTCTGCGGCGAACCGTTGACCGTGAGCTTGATCGGCATGGGGGGGGGCCTGGCGGAAGGGGGATGGGGGCCTTCCATAGGATAGGGCGGCGTCTGGCGGGCGGCTAGGTGGCGCCGACCAATCTCAACCCCCATTCTTGGCTGCGCGTACTCGGCGTGTCCGCCCCGCCGGACCTCCCGCCTGTCACCCCCGTTCGGAGCCCTCATGCGTCGCACGTTGCTCGCCCTCGCGCTGTCCATCAGCGCGACCGTCCTGCCTGCCCAGCAAGCCCCCCTCGATTCCGCCAAGCTCGCCGCGCTCAAGGCCGAGGCCGTGTCCAAGGTCGACGCGCGCGCCAAGCAGATCCAGGAAATCATCGACCAGGTCTACTCCTTCGGCGAACTCGGCATGCAGGAGTTCGAGACGTCGAAGTTCCTCACCGGCATCCTCGAGCAGAACGGCTTCAAGGTCGAGCGCGGCGTGGCCGGCATGCCGACCGCGTGGACCGCGCGCTGGGGCAGTGGCAAGCCGGTGATCTCGCTCGGCTCTGACATCGACGGCATTCCACAGTCGGGACAGAAGCCGGCCACCGCGTATCGCGATTGGCAGGTGGTGGGCGCGCCGGGGCACGGCGAGGGGCACAACTCCGGCCAGGCGGTGAACATCGCCGCCGCGCTCGTGGTCAAGGAGATCATGACGCGCGAGAAGTTGCAGGGCACGCTGATGCTCTGGCCCGGCGTGGCCGAGGAGCAGATGGCGGGCAAGGCGTTCCTCGTGCGCGCCGGGATCTTCAAGGACGTCGACGTCACGCTCTTCACGCACGTGGGCGACGACCTCGGCGTCAGCTGGGGCCAGAGCGGCTCGAACGCGCTCGTGAGCGCGGAGTTCCGCTTCAAGGGACAGAGCGCGCACGCGGCGGGCGCGCCGTGGCGCGGCAAGAGCGCGCTCGACGCCGTGATGCTGATGGCCAACGGCTGGGAGTTCAAGCGCGAGCACCTCGAACTGCAGCAGCGCTCGCACTACGTGATCAAGGATGGCGGCGACCAGCCCAACGTCGTGCCGAGCACGGCGAGCATCTGGTTCTACTTCCGCCATCTCGACTACGAGAAGACGATGGCGCTCTTCGAGGCGGGCAAGCGCATGGCGGCAGGCGCAGCGATGATGACCGACACGAAGCTCGACACGGTCGTCATCCTGGGCTCGGGCTGGAGTGGCCATTTCAGCAAGCCGGTTGCCGAGGCGATGTACGAGAACATCAAGGGCGTGGGCGTGCCCAAGTGGGACGCCGCCGACGTGAAGCTCGCGAAGGGGTTGCAGAAGGAGTTGGGCGTGCCCGACACGGGGCTGCGCACCGGCGTGGGGCGGCTCGATGGCCCGGCGCAGAACCGCATGGGTGGCGGCTCGGATGACATCGGCGACGTGGCGTGGAACGGCCCGACGATCACGCTGCGCTATCCGTCGAACATTCCGAACCTGCCCGGCCACAACTGGGCGAACGGCATCGCGATGGCGACGCCGATCGCACACAAGGGCGCCGTGGCCGGCGCGAAGGTGCAGGCGCTGACGATGCTCGACCTGATCGCCAAGCCGAAGCTCGTGGCCGACGCGTGGACCTACTTCAACGACGTGCAGACCAAGGACATCAAGTACAAGCCGTTCATCGCGGCCACGGACATGCCGCCGACGCACTTGAATGCGGAGATCATGGCGAAGTACCGGCCCGAGATGCGGAAGCTCTACTACGATCCGAAGAAGTACAAATCGTACCTTGAGCAGCTGGGGATCCAGTATCCGACGCTGCGCGATTCCACGAAGGCCCCGGCGGTGGTGCCATGAGCAAGCGCTTCCTCTCCGCGCTGTTGCTGGGCGCCACGCTCAGTTTGCCGCTGGGCGCACAGACCGCTGATCCGCGCCTTGATCGCCTCAAGGCCGAAGCGCTCACCAAGATCGACGCGCGCGCGAAGCAGATCCAGGAGATCGTCGACCAGATCTTCTCCTATGGCGAGCTGGGCTTCCAGGAAGTCGAGACCTCCAAGTTTCTCACCGCGCTGCTCGAGAAGAACGGGTTCACGGTCGTGCGCGGCGTGGCCGGCATTCCGACCGCGTGGACGGCGCGCTGGGGCTCGGGCAAGCCGGTCATCGGGCTGGGCTCGGACATCGACGGCATCCCGAAATCGAACCAGAAGCCCGGCGTGGCCTACCGCGACACGCTCGTGGGTGGCGCGCCCGGACATGGTGAGGGACACAACTCGGGCCAGGCGGTGAACATCGCGGCCGCGCTCGTGGTCAAGGAGATCATGATGCGCGAGAAGATCGCGGGGACGCTCATGATCTGGCCGGGCGTTGCGGAGGAGCAGCTCGGTTCGAAGGCGTTCTTCGTGCGCGCCGGGATGTTCAAGGACGTGGACGTCAACCTCTTCACCCACGTCGGCGACGACCTCTACGTCGGCTACGGATCGGAGCCGTCGCTCGCGCGGATCAGCGCCGAGTTCCGCTTCAAGGGACAGAGCGCGCACGCGGCCGGCGCGCCGTGGCGCGGCAAGAGCGCGCTCGACGCCGTGATGCTGATGGCCAACGGCTGGGAGTTCAAGCGCGAGCACCTGCCGCTCTCGCAGCGCTCGCACTACGTGATCCGCGACGGCGGCGACCAGCCGAACGTGGTGCCGAGCACGGCGAGCGTCTGGTTCTACTTCCGCGAACGCGACGCCGCGAAGGTCAAGGACATGTTCGAGACGGCCAAGCGCATCGCCGAGGGCGCGGCGCTCATGACCGACACGAAGTTCGAGGGCGCGCGCATCTTCGGCACGGCGTGGGACATCCACCAGAACAAGCCGATCGCGCTGGCGATGTATGAGAACATCAAGCGCGTCGGCATGCCGCAGTGGGACGCGAAAGACCAGCTCTTCGCGCGCGCGGTGCAGAAGGAGATGGGGCAGCCCGACTCGGGGCTCCGCACCAAGCCGACGCCACAGAAGACATCCGAGGAAGTGTGGGCCGGCAATCCGGGCATGGGCTCGGACGACATCGGCGACGTGTCGTGGAACGTGCCCAACGTGACGCTGAGCTTCCCGAGCAACATTCCGGGCACGCCGGGCCACAACTGGGCCGACGGCATCTCGATGGCAACGCCGCTCGCGCACAAGGGTGCGGTGGCGGGCGCCAAGGTGCAGGCGCTCTCGCTGCTCGACATCCTGCTGACGCCCAAGCTTGTGAACGACGCCCACGACTACTTCGTCACCGTGCAGACCAAGGACCGCACGTACAAGTCGCTGCTGGCCGACACGGACGAGCCGAGCACGTTCCTCAATGCCGACATCATGGCCAAGTACCGCGAGCTGATGCGGCCGTTCTACTATGACCCGAAGAAGTTCGGCAGCTACATGGAACAGCTGGGCATCCAGTATCCGACCACGCGCGAAACGAAGGCTCCGGCCAAGGTGGTGCCATGATCAAGCGGACATTCTCTGCCGTCGCCCTCGCGTTGGCTCTCGCGCCGGTCGCACGCGCACAGGCGCCCGACTCCGCGCGCATCGCGCGCCTCAAGGCAGAAGTCGCCCGCGAGATCGACGGCAAATCGAAGATGGTGCAGGAGATCGTCGACCAGCTCTTCAGCTACGGCGAGCTCGGCATGCAGGAGTTCGAGTCGAGCAAGTTCACCGCGGCCATCCTCGAGCAGAACGGCTTCAAGGTCGAGCGCGGTGTCGGCGGCCTGCCCACTGCCTGGGTCGCACGCTGGGGCTCGGGCAAGCCGGTCATCTCGCTCGGAGCTGACTTGGACGGCATTCCGCAGTCATCGCAGAAGCCTGCCACAGCCTCACGCGAGTGGGTGGTGAATGGCGCGCCCGGCCACGGCGAAGGGCACAACGCGGGCCAGGCGGTGAACATCGTGGCCGCGCTCGCGGTCAAGAAAATCATGGAACGCGACAAGCTCCCCGGCACGCTCGTGCTCTGGACCGGCATCGCCGAGGAGCAGATGGCGGGCAAGGCGTTCCTCGTGCGCGCCGGCGTGTTCAAGGACGTCGACGTCACACTCTACAGCCACGTCGGCAGCAACCTCGGCACGATGATGGGCCAGTCGCCGCTCGTCGCGCTGATCAGCGCCGAGTTCAAGTTCAAGGGACAGAGCGCGCACGCGGCGGGCGCGCCGTGGCGCGGCAAGAGCGCACTCGACGCGGCCATGCTCATGGGCATGGGCTGGGAGTACAAGCGCGAACACCTCGAGCTCTCGCAGAAGTCGCACTACATCATCAAGGATGGCGGCGACCAGCCCAACGTGGTGCCGAGCACCGCGAGCATCTGGTTCTACTTCCGCGAGCGCGACTACGACCGCACGATGGCGCTCTACGAGACCGCCAAGCGCATCGCGCAGGGCGCCGCGCTCATGACCGACACCAAGCTCGACACGGTCATCATGATCGGCTCGGGCTGGGCGCCGTACCTGAGCAAGCCGATCGCGCAGGCGTCGTACGAGAACATGAAGGCGGTCGGCCTG
>JANYHJ010000163.1 GCA_025359135.1 Gemmatimonadota bacterium | reverse complement strand
CGCAGCAGGTCCAAGTACCAGTCGAACGGGATGTACGGGTTGTGGCCGCCCTGGATGAGGATCTGCACGCCGCCCAGCGCCTTGGTCTCGTCGATCTTCTGCCCGATCTGTTCGAACGAAAGCGTGTATCCCTCGCCGTGCTTGGGCCGCCGCGCGAAGGCGCAGAAGCCGCAGTCGGCCACGCAGACGTTCGTGTAGTTGATGTTGCGGTCGACGATGTAGGTGACCGTGTTGTGCGGATGCTTCTCGCGGCGGACGCGATCGGCCTCGGCGCCCAGCTCGAGGAGCGGCGCGTTGGTGTAGAAGTCGAGGAGGTCGCGGGAGACGGTCATCATGGCAGCGGTCGCGCGGGAAGCGTGAAAGGTCAGGCGGGCAGGAAGGCCAGGCGCCCATCGGGCACACGGCCGTCGGTGACGAGGCGACGGAAGAACTCCGTCAGCCCCGCCAGGTGCTTGTAGCTGAGCCGGTAGTCGAGGCCGTCGAAGTACTCGCGGCACTCGTCCTGCGCGATGCCGGTGTTGGCATGCGCCTGCGCGGCGAGCTGGTCCAGGTGCTGCACCCCCCAGTCGCGCGAGGCGATGAGGGAGGCGTGCACCCCGAGCGACTCGGCAACCGGCGTCGTGCGCTGGGCCACCCAGACGGCGAAGACGAACGGGAGTCCCGTCCACGCCTTCCACTCTGCGCCCAGATCGTAGGCGAACGGATAGTGCGGCGCGCGATCGGCGGCGGCGTCACCGCGGCGAGCGGCGTCGAGGACGAGCGCGGCGTCACCGATCACGAGGCGGGCGGCGTGGGTCTCCGAGCCGAAGTTGGCTACGTCCGCGATTTCGGCGTCGGCCGGGACGAACTCCGGGGCGGCGTGCCAGCGTTCGCGGAAGAGCTGCCGCAGCAGTTCCACGGACGTCATGCTTGACGTGCTCACGAGCACCTTGCGACCCCCCAGCTCAGACGCCGGCACGCGACTGAAGAGCATCACCGAGCGCACCGGCCCGTCGCAGGTGATGGCGAGGTCGGGCAGCAGCAGGAAGCGGTCGGCGTCCTGCGCGTACTCGACGGCGCTGACGACGCTCACATCGAGCTCGCCGTCCGCCATCAGCTTGTTGAGGCGGGTCGGCACGCCGTCCACGAGCGTTCCCTGCAGCTGCACGATGCCGCGGTCAATGGCCCCGTAGACGGGATAGCAGTTGATGTAGGAAATGCGACCGACACGCATGCGTTGAAGACTACCCTGCTTTGAACCGACAGCTAGGTGCATGGTCGTGGGGACAAACTGACCGCCGAAACAGCCTGAGTCGACGGACTGACATCGGTGAACGCCTCTGCGGTCCCGCTCCACTTCCCGCCGCCCGAATCCCACGCCACGAACATTCGTACCCCGATAATTCCGTCAAGGGAAAAATGGACGCTCAGATGATCAGGGTCAGGCCGCGCCCACCACGACGCGGTGAATGGCATGGCAGCGTTGCGCGGGTCGGGGCGAGCGAGTTGTTTGCCGACCTCGGAGCCGTTGGTGCCCAGGGAATCAAGGAGCGCAATGACTGAGGGCGGATCCGGACTCTCTCTTGGGCCGTTCCATCCGCCTAGCCCTACTGCATAACAGCCCGCTGCTGAGCTTGGAGTAGGCTGGGGGGGACCCACAACGAGTGATGAACTCGAGCACCCGAGCCAGACCACGGGCGCGGCAAGAGAAAGTATTGCTATAGGTACAGTGCGCGTTCGGGGCATAACAGCTCACCGGATGAACGTCTATCGGATGCCAAAGCGTTGGAATCGAACTACCTACATGCTATCCCTGCAGGCTTTCGCGCGCGTGCGTTGCGAACAGCGCTGGTGCCGGTGGCCGTACGTCGCCAAACGTACGCAGTACCTTGTAGAACGAGTCCCGCTCCGCCGGCACCTTCCCAGCCCCACGGATGAGTGTCAACACCTGCTCGAGCGTCATCCCCTGCGGCGTGTGCGCGCCCACCGCATGGTAGATCTTCTCGCGGACCACGGTCCCTTCGAGATCGTTGACCCCGAAGTGCAGTGACACCTGGCTCAGCGCCTGGCTCACCATGATCCAGTGCGACTTGATGTGCAGGAAGTTGTCGAGGAAGAGCCGTCCCGTCGCCAGCATACGCAGGTCGTCGGTGCCGCCGGTCGCGGTGCCACGCCGGCCGAGCGTGGCGCCCAGCTCGTTGTCGTCCGGATGGTACGCCAGCGGGATGAAGGCGAGGAAGCCGCCCGTCTCGTCCTGCAGGTCGCGCAGCATCATGAGGTGCTCGACGCGATCCTCGAGCGTCTCCACGTGCCCATAGAGCATGGTGCAGTTGGAGCGGATGCCGAGCTGGTGCGCCGCGCGGTGCACGCCGATGTAGTCCGCGCCGCCCAGCTTCTTGCCGGCGATCTGCTCGCGCACGGCCGCGCTGAACGTTTCGGCGCCACCGCCCGGCAGCGTGTCGAGCCCGGCGGCCTTGAGCGCGATGAGGACGTCGGTCCACGACATCTTCTCGATGCGCGCGATGTGCGCGATCTCGACCGCGGTGAGCGCCTTGATGTGGACGTGCGGGAAGTTCGCCTTGAGGGCGCGGAACATCTCCTCGTAGTAGGCGAGCCCGGCCTGCATGTCGAGGCCACCGACGATGTGGAACTCCTTCGTCAGGCCGTCGGCCGCGTGCGCCGCCTCCTCGAGCACCTGCGCCATCGTGTAGCGATAGGCGCCCTGCTCCTTCGGCAGCCGCGCATACCCGCAGAACTTGCACGTCGTGCGCAGCACGCAGACGTTGGTCGGGTTGATGTGCTGGTTGGCGGCGAAGGTCACGACGTCGCCGTGGAGCGCGCGATTGGCCGCATCGGCCAGCAGACCGAGCCCGATCAGGTCGCCGGTCTGGTAGCAGGAGAGCGCGTCGGCGCGGTCGAGCCGTTCACCGGTGGCCAGCTTGCCCGCAATCCGGACCAGCGCCGGATCGTGCAGCCGGTCGATGGGCAGGTTGGCGAGGGGGGCGCGCACGATAGCGGAGCCTAGCCCACCCACTTCTTGAGCGCGACCGCCGTGTTGTGCCCGCCAAACCCGGCCGAATTGCTGATCGCCGCCGTGATCTCGCGCTTGACCGCCACATTCGGCGTGCAATTCAAGTCGCACTCCGGGTCCTGGTCGTGGAGGTTGATCGTCGGCGGAATGACGCCGTGCTTGAGCGCGAGCGCCGTGAACACCGCCTCGATCGCACCGGCCGCGCCGAGCGTGTGCCCGGTGGACGACTTGGTCGAGCTCACGTTGAGCGTCGCCGCGTGCGCCCCGAACACCTTCTTGATGGCGCGGATCTCGTTCGGGTCGTTCATCGGCGTCGACGTGCCGTGCGCGTTCACGTACTGCACGTCTTCCGGCTTGAGCTTCGCATCCTCGAGGGCGCGGCGCATCGCGCGCTGCAGCCCTTCGTGATCCTCTGGCTGGCCGGTGAGGTGGTACGCATCGCCCGTCGCGCCGTAGCCGACGATCTCGCCGTGGATCGTCGCGCCGCGCGCGAGGGCATGCTCCAGCACCTCGAGCACCACGATGCCCGCCCCCTCGCCGAGCACGAAGCCGTCCCGCGTCCGATCAAAGGGGCGGCTCGCCGTCATCGGATTGTCGTTGTTGTGCGAGAGCGCCTGCATGTTGGCGAATCCCGCCATCGCCATGCGGCTCACCGCGGCTTCCGTGCCGCCCGCGATGATGATGTCCGCGTCGCCGTACTGGATCAGGCGGAACGCATCACCGATCGCGTGGGCGCTCGTGGCGCAGGCGCTCTGCACCGCGTAGTTGGGTCCCTTGGCCTGGTAGCGCATCGAGACCACGCCGGCGGCGATGTCGCCGATGAACATCGGCACGAAGAACGCCGACACGCGGTTGGGGCCCATCGTGCGCTCGATGTCGAGCTGGTCCTCGAAGGTCCGGATGCCACCGATGCCGGAGCCGATGATGACGCCGGTGCGCAGCGGATCGTAGCCCGTGCCGCCGCCGAAGCCCGCGTCGTTCATGGCCTCGACGCTCGCCGCGAGGGCGAACTGCGTGAACAGGTCCGACCGCTTGACCTCCTTGCGGTCCATCGTCAGCGCGGGGTCGAAGTTCTTGACCTCGTTCGCGAACTGGACCCGATGCTTGGACGCGTCGAAGCGCGTC
>JANYHJ010000124.1 GCA_025359135.1 Gemmatimonadota bacterium | reverse complement strand
GAAGTCATGGACGAGGCCTTCTCGAGCCTTGCCCTCGGCCTCGTCGTCGCCATTGCGCTCGTGTATCTGCTGATGGTGATCATGTTCCAGTCCTGGCTGGACCCGTTCATCATCATGCTCGCCGTGCCCGGCGCCCTCATCAGCATCCAGAGGATGCCGATGAGGGCGCCGGGCACCGCGAGCATGATGATGAACGGGTCCAGCCACGACTGGAACATGATCACCATGAGCAGATAGACGAGCGCGATGGCGACGACGAGGCCGAGGGCGAGGCTCGAGAAGGCTTCGTCCATGACTTCGCCCTGGCCGCGCACGGTGACGGCGACCCCCTTGGGGAGCGTGCCCAGCGCCGCGACTTTCGCCTTGATGCCCTTGACCACCGCGCCCAAATCGCGGCCCTCGACGTTGGCCTCGATGTCGAGCACGCGCTGCACGGTGTAGTGGTCGATTTCGTTGGGGATGACAGCGGGCGCCTGAGTCACGAGGTTGCCGAGCGTCTGCGCGGGCGCGCGCGGTGCATCGGCAGGAGCGGCCGCGTTGCTCGCGGGCAGCAACGGACCCGGTGCGCCGATCGGCGTGGCGAGGAGGTCCGGCACGGTGCCCATGCGATCGAGCGGCGCCTTGACGGCCACGAGGTAGTTGACGTCGTTGGCCGGATTGATGAAGAAGGCCGGGGCGACAAGGGCGCTCGAGGAGAGCGAGACGAGCATCGAGTTGGCGACGTCGCGCTGGCTGATGCCGACCTGCGAAGCGCGTTGCCGATCGACGTTGAGCGCGAGCGACGGATAGTCGAGCGACTGGCGCAGGTGGACGTCGGCGGCGCCGGGCACGAGGCGCATCGCGTCGCGCAGGCGGCGCGCAACATCGTACGCGACCTCGGGCTTGCCCCCGGCCACCTGCACGTCGATCGGCGAGGCGAGCCCGAAGTTGAGCACCTGGCTGACGATGTCGGCGGTCTGGAAGTAGAAGAGCGCGTCGGGGAACGACGTCTGCAGGTCGGTGCGGATGCGCGCCTCGTAGCCAGCGGTGGGCGCGTGCTCGCCCTTGAGCGCGACGAGCAGCTCCGCGTCCGCGCCGCTCACGTTGTCGGTCGGCGTGAAGGCGATGGCGAGCGCGGACGGCACGCCGATCATGGCGTTGATGGTGCCGAGCTCGTCCTTGGGCACGATGGCGCGCACGTGCTGCTCGACCTGCGCGATGAGCCGCTCGGTCTCCTCGATGCGCGTGCCGGCGGGAGCGCGCACGTGGAGCTTGAGCAGCCCGGCGTCGGCGCTCGGGAAGAAATCGGTGCCGATGCTGGGGCCGAGCGCGAGACTGGCGAGGAGGAGGATGCCGAAGCCCACGAGCGTGGTGCGGCGGCGATGCACGAGTCCCGCGAGCACGCCGGTGTAGGCGTCCCGGAAGTTCCCGAAGGCGTGGTCGCGCCATCTGTTGAAGCGGAGCGAGAAGCGGGAGAGCGTCGAGGCCTGCGCGTCGTCGAGCTCGGCGTCGTGCCCATGGCCGTGCGCGCGCTCGCCCGCGAGCAGCATGCGCGAGAGCGTCTTGACGAGGGTGCGCGAGAGGAGCCACGCGGCGAGCATGGCAATGACGACCGCGATCGCCATCGGCACGAAGAGGAAGCGCGCCGGACCCGTGAGCAGCACGACGGGGAAGAAGACGATGCAGATGGCGAGCGTCGCCATGATGACCGGCAGCGAGATCTGCGCCGCGCCGTCCAGGATCGAGACGGTGAGCGGCTTTCCCATCGCGCGGTTGCGGTGGATGTTCTCGACCGTGATGGTCGCGGTGTCCACGAGCAAGCCGATCGAGAGCGAGAGACCGCCCAACGTCATGATGTTGAAACTGTTGCCGGTGAAGCGGAGCCCGATGATGGCGCAGGCGATGGCGACGGGAATGCTCGCGATGGCCACGACGACGGAGCGCCACGAGCCGAGGAAGCCCAGGATCATGAGGGCGACGAGCACGCCCGAGACGATCGCCTCCTGCACGACGCTCGAGATCGCGTTGCGCACGAACACCGACTGGTCGAAGTCGAGGCGCAGGTCGAGCCCGTCGGGGGCGACGCTCTGCAGTCTCGGAATGAGCGCGCGCGTGGCCTCGACGACGGCGAGCGTGGAGGCGTCGCTCTTCTTGAGGATGGCGAGATACGCGGCGCGGTGGCCATCGATGCGGACGAGATTCGTCTGGTCCGCGAAGCCATCCGCGACGGTGGCGACGTCGCCGATGGTGACGGGGGCGTTGCCGATGACCTTGATGGGGATCTGCGTGAACTCGGGGATCGTGACCGGGCTCGAGTTGAGCGCGACGGTGACTTCGCGCTTGCCCAATCGCGCGGTACCGGCGGGGATGAAGACGTCAGAGCTGGTGAGCGCGGAGACGACTTCGTCCGGCGAGATGCCGCGTGCGGCGAGGCGCGCCGGATCAACGTTGATCGTGATTTCGCGCGTCTTGCCGCCGTAGGGCGCCGGCGACGAGAGCCCCGGAATCGTGAAGAGCCGGAGGCGGATGAAGTTCTGCCCGTAGTCGGCGATCTGTTCCTCGGGCATCGTCGAGCTTGCGAGCGTGAGCTGGGCGACGGGGAGGTTGGACGCGTTCGACTGGATGATGATCGGCGGCTGGATGCCGCGGGGCATGCGGCTCAGGTAGGCCGAGCTCGCGGCGCCGATCTGGGCGATCGCGTTGCCGATCGAGACGCCGGGCTGGAAGTAGACCTTGAGGATGCCCAGTCCGGCGATGGAGCGGGACTCGATGCGGCTGATGCCGTCGACGGTGGAGGAGAGGCCGCGTTCGGAGATGAGCACGACGCGTTTCTCCATGTCGTCGGCGGAGAGGCCGGGGTAGTTCCAGACGACGGCGACGACGGGGATGTCGATCGTGGGGAAGATGTCCACGAGCATCTGCTTCGCGGCGAGGATCCCCATGAGGAGGATGGCCGCGGCGGCGACGGCGATCGTGTACGGCTGCCGGAGGGCAAGGCGGACAAGCCACATATGCTCGAGGATAGCTCACACCGAGCCTATATCACAAATACATTTACCTGACCTTCAACATCCGGTCTGGTTATGGCGCTCAATCTGCACCTGGTCCGCTCGTTCGCGGCGGTGGTCGAGCACGGCGGCGTGGTGGCGGCCGCGCGGGCGCTCAACGTCAGCCAGCCCGCAGTGTCGCGCGCGGTGCATGCACTCGAGGCGCAGCTCGGCACCGCGCTGCTCGAGCGCCGCCCCTCGGGCGGGCGGCGCTCGCGGCCCACCGCAGCGGGACGCGCGCTCGCGCTCCATGCGCGCGTGATCTTCGACGCCGAGCGGTCGGCCGAGATGACGCTCGCGGCGCTCAAGGGAGTGCAGACCGGGCGACTCGCCGTCGGCGCGAGTCCGACGATCGCGGCCTACCTCATGCCGGCGATCATCGCGCGGTTCGCGCGGGCGTATCCCGGCGTGTCGGTGCAGTTGGAGGCTGCGCCCACGCGCGAGATCGTGCGGCGGTTGCTGCGTTTCGACCTCGACGTCGCGTTCGCGGAGGCGCCGGTGCGCGACAGCCGGCTGCGCGTGACGCCGTGGCGCGAGGACGAGATGATCGCGGTGGTGGCGCCGACGCATCCGCTGGCGGGGAAGCGCCGGCTCAACGCCTCACGCCTGGCGGAAGGCACGCTGCTGCTCCGCGAACCGGCGACGCGCACGCATGCGCTGGTGAAGTCAGCACTCGCGAGCGTGGGAGCGGAGCCGCGCCACGTGCTCACCGTGGAGGGGATCGAGCCGCTGCGCGCGTTGGCGCGCGAGGGCGTCGGCGTGGCGGTGCTGTCGCGCGCCGCGGTGCAGGCGGACGTGGAGGCCGGTGTGCTCGTCGAGCTGGATGTACACCCGGCGTTCCGCGTGAAGCGCACGTTCACGCGGGTGAGTGTGCGCGGCCGGCCCGCGAGCCCGGCGTCCGCGGCGTTCTTGGCGGTGGTGCGGAAGGGTGAGGCGAGTGTGAGTTGTGAGCTCGCCTCGGGACGATCGCGCCAACCGTCGCGCGTGCTACCAGACGTGCGCTATCCGACGCTCGCGCTGAAGTGGTAGTTGCGCGGCACCTTGCAGCCGTCGATCTCGGCCGGGCGGAATCTCCACTTGGCGATCGCGTTCAGCGCCTGATTGTTGAACCACTTGTGCGTGGAAAGCTGGATCTTGAAGGTCGCGAGGTCGGCCTTGCCCAAGGTGTCGACGAGCACCGTCGCACGGAACTCGGCCTTGCCCTTGGCGAGCAGGTCCGCGGGGTACGGCGGACGGAACGGGCGCGGCTCCATCTTGATCGGCTCGGGCACCTTGGTGACGGGAGTCGAGTCAGGCTTGGCGAGGAAGGCGGCGACGATGCTCGCGCAGCCATCGCTCACGGCCGCCGCAGCTGGCGCGGGTGTCGGCGTGGGTTCCGGCGGTGGTGAACCAGCGCAGGCGGCGAGGGTGACGCCGAGCAGGGCAGTGGAGAAGCGCATCGTTGTCATCCTCGAGCGAAGCGAAGGATCCGCTTGGCGGTTGGCCGGGGTGGTGGTCGAGAGGAAAGAAGCGGGTCCTTCGCTGCGCTCAGAACGACAGAGGCTACTGGATGGCCGCGATGACGCGCTTGACCACGCCATCGAGCTGGTTGTTCTGGATCCAGCGTACCACGATCACGAGATCATGCTCCGGGTCCACGACGATGGCGTTGGTGCCATTGCCGAGATGGACGAACGCGGTCTTGGGCGCCGACGGCAGCAGCTTGCCATCGACGTTGAGGAAGTGGTTCATGACGCCGTAGCCGATGTTCGCCGGCGTCGGTGTCGTCGCGTAGTCGACCCACGAGCTGGGCACCAGCTGCGCGTCGCCCCACTTGCCCTTGCGCAGCGAGAGCAGGCCGAAGCGCGCCATGTCGAGCGCGGAGATGAAGAGCCCGCCGCCCCAGTGACCGCCGCCGCTCACGCTTTGCACGGCCTTTCCGTCGAGCAGCACCCACGAGTTCCTGTAGCCGTACCAGCGCCAGGTCGGCGAAGCGCCGATCGGATCCATGATCAGCTCGCGCGCAACGTCGGGGAGCGGACGGCGCCAGACCGCGAGTGCGGCGAGTGCGAGCGCGTTGACGCGCACGTCGTTGTACTTGTAGACCTTGCCCGGCTCGTTGCGTGGCCGCGTGCGCCACGTGTCGGCCGGTCCCTCGGGTCGATCGCCCCAATCGGGCTTGTCCCAGAGCGTGCCCTCCCAGTCACTCACCTGGCGCAGCAGATGATCCCAGGTGAGGCGGCGGTTGTGGGGCGAGCTGAACGGATCGAGGAAGGCGCCCCCCGTGCCGCTACCGGGCGACGGCGGCGCATTGAGTGCGTAGAGCGGCCCGATGTACGGGCGCACGGTGTCGTTGACGGAGCGGATGAGGCCCTTGGCGACGGCGAGGCCGACGACGGTCGAGAGGAGCGACTTGGTGACCGAGTGCGTCATCTCGACGTTGGTCACGTCGCCCCAGGTGGCGGCGATGTAGCCGTGGCGCAGCACGACACCCGACGTCGCGCCGCGCGTGGCAAAGGGTCCGAGCGGTTCGCCGTAGGGCTCGCGCGAGAAGCCGATCGAGTTGGACTCGAACTGGTCGCGCGGGCTCTTCGTTTCGTTCGCGATCGCGAAGGCAACGGCGGAGTCGAGCTTGGTGGCGTCGAGGCCGAGCTGCGCGGGGGGGCGTTGCTCCCAGCTGCCGGCGGGCGGGACGTACGCGGCGGCCGCGGCGGGTCGGCGCGGTTGGGCGGCGAGAGTCGTCGCCGCCAGCGCGAGCAGCGTTGTCGCCCTGAGTGCAGCGAGGGGCCTGCTTGTGGTCTTTCGCGGGAACGGCATAAGCGGATCCTTCGCTGCGCTCAGGATGACAGGAGAGCGCTCACGGCGCCGGGGAATTCGGGCAGATGTTCGCGAGTGCGCACTCGCCGCACTTGGGCTTCTTCGCGTCGCAGGTGCGACGGCCGTGCCAGATGAGGAGGTGCGACAACATCGTCCATGAATCCCTCGGAAAGAGCGGCATCAGCGCCTGTTCGACCTTGACCGGATCGGTTTCGGCGGTGAGGCCCAAGCGGTTGGCGAGGCGACCGACGTGCGTGTCCACGACGACGCCGACGTTGATGTTGAACGCATTGCCGAGGAGGACGTTGGCGGTCTTGCGGCCGACGCCGGCGAGTTGGACGAGCGCGTCCATGTCGGCGGGCACCTGGCCCCCGTGGTGGTCGACGAGATCACCGGCCATCGCGATCAGGTTCTTCGCCTTGGCGCGGTAGAAGCCGGTGCTCTTCACGATGGCCTCGACGTCTTCCTGTTTCGCGACCGCGAGCGCGGCGGCATCGGGATACGCGGCGAAGAGCGCGGGCGTCGTCATGTTGACGCGCTTGTCGGTGCACTGCGCGGAGAGGATCGTCGCGGCGAGCAGCTCGAACGGGTTGCGGAAGTCGAGTTCGCAGTGCGCGTCGGGGTAGAGCGTCGTGAGGCGGCGGTAGAGTTCGGCGGCGTGGGCCGGCAGCTGTTCGCGCGCGATGCGGCGCGGCTTGGGCGATTTCGCTGCGAGTGTTGTTGCGGGCTTCGCAGTGGGCTTCGCCGCAGGCTTCGCTGCGGGCTTCGCTGCGGGCTTCGCTGCGGGCTTCGTTGCGGGCTTCGTTGCGGGCTTCGTTGCGGGCTTCGTTGCGGGCTTCGCAGTGGGCTTTGTCGCGTACTTCGCAGAGGCCTTCGCAGGAGCCTTCGCGAGCTTCTTCGGCACGGACTTCGCGACGTGTTTCGCGACGCTCGCACGACCGCCAGCCTTGCCCGGCCGCCGCTGTGAAAGCGGCTGCCTCGCACCGCTCGCGCGCTTACCGGCCACTGGCGACCGCGGTCACGGAGGCCGGCGTGCGACGCGGCATCGCGCGACGGGTGCGCACGACGTCGAGGAAGGCGTTGAGCGGGAGCGCGTTGAGCACGTCGCCGGCCGCGAGCCATCCCTTCCGCGCCATCGCGACGCCCAACTCGATGTTGTCGAGCCCCGCGATGGCGTGCGCGTCGGGGCCGATCTCGATCTTCGCACCGAACTCCTTGGCGCTCTTGAGGAAGCGCCAGTCGAGGTCGAGCCGATGCGGATCGGCGTTGAGCTCCATGGCCACGCCGACGGCGCCGGCCTTCTCCAGCACGGCGTCGAGGTGGATCGCGAAGGGTTCGCGCGTGAGCAGCAGGCGCCCGGTCGGGTGGCCGATGATCGTGACGTGCGGATCGTCCATGGCCTTGAGCACGCGGTCGGTCATCTGCTGCGCATTCATGCCGAAGCGCGAATGCACGGACGCGATCACGTAGTCGAACGAGTCGAGCGTGGCTTCGTCATAGTCGACGCGGCCGCAGGGGAGAATGTCGGCCTCGACGCCCTTGAGCACGCGAAAGTCGCTGAACATCGCGTTCACGGCGTCGATCTCGGCGTGCTGGCGGACGATCGACTCGCGATCGAGCCCACCCGCATAGAACGCGCTCTGCGAATGGTCGCTGATGCCGAGGTACCCCCAGCCGCGTGCGCGCGCCGCGTTGGCGAGGTCGACGATCGTCGCTTCGCCATCGGAGAAATGCGAGTGGCAGTGGAGCGCGCCGTGGATGTCGCCGCTTCGCACCAGCTCCGGCAATCCGTGCGCGGCGCTCGTGGCCACCTCGCCCAGCCCTTCGCGCAGCTCTGGCGACACGAAGTCGAGCCCGGCCAACCGGTAGATCATCGGCTCGTCGCTGATGGGCACGTCCCGTCCGTCGCTGTCGCGGATGTGGTCGCCCGCCACTGTGTAGCCGCGCGCCGCGAGCAGCGCCCGGACCTCCGCGACGTGCGCGTCATTGCCCGTCGCGCGCCAGAGCGCCACGGCGAATTCTGGTGCGGTGACGCAGAGCAGGTTGAGCGCAAAGCCGTCCGTGTAGCGGAGCGAGATGGCGCGACCGCCGCCACCGGTGATCTCGCGCACCTGCGGGCCGCGCGCGATCGACGCCGCCACGCGCGCGGGGAACGAGCGGCAGCTCGCCACGATGTCGAGTTCGCGCACGAGATCGTTCGTGCGACGCAACGTCCCCGCGAGCTCGGCGCGCTCGACCTCTGGATGCGCACGCACATGTGCGAGCAGGCGCTGCGCTTCGGCCAACGCATGCGGATAGAGCACGGGCGAACCTTGCTCGCGGAGCGACGCGATACCCTGGAGCACCTGTTCGGCCATGCGCGCGCCGAAGCGCGGCAGCGCCGCGAGCCGTCCATCGCGCGCGGCTTCCTCGAGTTCCTGCACCGAGTCCACATGGAGACCGGCGTGGATGCGGTGAATCCGGCTCGGCCCGAGGCCAGGGATGCGTAGCATCTCGAGTAGCCCTTCGGGTGTGTCCTCGCGGAGGCGCTCCAACAGCGCACTGTCGCCGGTCTCGATCAGGTCGAGGCAGGCGGCCTGCACGTCGGCGTGAAAGGTGCGAAGCAAGCCAGTGCGATCCAGCTGCGCGAGGTCGCCCTCGGCGGCCGCGAGACGGCGCGCTGCCGCGGTGAACGGCTTGGCCGTGGCCGCAGGCTCTCCGTGGAGGGCCAGGAGGGCCGCGACCTGCTCGAGCACGTGGGCGGCGCTGCGGGCGTCCATGCGGGGGAATATACACACCCCGGTTATGCCGTCCGGGCGGTTGATCCCGGCATCTCCGGCGGGCACCTTCGCGCGCGCGATCGCGCTGCACGATCCGTGGACCCCTGAGTTCTCGGGCCTCGAGCGCTACGACCAGCTGCGGAAGGATCCGAAAGGGGCGGTCCTGATGGCGATGGTGCTGACGCGATGAGCGATTCGCAGATTGACATACAAACATACTACCGGTATGGTTTTCCATATGAAGACGACCCTCAATATTGACGACACCGTCATGGCCGGTCTCCGGCGCGAGGCCGCCCGAACGGGTCGCACCATGTCTGAACTCGTCGAGACCGCCCTGCGCCAACTGCTGCGCCGTCGGCCGGAGACCCCGGAGCTCACGCCGCTCCCGACCTTCGACTCGGGCGGCGCGCTCGTGGACGTCGCCGATCGCGACGCGCTCTATCGGGTCATGGAGGAGCGGTAGGTGTTCGTGGTGGACACCAACGTGCTCGTGTATGCCGCCGACGTGCGCGCCGCCGAGCATGCGCGGTGCCACGCGTTGCTCGAGCGCTGGCGCGCACGGCAGGGCGCCTGGTTCCTCACGTGGGGCATCTGCTACGAGTTCCTGCGCGTGGTCACGCATCCGCGCGTGTTGCGGCAGCCTTGGACGCCATCCGCCGCGGCGGAATTTCTCGAGGCGCTCCAGCAGTCCCCCGCTGTCACCATGCTCGTGCCCACCGATCGGCACGCGCTCGTGCTGGCCGAGGTGACCGAGGAGGTTCCCGCCATCACCGGCAATCTCTGGCATGACGCCGGGACGGCGGTGCTGATGCGCGAGCACGGCATTCGCCGCATTTGCACGCGCGACACCGACTTCGCACGCTTCCCGTTCGTCGAGATCGTTGACCCGCTCGTGGCCGAGCCGTGAAGCCGGGCGCCAACAAAGGAGCGCCGAAGTGACGGTCGGGCGCGCCGCCGGATGCAGCTTCTCGAAGACGCCAGTGCGCGTCGCCATCCAGTGCTTCGAGCAGGCAATCGCGCTCGACGCGAACTACGCCCTCGCCCACTGCGGGCTCGCGGATTGCTACGGCATCCTGCGCGTGTACGGATGGACGCGCGCGGAGGAGAACCGGGACCAGGCGGCGGCCGCCGTCGAGAAGGCGATGCGGCTCGACCCGGACCTTGCCGAGGCCAACTTCTCGAAGGCGTTCTACACCTTCTACTTCGAACGACGCTGGCGGGACGCGGAGGCGCACTTCGCCCGCTCACGCGAGTTGGGCCCGCGCTCGTCGCTCAATCACCTCTACTCCGCGCTGTTCTACGCCATGAAGGGGATACCGGGCGAGGTGCACCGGCTCGCACAGGCGGCCAGCGACCTCGATCCGCTGTCGCCGTTCGTGCAGGCGCTGCAATCCACGGCGTTCTGGATCATCGGCGACTTCGAGAAGGCCGAACGGACCTCGGCCCACGCGCTCACCCTGCAGGGCGACTACCTGCTGGGACTCTGGGCGCACGGCCTCGCGCTCTCGGGGCTCGGCCGCTTCGACGAGTCGTTCCCGCTGCTCGAGCAGACCCTCGCGATGTCGCGCGAGCCGTTCTTCGTCAGCATGCTGGGGCTCGTGCATGGGCGCGCCGGTC
>JANYHJ010000095.1 GCA_025359135.1 Gemmatimonadota bacterium | reverse complement strand
TCGCTGGCCGGTTGCTTCTCGCGCGATTTCTACAACAAGGTGCTGTATCCCGATCGCGAGCTCGACGACCTCCCGCGCGCGATGTTCTATATCAGGCTCTCGGTGGTGGTGGCCTTGCCGCTGGGCGTCGGAGCGGCGCTCAAGGCGCAGGGCATTCTCGACACGATCATCATCTTCGCCTACCCGTACATGGCCAGCATGCTGGTGCCGCTGCTCGGCGGTCTGCTCTGGAAGCGGGCGACGGCGACCGGCGCGTACGCGGCGATGGGCGCCGGTGCGCTGATCGGCGTGGCGGCCTTCCTGGCCGGCGCGCCTGGTCCGCTGCACGGGCTGTTCAACATCGATCTCGCGCTCTTGATTGCGTTCGGCGTGTCGGCGGTGGTGCTGATCGTCGTCAGCCTCGCCACCACGCCGACCACGACCATGTCACCGGAAGCCGCCACATGATGCCGCAGCCTCGGCCGTGGCCGTACGCGATCGAGTTCGACCAGGTCGAACGGATCGACTGCGACGTGCTCGTGGTGGGCGGTGGCGCCGCGGGGTGCATGGCCGCCTCGGGCGCAGCCGAGAGCGGCGCACGGGTGGTGGTGCTCGAGAAGGCCGCCACGGTCGCGAGCGGCGCGAGCGGCTCCGGCAGTGATCACTGGGAATCCGCAGCGACCAATCCCTGCTCGAAGATCACCCCCGAAGAACTCACGGACGCGATGATCCGCGCGCACGACGGCTTCAACAACGGGATCTCGCACTACATCGAAACGCGCGAGGGCTGGGATCGCCTGCTCGACATCGAGGCCGCACGCGGCAAGATCCGCGACACCGACGACGATTTTGCCGGCGCGCCGTTCCGTGACGAGAAGACCAAGCTCCTCTTCGCGTACGACTACGACAACCGGTTCAACATCCGGGTGTGGGGCCAGACCTTCAAGCACGCGCAATTGCGGAGCGCCAAGCGCAAGGGCGTCAAGTTCGTCGAGCGCACCATGGCCACCGCGCTGCTCACCGAGGGTGGGCGACACGGCGCTCGCGTGATCGGCGCGATGGCCATCAACGGCCGCACGGGCAAGTGCGTGGTGATCCGCGCCAAGGCCACCGTGCTCTGCACGTCGCGGCCGACGCGCATCTGGCTCTTCATTCCGGGCGCGCCGGGGATCTCCGAGTTCCGCCCACCACAGTGTACGGGCGACGCGCACGCGATGAGCTGGCGGATCGGCGCCGAGTTCACGATGCTGGAGAAGGCGATCAAGGCGGAGTGGAGCGGCAACCGCTCGTTCCCGCCCTATGGCGCCGGCAACAACCACAACTCGTGGTACGCGTGCACGATGGTCGATGCCGAAGGACGCGAAGTGCCGTGGCTCGACCGTGATGGAAGCGAGCTCGCGACGGTGGACGAGCGGTACCGGCCGGCGCCGGGCCAGAAGTTCTTCCTCAAGGGCGGCGGCGAACCCGACATTCCGGTGTACGAGTTCCAAGGGCCGGAGACGCTGTCGGTGGACGACCTGATGGCGCGCGGCTACAAGCTGCCGCTCTACGCCGACCTCTCGAAGATGCCCGAAGCCGAGCGCCGCGTGATCTGGGGCGTGATGATCGGCAACGAGGGGAAGACCAAGATCCCGATCATGAAGAATTACACCGACCGCGGCTTCGACCCGAGCAAGCACCGACTGCAGAGCTACGGCGACGGTTGGAAGTCGGGCGCCTTCCTGCCGCAGGAGCGCCAGTTCTTCGGATTGCCGGGCGGGCTCATGAACGACTGGACGCTCATGACGAACGTCGAGGGGCTGTTCGCCGCGGGCGATGCGCTGTTCGCGTCGAACTGCTACGGCCACGCCTGCGCGACGGGACACTACGCCGGACGGCATGCGGCCGCCTACGCATCGCGCGTGGGCGACGTGACGCTGCACGAACCGCAGGTGGAGGCGGAACGGTCGAAACTCTATGCCCCGCTGCGGCAGGCCAAGGGGGTGTCGTGGCACGAACTCAACTTCGCGATCACGCGGCTCATGCAGCATCATTGCGGCGCCTTCAAGACCGACCAGCTCCTGATGCGCGGCCTCGATGCGCTGGCCGCCATGGAGCGCGATGATGCATCGCGCCTCACGGGCCAGAATCCGCACGACCTGATCCGCATCCACGAGACGCGCAACATCCTCACCACGGCGCAGATCGTGCTGCACTCGTGCCTGGCGCGGAAGGCCGGCTCCAAGGCGCTGCATTTCACGCGGCTCGACTCCCCGGACATCGATCCGCCGGAATGGAACAAGTTCGTGACCGTGCGCGACAGCGGGAGCGGCGTGGCGGTCGGCGAGAAGCCGCTCGACTACTACGGCAACCTTCCCGACAACTACGAGCGTCACAACCGCGACTACATCGACCGCCGGAGCAAGACATGAGCGAACCCGTCATGGCCGTGCCCGATCCGATGGTGTTCACGCCGATCATCATCGACGACGACCTCTGCATCGGCTGCAACCTCTGCGTGCTCGTCTGTCAGGCCGACCTCTTCCTGCCGCACCCGGAGAAGGGTGGCGCACCGACCGTGTTCTACGGCGGCGAGTGCTGGTACGAGGGGAGCTGCGTCGACCACTGCCCGGTACCGGGCGCCATCACGCTCAACACGCAGCTGTTCAACCGGGTACACTGGGAAGAGTCGACTCCGTCGTAGTCGCGCGCCCGTGGCAACGCCGAGGTGACACCCATGCGCGCATTCGCGATCCTGCTCGGACTCTGCAGCGCCTTCTTCGTCTTCTACGAAGCGCGCCTGCTCGTCGTGACCGGCTTCCTGCAGCACACGCGCGCCGGCGGACAGGGGGCGTACATCGGCGCCGTCGTCTTCCCGTTGCTGGCCCTCGCACTCGGCTGGGCGGCCCGCAAAGCGTGGAGGCGCGGGTGAGCGCAGTGAGCGCGGCGAGCGCGGCGAGCGCGGCGAGCGCGGCGAGCGCGGCGAGCGCTGATCGTCGGCCTCGCGCTGGTGGCCACGCGCGCCGGCGCGCAGCAACCGGCCGACACGACGCGCCCGCCACAGCCGATTCCCGTCGTGCGCGTGGAGGCCGCACCCGATCCTCGCCCCCTGACGCCGTCCGAACGGCGACTGAGTCTGGGCGGCCACCGCTACTCCAAGGCGGAGATCGCGAGCGTGAACCCGAGTGGGTGGATGGAGGTCGCGCGCCTCTCGGCGGGCGTGACGGTGCTGAGCAGCCCGGTGCGGCCCGGCTCGACGATGATGCGCCGCCAACTCTCGATGCGGGGCGGCATGGGGCGGTGCACGCCGGCGGTCTTCATCGACAACGTGCGACAGAACATCGTCGAGTACGACTGGGATCAGCTGCTCTCGGCGAGCAACATCGAGTCGATGGAGGTCTACGGGGCGGGCGTTACGCCGATCGGCTTCAATTCGATGAACAACAGCTGCGGGGTCATCCTGATCTGGACGCGACCGGAACCGTAGCAGGCGGTCGAACGCATCGTGCGCCTTACCGTCCCCAGCGCACCGCGAGGCGCAGCTGCCTCGGTTCGGCCGGATGAAAGTGCACGTCGTCGACGCCGGCCCCGGGCTCACCACTCAAGCGCGACGAGTAGAAGTACTGGATGTCGCGTGCATTGCTGTTGAGCACGTTGAGCACGCTCAGTTGCAGCCGCACGTTGGCGAGCCGCCAGCCGATTTCGCCGTTGAGCAGGGTGCTGGGCTGCGCGCGTACGAGGTTGCTCTCGACCAAGGGGTAGGCGTCGAAGTGGCGCATACGCAGCGACGCGAACGGTCCCACCCCTGCGCCGCCCAGTGTGACGCCCGCGGCCACCACGTTTTCAAGTGCGCCAGGGACGAACTGCGCATCGGGCGCCACGTCGCGGAAGCGCGCGCGCGCCACGCTCAGGTCGAGGTCGAAGGCCACGTGGCGTGAGGGCCGGTAGAAGTTCGCGATCGTGATGCCGGCCCGGTCACTGGGCGGCGCGGGCTCCGTGGTGCCACCGTCTCCGCTGAAGAGCAGCTCGCCGTCGAGCGAAAGCGCCCAGACTGCTGCGGTCACGCGCCAGCCCGGGAGCGGCGACGTGCGCAGTCCGACTTCCCCGCCCCGCGAGCGCACGAGTGGCGTCACCGGCGTCACGGGGGCTCCCGTCACGGGATCGACGCGAATGGTCGTGCCGCGCGCGTCGTTCGAGTGGAAGCCGAGCCCGGCGCTGATGTAGAGCTCCGTGCCCGATGCCGGCGCGAAGACGAGCGATGCCTTGGGACTCGCGATCGCGGCGCGTTGCGAACCGGAGTTGGCGGGGTTGTCGCTCGCGACATCGAAGAGGGCGCCGTCACCGCGCAGGCCGACCACGCTACGGAACCACGGCGTCCACCGCGACTCGAGCTCTCCGAAGAGGCCCGCGCTCGATTCCTCGACCTCGTCCTGACGAACCGTGGAAACGCGCTGGCGTTTCCGCGTGCGGTAGAGCCCGACTCCAGTGACGGCGTCGCTCCGCAGCTGCACGCCGACGGTCAGCGTGTGCGTGACGTCGCCCAGCGCGATTGGCTGCACGTGCGTGGCATTGAGCCCCGCGATGGCGCGATGTTCGCGCTGGTTGAACTGGTCGCCGGTGGCGCTGTCGCTCAGGTCGTACGTGAAGTTCGAATAGAGGTCGAGCGCGGATAGCACGCCGTACGCCTGCACCAGCTGCGTGCTCGCCGCGCCGACGTGTCGCCACTCTGCCGACAACGAGTAGCGCTCCGCCGTGCCGCCGAGCGTCGAATCCACCTGGCCGAAGGCGCCGATCAGCCCCTGCTGCACGGCGCGAAGCGGGATCTGGTCCGACGCATTCCACGCGTTGTGGTACGCCATGGCCGTGACGGTGAATTGCGAGCTCGGCGAGCCCCACGCATAGCGCACCAGACCGCTCAGCTTGCGGAGCTCCTCGGCGCGCGCCCACGGGCCGTCATAACCCTTGAGCTCCCCGGCGCCGAGGAGCGTCCCGCTGCCCAGTGCCATCGACGCGCCGGTCGCGATGCGCGCAAAGCCGAACTGCCCGCCCTCGACGCTCGCGAATGGCTGCGCGAGCGAACGCGCCAGGTGGAACTCGGCGCCGCCGGCCGAGCCGAAGTCGCCGATCGACGCGTGCTGCACGCCCAACCGGTACTCGAGCGACTCGACCAGCTCGGGAATGAGGAAGTTGAGGTCGGTGTAGCCTTGGCCGTGCGCGTGCGACGGCATGTTGAGCGGCATGCCGTCGAGGCGCGTCTGGAAATCGGTGCCGTGGTCGAGGTTGAAGCCGCGCACGAAGAGCTGGTTCGCCTTGCCGTCGCCCGAGTGCTGGGTGACGATCATGCCGGGCACCGACTCGAGCAGTTCCCCTTCGCGCTGCAAGGGACGCAGGCGGAGATCGGCGATGCCGACGCGTCCTTCGGACGCCGACGTCGCGATGCCCGTGAGATCATCGAGACGACCGGTCACCTGCACGGGAGCGAGCGCACGCGAGCGCGTCGAGTCGGTTGCGCGCGCGCGGGTCGTATCGGCGCGGCTCGTGTCCCGCTGCGCGGAGGCCGGGAGCGGCACGAGGACCGCGCAGAGTGCGATGCGGACGAAGCGCGGCATGATCGACATGTCGGACCGTGAAGATGGTGGGCGCAGCTCGACGGTGCGGCGATCACGCCCACGACACAGCGCCCATGTTGTACGCCTCAGGCAGCGTGTCGGATTGCGCCGCACGTCACGATCGGCCCGAGCGACGCATCGACATCTGTTTGAGCTTGCGCTCGGCGCCACCACCTTCCACTGTACCGCCGCGCCGCGCACCAATCCGCGCCCGCTCCCCTCACCCGCCCTCGGGCTCCCCCGATGCTGATGTACATCTTGTACGCGCTCGTCGCCGTCGTGGTCGTCGTGCTCGTCCTCGCGATGACCAAGCCGGCCACCTTTTCCGTGGTGCGCTCGGCCACCATCAACGCGAGCCCCGCCATGCTGCACGCGATGATCAACGACTTCCACGCGTGGGGTGACTGGTCGCCGTGGGAGAAGCTCGATCCCGCACTCAACCGCACCTTCAGCGGCGCGGCGAGTGGGAAGGGCGCGATCTACGAGTGGAACGGCAACAACAAGGTCGGGGCGGGCCGCATGGAGGTGCTGGATGAAACGCCGGGGTCCAAGATCGAGATCAAGCTCGACTTCATCCGGCCGTTCGAGGGGCACAACCGGACAACCTTCACCCTCACGCCCGGCGCCAGCGGGACCGCAGTGCGGTGGGAGATGACGGGGCCGAACGCCTTCATGGGCAAGGTCATGAGCGTCTTCATGAACATGAACAACATGATCGGGAAGGACTTCGAGAAGGGGCTCGCGAACATCAGGCAGGCGGCGGAGGTATAAGCGGCGGCGCGCGAGGGTCGCGTGCCGGTCCATTCCTCCACCCAGGTGCCTGCATGCCCTCCTTCCGTGTTCGATCGCTCGTCGTCGCCGTTTCAGCCCTGACGCTCGCCGCGGTGGCCGCGCGTCCGGCCGTCGCACCCCCGACCATCACCCTCGATCTCGCCACGATCCACGCGGCCGCGCTCACTACGGCGCGTCGCACGGGTGACACCACCGACGCGCCGTACCTGCTCGTGTCAGTGGTGCACGACGCCAACCATACGGCGAGCCATCACCTGCCGCAGACCGCGCACTGGACGATCGCGCAGGATGCGGTGGTACCGCCGCAGGGGCTCACGAGCGTCTCGCTGGCCGAGGGCGACACTGTGCGCCTGCTCCTCTCGCTGCTCGAGAACGAAGCCACCACGGTCGATGCCGCCACGCGTGCGCTCAACGCGGCCACGGCCCAGATGGCCCACAATGCGCACGGCGCCACGCCACACGCCGCGCCCACGAGCGCACAGGTCACGTCGTCGCTCGCCCCGCTCGTGAATGCGGGCGCGCACTGGATCGGCACGAGCACGCTGCTCCTCACCAACGAGGGCGGTACGCTCTACTGGCGCGAGGTCGGGTGCGTGCAGACCTGCACCGTGCTCAATCCGGGCGCACCGAGCCAGCCGCTCGCCGTCGGCGGCAAGCCGGTGGTCTCGGTGGTGGAACTCACCGGCAGCGCCGCGACATACCACATGCAGGTGACGGCGCGCCGGACGTCGTAGCAGGAGCAGGCCCGGCGGTGTGCAAGTTTTCACGCCGCCAACGTCTCATGGGGAGCCCGCGCAGCGACTGAGCGTTGCGCGGGTACCACCCGCTCCACGCAAATGCGAACGCCCTCGTTGCGCAGGCAGGCACGGCGCGCGCACCGAAAAGCGCTGGCGTGAGCATCCAGCAGCCGTCCAGCGTGGGCTACCGTGAACGGACTGACGCGCCCGCCATCGAGGCGGCCAAGGACGACCAGGCCGCGACGCCGCCCTCCGAGACATCGTTGCCGAGCGACATCCGGCCGGGCACGATGCTCATCCGCACGGCGACCATCGCGCTCCGCGTCGACTCGCTCGAACGCGCCATCGCCGGGGCGCGCGCGCTCGCCGCGCAGCTGGGCGGGACCGTTGGCGCCGTCGAGGTCAACACCGGCGAACAGTCTCAGCGCAGCGCGTCGCTCGAACTGCGCATTCCTGCCGCACGCTTCGACGAGGCGCTCACAGGCGTCTCGCCCTTCGGCACCGTCGAGCACAGCACGAGTGGCGCGGAGGATGTCGGCGAGGAATTCGTGGACATGGCGGCCCGCATCGCCAACGGCCATCGCATCGAGGAACGGCTCATCACGCTCCTCGCCACGCGCCCCGGCAAGCTCGGCGACGTGCTGATGCTCGAGCGCGAGCTGGCGCGCGTGCGCGGAGAAATCGAGCGGGCGGAGGGGCGTCGCCGCTACCTCGGCCGGCGCGCGGCCACGAGCACCATCACGCTCGCCATGCACGAGCCGCTGCCGATCATCGCGCGCGACCCCGGGGACCACCCGATCCGCGACGCACTGGGCACGATGTGGCGCAACTTCACGGGCTTGGTCGCGTTCAGCGTCGCGAGTCTCGGCTATCTCGTGCCGGTCGGCCTCGTGCTGCTGTTCGCGTACCGCACGCGGCGTACCTGGGGCGCCGCACGCACCCCGGTCGTGGACCCGCGCGCCTGAGGGCGCGGATCCACGAGGGCTCCGACTAGAAGATCGTGTAGATGAACGGCGCCAGCACGGAGCCCTGCGCAAAGACGAGCACGGCGCCAACGACCACCATGACGACGATCACGGGCACGAGCCAGAACTTCTTCCGTTCCTTCATGAACGCCCACAGCGACGACGTGAGCGACGTGTTGTTGTTGGCCATCGGTCGGACTCCGGGTCAGGTCAGAAGGGTCGTTCCATCGAGGCGGGGCCGCGCTTGGCGTGCGGGCGCGGCCGCCAGTAGCTGCCGTCGGGTTCGGCTGGACGCGTCATCGCGTTACTGCCGAAGGTGCGGCGGAGGATCGCGATCGGGGTCAGCACGATGAGGTACGTCGCGCCCATGAAGATCGGCGTCGTGACCTTGGAGAGGATGCCGGCCAGCCCCATCCAGGCGGTGTAGACCGGCCCGAGAACGGACGGCAACACGACGCCGAGCGTGACGAGTGCGGCACCAAGCCCGCCGGTGACGCGCATCGTCGTCGGGTGACCGCGCCACGCCGAAATCGCGGCCAGCACAAGGAAGGCCGCGCCGACCGTGAGGCCGAACTTGCGCGCCTCGCCCGGCTTCAGTCCAGCTGGAACTCGGTCTTCCATGACTCGTCGTCCGGAACGGGAGGTTGCTGCGTCTTGTCGAGGAGGAATTCCCCGATCACGAGAAAATCGATGTGCGTGCGCATGAAGCAGCGATACGCGTCCGCTGGCGACATCACGATCGGTTCGCCGCGCACGTTGAACGACGTGTTCACCAGCACCGCACAGCCGGTCTTGCGCTCGAACGCGCTCAAGAGCGCGTGGTACGCCGGGTTGGTGTCGGCCGTGACGGTCTGGACTCGCGCCGAATAATCGATGTGCGTGATGGCCGGCATGTCGGAGCGCACGACGTTGAGCTGGTCGATGCCCCAGAGCTTCTGCGCCTCGTGGGTCATCGCGATCTGGCGCGACTTCTTGACCGGCGCCACAAGCAGCATGTACGGCGAGTCCGTGTCGAGCTCGAAGTAGTCCGCGACGCGCTCGCGCAGCACGCTCGGCGCGAACGGCCTGAAGCTCTCGCGGAACTTGATCTTGAGGTTCATCTGCGCCTGCATCTTCGGGCTGCGCGGATCGCCGAGGATGCTGCGGGCGCCGAGCGAGCGCGGCCCGAACTCCATGGCGCCGTTCATCCAGCCGATGATCTTCTCGTTGGCGAGGATGCCGGCCACCTTCTCCGTCATCGCGTCGCGCGAGAGGCGCTCGTACGGCGCGTTGACCGACTTGAGGAAGGTCTCGGTCTCGTCGGCCGTGTATGACGGGCCGAGGTACGAGCCGCGCATGCGGTCCTTGCCCGGCGTCACGACGCGCGGCTGGCCGCGATGACGATGCCACGCGAGGAGCGCGGCGCCGAGGGCACCGCCGGCGTCGCCGGACGCGGGCTGGATCCAGAGGTGCTTGAAGGGACCCTCGCGCAGGAGACGCCCGTTGCCGACGCAGTTGAGCGCCACGCCGCCGGCGAGGCAGAGGTTGTCGGAGCCTGTCATGGTGTGCGCGGTGCGCGCCATGCGCAGCATGACTTCCTCGCACACGACCTGGACCGAGCGCGCGAGGTCCATCTCGCGCTGCGTGAGCTTCGACTCGGGCTCGCGCGGCGGTCCGCCAAAGAGGTCGTGGAAGGCGGGGCTCGTCATCGTGAGCCCGCCGAGATAGTCGAAGTACTTCTGGTCGAGGCGGAACGAGCCGTCCTCGCGCAGCTCCATGACGTGCGTGTAGATCTTGTCGACGAACGTGGGCTGTCCATAGGGCGCGAGCCCCATGACCTTGTACTCGCCCGAGTTGACCTTGAAGCCCGTGTAGTACGTGAACGCGGAATAGAGGAGGCCGAGCGAATCGGGCCACGCGAGCTCGCGCACGAGTTCGAGGTCGTTGCCCTTGCCGTGGCCGATGGACGCGGTGGCCCACTCGCCGACGCCGTCGATGGTCAGGACGGCCGCCTCCTCGAACGGCGAAGGGAGGAAGGCGCTGGCCGCGTGCGACTCGTGATGCTCCGCGTAGAGCACGGGCCCCTCATAGCCACCAAGCTCTGCACGGATGTCCTTCTCCATGAAGAGCTTTTCCTTGATCCAGAGCGGACCCGCCATGAGGTACTGGCGAATGCCGGCGGGCGCGATCCCCATGTACGTCTCGAGAATGCGCTCGAACTTGAGCAGCGGCTTGTCGTAGAAGGCCACCGCGTCGAGATCCGCGGCGGAGATGCCAGCCTGCTTGAGGCAGAACGCGACGGCGTGCGCGGGGAACGACGCGTCACCCTTCTTGCGGGTGAACCGTTCCTCTTGGCCGGCGGCGACGATCTCGCCGTCGCGCACAAGGCAGGCCGCGCTGTCGTGGTAGTAGGCGGAAAGTCCGAGGATGTAGACGGGCTTCATCTGCGAAGGAGCGGGGTCCGCGCCGCACGGCCCGAGTCGGGGCAGATTGGCTCGTGAGATCGCGTGGACGGAATCTTAACAACCCGTCCGCACGGGGGGGCAATGCAACTTGTGTGCCGACCCAACACAGTGTGACGCATACACTTGGCAGAGGTCACGCGCAGTGCTGGTGTGACACGGACGCCCACCATTTCGGGCACGGTGTGGCCGTGCCGCAACGCCCGCGCCTCGCTCGCACCACGGGCACAGCCGTCCCGAGCCGACCGCAGGCCGGCTTTGAACCGGCGACTCGTCGCGGGTGTCCAACGCGAGCTACCCTTCCCGCCCCTCCGAGCAAGTCCCGCATGCCCGACCAGCGCCAGCACGCCGCACTCCGCCCCACGTTTCAACGCGGCTTCTCACGTTCGCTGCGACGCGCGCGCTTCCTCGCGTGCCTGCTCGCGTCCACGATCGTTCCGGCTGTACTGCCAGCACAGAATCACGATCCCGAGAGGGCTCGGCTCGTCACCGACGACATCCCGCGCTTCTGGTCGGCGTTCGATGCGCGCACCATCGGCTGCACCGCGCAGGCGCTGGATTCGCTCTACTTCGCGCCCGGCTCACGCGGCATGAAGGACTGGATCCGCCTGCGTCTCAAGAGTCCGGCCGACATGGCGCGCAGCGTGGACCGCTTCGCCGCCTTCTACGAGGCCGCGCGTCCGCTCACCCTCGCCATCGTCGCCGACTCGGCCAAGGTGCGCGCCACGTTTCGCGCCCTGGCTTCGCTGCTGCCCGGCGCCGTCCTCCCGGATGTCTACTTCCTCATCGGCCGGCTCTCGACGGGCGGGACCACGAGCGGCGCCGGGCTGCTCATCGGCGCGGAGATGTACTCGCGCGTGGCCGACCGTGCGATCATGGCCGACCTGCCCCCGTGGAACCAGGCGGTGCTCGGCAACGCCGGGGAGGTGCCGGCGATCGTGGCGCACGAGCTCGTGCACTATCAGCAGCGCGGGGCGAACGGTCGTTCGCTGCTTGCGCAGGCGCTCTACGAGGGCACGGCCGACTTCGTCAGCGAGATGATCGCGGGACGCAGCATCAACCAGGCCGCACGCGCTTGGGGACTCGCGCACGAGCAGGAGCTGTGGACCGAATTCGCGGCGAGCATGCAGGGCACGAAGACGGACGGCTTCCTCTACAACGGCGGCAACTCCGTCTCTCGACCCGCCGATCTCGGCTACTTCGTCGGGTACCGCATCGCGCAGGCGTACTGGAACCGCAGCGCGGACAAGGCGGCGGCGCTCAAGGCGTTGCTCGACGTGCGCGACGCGGAGCAACTGCTGCGCGAGAGTGGTTATGCGGAGTCGATGACGCGCCGCTGAAGGTCGGGCTCCTTGCGCCGGGATCGCGTGGTATTCGACGTCGTGCGGCGCACATCATCGGAGCGGCTCGTAGATTCTCGCCGCATGAGTCCGGACCTCTACCGGCCCCCCGCGCCGCATCCGCGCGGTCCCGTCGCATCGCTCGCGCGCGTCATCGTGCGCCGCGAGAACAACCTGCTCAGCCTGCTGCCCGACGTCGCCTACCGGGAAATGATCACGCCGCTCGGCATGTCGCGCCGCGGTATCGTGCTGGTGAATGCGCCGGACCTCGTGACGCACGTGATGGACACCGCGGTCGAGCACTTTCCGAAGAACGACCTCTTCGTCGGCGCGCTCGAGTCGCTCGTGGGGGACGCGATGTTCGTGTCGAGCGGCGACCGGTGGCGCCAACAGCGCCGCACGATCGAGCCCGCGTTCAGCCACATGCGCATCACGCGCGCCTTCCCCGCCATGGAGGCCGCGGTCAGCGATCACGAAGCCACGCTCGACGAGCGCGCCACGTCGGGGCAGTCGTTCTCGCTCGACGCGGCCATGAGCCACCTCACGGCTGACGTGATCACGCGCACGATCTTCTCGACGCCGCTCGAGCGGGGCACCTCGCGCGAGGTCTTCGACGCCTTCGACGTCTTCGAACGCTCGGTCGAGAGCGTGAGCATCCGTCGGCTGCTGCTCGACAAGCCGTGGGCGCACATCCCGCAGCCGGCGCACGTGCTCGACGCCTGCACGCGCATCCGCCGGCATGTGGGCGATCACCTCGATACGCGCCTGGCCGCCGGGGCCGACGCCTTCGACGACATCGCGGGCGCCGCGATCGCCGCGCGCGATCCTGTCACCGGACAGGGGTTCACCCGCGAGGAGCTGATCAACGAGATCGGCGTCTTCTTCCTCGCGGGTCACGAAACGACGGCGAGCGCGCTGACGTGGACCTTCTTCATCCTCTCGCAGCAGCCGCAGGCGGTGGCGCGCATCCGCGCCGAGCTGGATGCGGTGGTGGGAAGCGGTCCGATCGAGTTCGACCATGCGCGCAAGTTGCCCTTCGTGCGCAACGTCTTCCGCGAGGTGCTCCGTCTCTATCCGCCGATCACCTTCCTGCCGCGCGTGGCGGCCCTCGACACGACGATCGGCACGAAGCGCATCAGGAAGGGGACGATGGTGATGATTGCGCCGTGGTCGATCCACCGGCACGAGCAGCTGTGGAAGCATCCGGACCGCTTCGACCCCGACCGGTTCGATCCGTCGCGCGACAAGGAGATCATTCCCGGCACGTACCTGCCGTTCGGCTCGGGGCCGCGCGTCTGCATCGGCGCGGGCTTCGCCACGCTCGAAGCGTCGCTGGTGATCGCGCGGCTCGTGCGGCGCTACGACTTCGTGTCGGAGGATCCCGCCAGCGTGTGGCCGTTGGCGCGGCTCACCACGCGGCCCGCGCACGAGATCCGCTGCCGGGTGACGCGGCGCTCAGCGTAGCCGCCAGCTTGACGCGCCGCGGCGCTCACGACAGCCACGGGTCAGCCGCGCGCGCCCGGCCTCCACGTTTCACGGCCCTTTCGCGTCGACCTCACGAAGGAACGCGCGCAGCTTCGGAATCGCGAACTCGGGGTTGTCGTTCCAGATCGCGTGTCCCGCGTTGGGCACCACGACGAACTGCGCGCCCTTCACCTTGTCGACGAACGTCTTGAGCGTGACGGGTCGCGCCTCGTCGTACTCGCCCGTCATGAAAAGCACGGGACCGTGCAGCTTCGCGATCTCGCGCGAGCGGTCGTACGACTTGAGCGTGCCCGTGGCCGTGAACTCGGTCGGACCCCACATGTAGCGATAGACGGTATCGTTGCCCTTCACCCCCGCACACTCGGGTGGCCGCACGCGCGGCTGCCGTCGCGCGAGGAAGCGCGCATAGAACGAATCGGTGGCCGCGAGATACTCGGGGGCATCGTACGTCTGGTCGGCCTCATGTCGCGCGATGGCCGCCTGCAACGGCTTGGGCATCGTGCGCTCGAGTGCCTGCGCATCGGCGATCCACATCGGCGTGCTCAGGAGCGGACTCACGAGCACCGTGGCCTTGAGCCCCGTGTCCTTCGTGGTCAGCGCGTACTCCGCGGCCACCGTGCCGCCCCACGAGTGGCCGAGCACGATGACGCGGTCGAGGTGGAGCGCCTTGCGCAGCGCGGTGACCTCCGTGACGAAGCGCGGCAACCGCCAGAGTGTCGTGTCGGTCGGATGATCCGACCGTCCGGTGCCCAACTGGTCGTAGCGGATCACGGGACGATCATCGCCCAGCGCCTTGAGCGGCGCGAAGCCGCAACTCGTGCCGCCAGGGCCGCCGTGGATGACGAGGAGGGGCGTTCCATGACCGGTGCCGCTCACTTCGTAGAAGAAGCGGCCGCCGGGCACGGTCACGTAGCCGGTGCCGGGCGTGAGCGACTGCGCGCGCGCCACGGTGGGCAGCAGCACGAGTGTCGCGGCCACGGCCGCTCGAGTCTTCAGGTGGAACACGCGCACTCTCCCAGTTGGAATCGAATCGTCGCGCTCAGACTTCGACCGGATACGCGAGCGCCGGCGCCGATACCGCCACCTTCGCCGCACGGGCCACCTCGACCTTGTTGCGCATCCTCGCGATCCGCACCTGATGATAGATGATGATGCCCAGTCCGATCGTGCACGGCGTCGCCCATAGAATGGGGTTGAACGCGTGTTCGGGATAGAGGCGCACGAGACCAAACGCGAGGAAGGCGGTGTACGCACTGATGGCCGCCCCCACCAGCGCCTTGGCATGCTCGTAGAGGTAGCTGAAGCGTGGTGGCGCCTGGCGGAACGCGAAGAACAAGTTGGTCGCGCCACTCGCAAGTCCGACCACGCTGATCCCCATCATGGTGGGCTGATGCACGAGGTAGCCGCGCACCGCCACGTTCACGGCGAGCAGCATCACCGCCACCTGCAGGGCGATGTTGCGCGCGTTGCGGTTGCCCTCGTGATGCTTCTTGTTCCGCACGGCGCCGACGCCGTGCCACGCAAGACTGATCGTGAGTACGCCCAGGTACTGCATCATCCAGCCAAACAGCGCGCGCACGAGCTGTTCGTCCTGCCACTGCGGCATCTCGCGGAAGTGCGGATGCGTGGCGTACGGATCAACCAACGTGAGCGTGCTCATCGTCACCGCGAACGCGCCGGTGATGAACATGCTCCAGATGAACACGGTGCCCCAGCGCGTGTGGGTCGGGCCGCCCTTGCGCGTCCCCACCGCCACCCAGAAGAGCAGCAGCCCGACCGATCCCGTGATGAGGTGCCCGATGACGAGCGACCGGAACGGCCAGTACATCCAGTCCACACTCACGCGCCCGCAGCGACTTCGGAGAGGGCAGTGCGCGGCGGCGCGAGGGGCACGACGCGCTCGCGTCGGGGATTCGGCTCGGCGCCGATCAGGTCGGCGACGATCTTGCCGCTCGAGAACACCCCCGGCAGCCCCGCGCCCGGGTGCGGGCCGGCGCCGCAGAAGTACAGGTTGCGGATGTCCTTCGACACTGGATGCGGCCTGAACGCGCCCGACTGGAAGAGCGTGGGTTCTGGACCGAATGCGCTCCCCAGGTGGCTGTTGAGTGTCTGCTGGAAGTAGCGCGGGTCGATGCGCCGCTCGGTCACGATGTGCTTCGAGAGATCGGGCAGGTAGCGCTCCTCGAGGTGCTGCATGATGCGGTCGCGGTAGCGCGGCCCCACCACGTCCCAGTCAATGTCACCGCCCAGGTGCGGTACGGGCGAGAGCACGTACCACGCATCGCATCCGGGCGGCGCGAGCGACGGATCGGTCGCTGTGGGCCGGTGCAGATAGAGCGAGAAATCCTCGGCCAGCACGCGACGATCGAAGATGTCGTGCAACAGCGCCTTGTAGCGGGGGCCGAGCAGGATCTCGTGGTGCGCGATGTCGGGGTACTGCCGGTTGGTGCCGAAGTAGATGACGAAGAGCGAGTTCGAGTAGCGATAGCGGTCGAGCTTCGCGTTGCTCATGCGCGGACGCGCGGTCGCGGGCACCATCGTCTTGAGCGCCGTGGCCGTCTCGGCGTTGCAGATCACCGTGTCCGCGGGGAGTGTCGTGCCATCCGCGAGACGCACGCCGGTGGCGCGCTTCTGGTCCGACGACAGCGTGATCTGCCTGACTTCGCTCTCGTAGCGGATCGTGCCGCCGATGTCCTCGAAGCAGCGCACCAGCCCCTTCACGAGCTGCCCCATGCCGCCCTTCGCGAACCAGACGCCCCACTTCTGCTCGAGGTAGTGGATGAGCGCGAACATCGCGGAGGCATTGAACGGATTTCCGCCGATGAGGAGCGGATGGAACGAGAAGACCTGCCGCAGCTTCTCATCCTTCATGTAGTGATTGACCATCGCCGCCACCGACCGGTCGGCGCGGAGGCGCACGAGATCAGGAAACACCGGCAGCATCGTCCGCAGGTTGTGCAGCGGCTGGTCGATGAGCGGCATGCCGCAGTTGAAGACATCCTTGGCCGCGGCCACGAAGCGCTCGTAGCCTTCCACGTCGGATGGCGAGAAGTTCCGCACCTGCTCGATCAGCTCGTCGCGAATGCCGTTGTAGCGGAAGATGTCGCCGTCGTCGAACCGCACGTTGTAGAACGGCTCGAGGAGCATGAGGTCCACGTACTCGTCGCGCCGCTTGCCCGCCGCCTCGAAGATGGCGTCGATGAGCCACGGTGCCGTCACGATCGTCGGCCCGGCATCGAAGGTGAAGCCGTCCTGCTCGAAGACGTAGGCGCGCCCGCCCGCCTTGTCGAGCTTCTCGGCGATCGTCACGTCATGACCGAGCGCCTGAAGGCGAATCGCGGCTGCGAGTCCCCCGAAACCGCTACCGATGACGACGATGCGCATGCGTGACGAGTGGTGAGCGAGTCGGGATCGGACCTGGGTTCAGTCGCCGATGGTCAGCGCGGCGCGACCGAGTGCGGGCGCACTTCCCGCAACCGCTGCGGGCTCCCGGCGCCAGGCCATCCAGAGCGGAACCCCCATCGCGAGCGCGCCGATGATGCCCGCGGGAATCATGTCCTGCGCAAGGCAGATCGTGATCGGCAGGAAGCCGTTCACGGCGTAGAGCAGTAGCGGGAACTTGAACGGCGCGATCTCGCGCGCCCACAGCGATGGTGGCGCGAAGATCAGCATGGCGCGCGTCACGAGCGTGCCCGTGAGCAGCCAGCCGAGCCAGTTGGTCAGCGGCATGCCGTAGAAGATCGGTTCGGCGAGGAGCTGCTCGACGGCGCCCGACTGCGAGAAGTCGCGGGCGTGCCACATCCAGTGACGCGTCTTCACCATCGCCGGGTCCATCGACACGTCGTAGGCGGTGAGGATGAGCCCGGCCACGAACGCCCACCACCACTTGCTCGTCGCATCATCCTTGGCGGGAAGCAGCCGTCCGCAGATCGCGAGGCACCCGACGAGCAGGTAGAACCACGACGTCGGGATGTTGAACGGCACGAGCTCGAGGATCTTGTAGCCGAGCCGCTCCGAGTATGCGTACGGACCAAACGGATAGCCCGAATCGGTGCCCACCAACTCCGCACCCAGCGAGAGCGCGAAGCTCACGACGAAGGCGACAAACGTGTGGCGGAGGCCGAACTTGGACGCACAGAAGGCGAAGGCGGCGACGGCGCCCAGCACCACCGTGCCCTGCCCCCCCCACCTGAGGCCGAACGCCATGATCTTGAGGTTCGTCGGCGTGTTGATCCACGCCGGGTAGGGCTCGATCAGGAACGTGGCAAATGCAACCGCAGACAGGAGATGGGCGACGGCGTGCACCACCAGCGCAATGGCGGCGACGCGCAGGAGGGCGTCGGCCGTCGAATCGGGCGTGGCGGCAAGGGAGGCCATGACGGGAACGGGCGCGGGACCGGGTGGGAGCACGAACTGCGGGAAAACATGTGCGCCGACGCGGGGGGCGGCAAGCAGCCATCTCCTGGGCCGCCCCCAGTCGACGACGGAGTCCGCACGTGTACTTTTCCGGCCATGAGAACCTTTCACCTCGCCGTGCTCGTCGCGCTCGCTGCCTGCAGTGGCGGCGACCATTCGAAGGAAGCCGAAGGCCCCAAGACCCCGGCCTCACCTGCGCTCACCGCGCCGGATCCGCAGAAGCTCGCGGCGGCGGCCCCCGACACCTTCCGCGTGCTGATCCAGACCAGCGAAGGCGAGTTCGAAGTGCTGGTGCATCGCGCGTGGGCGCCCATCGGCGCGGATCGCTTCCACTACCTGGTGTCGAACGGTTTCTTCACCGGCGCGCGCTTCTTCCGCGTCCTGCCGGGCTTCGTCGCACAGTTCGGACTCTCGGGCAATACCGAAGTCGACGCCGCGTTCGAGAAGCTCACGTTGACCGACGATCCCGTGAAGGCCAAGAACACCACAGGCACGATCGTCTTCGCGACCGCCGGCCCCAACACTCGCACGACGCAGCTCTTCATCAATCTGGCCGACAATGCGCAGCTCGACGAGATGGGGTTCGCGCCCTTCGGCGAGGTGGTGCGCGGCATGCCCGCGGTCGAGAAGCTCTACGCCGGCTACGGTGAGGGTGCGCCGCAGGGTGTCGGCCCGGATCAGGGCAAGATCAAGTCGGAGGGCAACCTGTACCTCAAGGAACTCTTCCCCGAACTCGACTCGATCGAGACCGCTGCCATCTTCGTCCCTGTGCGACCCGTCGTGAAGCCCGACCCGCCCAGAAAGAAGAAGACGTAGTCCCCATGCCGATCAGCTCCCTCCGAGCGCGGTGCGTGATGATGGTCGCGCTCGTCGCGGCACTCGGCGCCTGCCGGCGTGCGCCACTCGCCGGACTCAAGGCGCCCGTGGCCGACGAGCTGGCCAAGGCCGCGCCCGACTCGTTCGTCGTCTCGTTCGTGACGTCGCGTGGTCCGTTCGACGTCATGATGCGCCGGTCGTGGGCGCCCAACGGCGTGGACCGCGTGCACTATCTCGTGCATGCGCGCTACTACGACGGCGTGCGCTTCTTCCGCGTCGTCAAGGGCTTCATGGCGCAGTTCGGCCTGCACGGCGACTCCGCCGTCAACAGCGCGTGGCGCACACGGCGTATCCAGGACGATCCGGTGAAGGCGAGCAACGTGCGCGGTGCCGTGACCTTTGCCATGGGCGGTCCGAATTCGCGGACGACGCAGCTCTTTCTCAACTTCGTCGACAACACGCGCCTTGATGCCACCGGGTTCGCTCCCGTCGGAGCGGTGATCAATGGCATGACCGTCGTCGACTCGCTCTACAACGGCTACGGTGAGGGCGCGCCGCGCGGCAATGGCCCGGAGCAAGGCAAGATCGCGCGCGAGGGCAATCCGTACCTGCTCTTCGCCTTCCCCAAGCTCGATTCGGTGGTCACGGCGCGGGTCACCAAGCACTGGCCGTAGCGCGCGCGTTCCGCTCTGGACAGCGTGCGGTCCTGCCGCGACGTTCTTCCCGTCGCATGCCCACCGCCGGATACTCGGGAACTCCCCTCGCGAAGAAGCTGGGCCTCGCACCCGGCATGCGCCTCCTTCTGCGCGGTGCGCCGCCGGAATACGCGCAGTGGATCGCGCCCGCACCCGACGGGCTCGTCATCACGGCGCGCGCCGCGACGCCGGCGGCGGTGCACCTCTTCGTCACGGAGCGCGCCGATCTCCTCAAGCAGCTCACCGCGCTCCGCACCTCGCTCACCGACACCGGCTTCGTCTGGGTCTCGTGGCCCAAGAAATCCGCCAAGGTGCCCACCTCCATCACCGAAGACGTGATCCGCGCCGTCGCGCTGCCGATGGGCTTCGTGGACGTGAAGGTCTGCGCCGTGAGTGACGTCTGGTCGGGGCTCAAGCTCGTCATCCGCGTGAGCGAGCGCGGCACGCGATGATCTTCGAGCCCGAGCTCGAGTGCATGGACGTCGAGGCGCGGCGCGCCGTGCAGGGCGAACGCTTGCGCGCTCTGGTCGCGCGCGTGGCCGAGCGCGTGCCGCTCTACCGTGAGCGCCTCGCGGCGTCGCACGTGAAGGCGGGCGACATCCGCGGCTTGGGCGATCTCACCCGGTTGCCGCTCACCCGCAAGACCGACCTGCGCGACACCTATCCCTTCGGCATGCTCGCCGTGCCGCGCCGCGACTGCATCCGCGTGCATGCGTCGTCCGGCACGACGGGACGCCCCACGGTCGTCGCGTACACCACCGCGGACACCGATCTCTTCGCCCGCGTCTGCGCGCGCTCGCTCGCGATGGCCGGCGCAGAACCGGGCATGATGCTGCACAACGCGTACGGCTACGGCCTCTTCACCGGCGGGCTCGGCATCCACTACGGTGGCGAGCGCCTCGGCATGACCGTCGTTCCGGTGTCCGGCGGCATGACCGAGCGACAGCTGCTCCTCATCCAGGACTTGAAGCCCGACGTCATCACCTGCACGCCGAGCTACGCGCTGACGCTCGTGGCCGAGTGCGAGAAGCGCGGCATCGCGCCCGACGCGCTCTCGTTGCGCTACGCGCTGCACGGCGCGGAGCCGTGGACCGACGGCATGCGCGTGCAGATCGACCGCGGGCTCGGGGTGCGCTGCACCAACATCTACGGCTTGTCGGAGATCATCGGCCCCGGCGTGAGCAACGAGTGCGTCGAGGCGCGCGACGGCTCGCACGTCATGGAAGATCACTTCTACCCCGAGATCCTCCACCCCGAGACCGGCGAGCCCGTGCCCGATGGCGGCGAGGGCGTGCTCGTCATCACGACGCTCACCAAGGAGGCGCTGCCGCTCCTCCGCTACTGGACGGGCGACATCACCTCGCTCACGCGCGGCACGTGCGCCTGCGGCCGCACGCTCGTCAAGATGGCGCTCATCAAGGGGCGCACCGACGACATGCTCATCATCCGCGGCGTCAACGTCTATCCGAGCCAGGTCGAGAGCGTGCTCGCGAGGGTCGAGGAGCTGGCGCCGCACTACCGCCTGGTCGTGACCCGCGAGAAGAACCTCGACGCGCTCGAGGTGCAGGCCGAACTGGCGGGGCCGTTCGCGCGCGAGATCGTGCGCGAGACGCTTTCCGAGGAAATCGTCGAGGCCGACCACCAGCTGCGGGCGCTGCGCGGGCGCATCACGAAACTCCTGCACGACACCATCGGCGTCTCCATGCGTGTCACCCTGCTCCCCCCGGGCGGCGCGCCGCGCTCCGAGGGCGGCAAGCTCAATCGCGTCACGGACGAGCGTCCGCGCGCGTGAATCATCGCGTGTCCCCCCAACGCACCAGGCCCATGCACCGTCATCTCCTGCGCTCGGCGGTCCTCGCTGTGAGCGTCACCGTTTCGCCTTGCGTGCTCGCGGCCCAAACCCGCACCGCCGACTGGCCGTACAACGGCGGCGGTCCCGATGCCAACCGTCACTCCACACTCGCGCAGATCACGCCGGAGAACGTGAAGCGGCTGCAGGTCGCGTGGACGTACGACACGCGCGATGCCTTCCCCGGCTCGGAGATGCAAGCCAACCCGATCGTCATCGATGGCATGCTCTACGCCACGAGCCCCAAGGTGCGCGTCTTCGCGCTCGACGCGGCCACGGGCAAGGAACTCTGGAGCTTCGACCCCAGTGGCGGCGTCGCACCGACGCGCCGCTTCCGCCAGCGCGGCGTCACCGTCTTCGGCGACCAGCTCTTCATCGTCTACCGCAACTGGCTTTGGGCAGTCAATCGCCGCACGGGCAAGCCGGTGCTCACCTTCGGCGACTCGGGCAAGATCGACCTGCGCCAAGGCCTCGGCCGCCCGCCCGAGACACTCGGCGTCGGCGCCAGCTCGCCGGGCGTCGTGTTCGAGGACCTGTACATCATCGGCACGAACATGAGCGAGAGCCTGCCGTCCGCGCCGGGTGACCTGCGCGCGTACGACATCCACACGGGTGCGCTCCGCTGGATCTTCCACACGCTGCCGCACCCCGGCGAGTTCGGCTACGAGACGTGGAGCCCCGACTCGTGGAAGATCAACGGCGGCGCCAACGCGTGGTCGGGCGTCACGATCGATCGCAAGAACGCGCTGCTCTTCGCCGCGACCGGGTCGGCGGCATTCGACTTCTACGGCAGCAATCGCGTCGGCGACAACCTCTTCGCCAACACGCTGCTTGCCCTCGATGCGCGCACGGGCAAGCGCGTCTGGCACTGGCAGGGCGTCAAGCACGACCTCTGGGACCTGGACTTCCCTGCCGCGCCCACGCTCGTGACGGTCTCGCGCAACGGCAAGCCGGTGGATGCGATTGCACAGACCACCAAGACGGGCCACATCTGGCTGCTCGATCGCCTCACGGGTGAATCGCTCTTCCCGGTGCGCGAGTTCAAGGTGCCGGCCTCGAAGCTGGACGGCGAGCACGCGGCGACGACGCAGCGGTTGCCCGTGCTGCCGCCACCGCTCGTGCGCCAGACGCTCACCGCGCGCGACCTCACGACGCGCACCGCGAAGGCGCACGCCGAAGCGCTCAAGACCTTCAACCAGTATCCCAACCGCGGAATCTTCAATCCACCATCGGAAGCGGGCACGATCGTCTTCCCTGGCTATGACGGCGGCGCGGAGTGGGGCGGCCCCGCGTTCGATCCCGAAACCGGCTTGCTCTACGTGAACGTGAACGAGATGGCCTGGCTGCTCAAGATGATCCCGCGTGACGACAAGTCGCTCTACAAGAACAACTGCGCGAGCTGCCATCGCGCGGACTTGAAGGGCACGCCCGGACAGATCCCCTCGCTCGTCGGCATCGGCGAGCGGCGTAGCGCGACGGACTTGGCCGCCGTCATCCGCAACGGATACGGCCGCATGCCCGCCTTCGGTGGCGCGCTCGAGGGCGGCGCCATCACCGACCTCGTGAACTTCCTCATCACGGGCAAGGACGCCAACGACAAGCCGGGCAGCAATCCGTACTGGATGAAGTACCGGAACGACGGCTACACGATCTTCCAGGACTCGGGCTTCTATCCCGCCATCTCGCCGCCGTGGGGGACGCTCACCGCGGTGGACCTCAACACGGGGCAGTTCAAGTGGCGCATTCCGTTTGGCGAGTACCCGCAGCTCGCGGCCAAGGGCATCAAGAACACCGGCACCGACAACTACGGCGGCCCGGTCGTCACCACGAGCGGCATCCTCTTCATCGCCGCCACGAGCTGGGACAACAAGCTCCACGCCTATGACAAGCGGAATGGCAAGCTCCTCTGGGAAGCGACGCTTCCCTTTGCCGGCGCTGCCACGCCGTCGCTCTACATGGTGGATGGCAAGGAGTACCTCGTCATCGCCTGCGGTGGCGGCAAGAACGACGCGCCATCAGGCGGCGTGTACGTCGCGTTCGCGCTTCCCACACCGTGAGGCCGTCGTGAACCTGTCAAAGCAGCTCCTGGTCGCGCTCAACTGTGCTGTGGTCCTTGTCACGGCCTGCGCGAGCCAGCTCCACGCGCAATCCAACGAAGCCCGCGTTCGCTGGGACCGACTCTGCCAGATCCGCCGCGAGAAGTTCGACCGCATCCTCCCCGAGGCCATGCGCGAGAACGGCGTCGACATGTGGATCGTCGCCATGCGCGAGGGCAACTACGAGCCGCAGTGGGAATTGCTCGGCCGCGGCTACGTGGGCGACATCGGCTACTACGTCTTCACAGACCGGGGCGGCGACCGCATCGAGCGCGCCGCGCTCGGGATCGAGGATCACCACCGCGAGGCCTGCGGCGCCTACGACATCGCCGACGGCGCCCCGGACCTCGCCACCTTCGTCAAGGCGCGCAACCCGAAGAAGATCGCCCTCGACTTCGCCGAGGAGATCGGGCGCGCGGACGGCCTCTCGCATTCGCTCTACCAGCACATCACGAAGACGCTTGGCCCCGAGTACACGACGCGCATCGTGAGCGCGGAGAAGCTCATCTCCGACTTCACCTCGCGCCGCGTCGCGTCCGAGATCGTCGCCTTTGGCGAAGCCGGCGAGATGGGGCGCCAGCTGCTCGAGCGTGCGCTGTCCAACGAGGTCATCACCCCCGGCAAGACCACCCTCGCCGACGTCGCCTGGTGGCTCGAGGAGCAGATGCAGCAGCGCCGGCTCGGCTCGTCGTTCGAGGTGCCGAGCGTCTACATCACCGGACCGACCGGTATCGAGGCGACATCCACAGATCGCGTCATCCAGCGCGGCGACATCGTCATGATCGACTACGGCGTCGGCTACCTCGGCATGTGGACCGACCAGAAGCGCATCGCCTACATCCTTAAGGAGAGCGAGACCGCGGCGCCCGCGTGGCTCCAGCACGCCTTCGATGAAGCGCTCAAGGTGCGCGGCATCATCCAGCGCACCATCAAGGCCGGTACCACGGCGCAGGTTATGCTCAAGGCCACCGAAGACGCCATCGGCAAGGGTGGCTTCCGCAAGGCGGCCGCGTTCAACAGGATCGCGAGCGACAACGTCACCGAGTTCTTCATCGGCTGTCACTCCGTCGGCGACTGGGGCCACGGCCTCGGTCCGTCGATCGCGTTCTTCAACCCGAAGCGACAAACCTTCGAGATCCGGCCCAGCAACCTCTTCTCCATCGAACTGTTCGCGTGGGTGCCGGTGGCGGAGTGGGGCGGCAAGAAGCTGCGCATTCCGCTCGAGGACGACGCCATCGTGACCGCACGCGGCATCGAGTGGCTCTACCCGGTCAACCAGCGGTTGCGCCTCGTGCGTTAACACGCGCGCGGGCGGGTGCGCGCCGCGCGGGCGATGGCTAACATCCGGCAGTCTTCGCACTGCTCCCCTCGCTCGGTTGCCGACACATGTACGGTCTGGTTCTCACGCTGCACTCGCTCACGCGCTGGATCGTCGTGGCGCTCGCCCTGCTCGCCCTCGTGCGTGGCGCCACCGGCGGTTCCGAACCATGGACCTCCGCCGACGAGACACCGCGCAAGTTCTTCCCGCACGCGATGTCGCTGCAGCTCGTGCTCGGCCTCGTGCTCTGGTTCATCTCGCCGGTCGTGGCGGTGGCCCGCGGCAACATGGGTGCGGCCATGAAGGATCCGTCCCTGCGCTTCTTCACGCTCGAGCATGCGACCTTCATGCTCATCGCGCTCGTGTTCGCGCACATCGGCGCCGCACGCGCGCGCCGCGCCACCGACCCGGCCGCGAAGCGTCGCACGATGCTCATCTTCTTCGGCATCGCCACGGCCCTCGTCCTCTTCGCGATTCCATGGGCAAGCCGTCCGCTCGTCCGCATGGGTGCGCCGGCGGACGTGCCGGCCACGACGGGCGCGCCATGACGATGCGACGCTCGCCTGGGCACGAGCGACCCACGCCCGCGGGCATCGTGCGTCCGCGCCGCTACCGGTTCGCGCTCGTGGCAGCTGTCGCGGCCGTCGCGCTCACGGCGTCGCACGTGGACGCGCATGACACCTGGCTGTTGCCGTCCTCACTTCGCGTTCCGGTGGGGCAAAGGGTCACGCTGCATCTCACGAGCGGCGTGCTCTTCGCCGCCGATGACTTCGCCATCAATGCCGGACGCATTCTCCGCGCCGACGTGCGCCTCGCGGGCGCCACCCGTCCGCTCGGCAACCGTTCGCAGAGCGACAACGCGACCCTCTACCGCTGGACCCCCGCGACCGCGGGCGTCGCCGCCCTTGCCGTCGAGCTCGCACCGAAGGTGCTCACGCTCGAGCCCGAGCTGATCGGCGTCTACCTCGACGAGATCGGTGCGACGCGCGAGGTCCGTGCCGCGTGGGACGCCATGCCTGCGCCGAAGAAATGGCGCGAGGAATACGTGAAGCACGCCGCCACCTTCGTGCGGGTCGGCAATTCGCCGGACGCCGGATGGACAGTGCCACTCGGCCTCGGCTTCGAACTGCAGCCCCTCGCCGATCCGACCGCGCTCGCCCCGGGTCAGGCGCTCGACGTCCGGGTTTCGCGTGGTGGCAACGCCGTCGCCGCCCAGCCCGTCACGCTGCGCCGTGAGGGCGACACGACGATCACCGTGGTCACGACCGATGCCACGGGCCGCGCCACCCTGCGGCTCGCACGCGAGGGACGCTACCTCATCGCCGCGACCAACCTGCGCCGCGCCTCGCGGAAGAACCTCGAGTGGGAGAGTGACTTCGCCACCTTGACGCTGGCCGTGGCGCCCGCACGTTAGTTCCATGGACTTCGTGGTCACGTACGAGCCGGATGCACACGTGGTACACGCGAAGATCTCGGGCGCCCTCGACCTTGCGGACATGCAGGCGACGGTCGACGCCGTGATCGCCTGCCCGGGCGCGCTGCCGCAGGACGGCATCCTCTCCGACCATACGCAGATCGCGGCCCCCATCACGCCGCCTGACCTTGCGGCCCTTCTCGTCTTCCTCACGCTGCGCGCGGACCAACTGCAGCACCGCCGCTGGGCCATCGTCACCGCCTCGCTCGCGTCATACGGCATGATGCGCGCACTCTCGGTCGGGGCGCAGCGCATTCCGCTCGATGTCGACGTCTTCCATTCGGAAGCCGAGGCGCGTGCGTGGCTCTCCGGCTCTGCGGCGTCGGCGACTTGACGATCGCGCGCTACAGCCGCGCGACGAACCCCTCGACCAGCGCCTCGAAGGCCGCAGCTGCGGCGCGTCCCGCCTCGACCACGTCGGCGTGACTGAGCGGCACCGGTGAGAGGCCCGCCGCCTGGTTGCTGATCAGCGTCACGCCGGCCACGCGCATGCCGATGGCCCGCGCCACCACCACCTCGGGCACCGTGCTCATCCCGGTCGCGTCAACGCCCAACCGCTCGAGCATGCGCACCTCGGCCGGCGTCTCGTACGCAGGGCCGAGCGAACCCGCGTAGACGCCGTCCGTGAGCGGAATCCCCGCGCTGCGCGCAACGTCGTGCAGCAGCGCGCGCAACGCCGGATCATACGGCGCCGACATGTCCGGGAATCGCTCGTCTCCCGGCTCCACGCGCCCGACGAGCGGATTGCGGAACATGAGGTTGATGTGATCCGCGATCACCATCAGGTCGCCGGAGTTGAACGTGCGGCGCACGCCACCCGCCGCGTTCGACACGAAGAGCACGGGTGCGCCAAGCGCGTGCAGGACGCGCACGGGAAAGCCCGCCACGGCCGCGTCGTGTCCCTCGTACATGTGGAAGCGCCCCGCGAGGCAGAGCACGCGCCGCTCTGACAGTGCGCCCGCGATCAGCGCGCCGTCGTGTCCCGCGACCGTCACGCTCGGGAAGCCGGGAATCTCCGCGTACGGCACCCGCACCGCGCCGGCAATCTTCGCCGCGAGGCCGCCCAAACCGGAGCCCAGGATGATCGCGCACACGGGGGACGCATCGCCGATGCGCGCGCGCACGGCCGCCGCACTCGTGCGGGCGGCCTCGGCGCCGAACGCCCCGTGGCTCCGGTTCATCGACCGCTCATCGAACGCTTCACGTCGCGAAGGCGCGCAACGCGTCAATCTCCGCGCTCACGCGTGCCACGAGCGCCTTCCGCTCCGCCCACGGCAGGAACGCGCTCTGGAAGCCGTTCATCGCCACGTCGCACAGCTCGTCGAGCGAGAAGCCCAGGTGCACGTTGGCCGCGGCGTACTCGTCGGTCAGCGTCACGGCGCTCATCAGTCGGTTATCCGTGTTGAGCACCACGTTGAGCCCGAGGTCGTAGTAGCGGCGCATCGGGTGCTCCGCATACGTCGGCGACACACGCGTCTGCACGTTGCTCGTCAGGCAGAGCTCGAGCGGAATGCGGTGGTTGCCCACGTAGTCCACGAGCGATGCGTCCTCGATCAAGCGCGTCGCGTGGCCCACCCGGTGCGCGCCGCACCGATGCACCGCGTTGCGGATCGAGTCCGGGCCGTCGCCCTCGCCCGCATGGCAGGTGCAGGCCACGTCGTGTTCGCGCGCATGCAGGAACGCCGCCGCGTGCTCTGAAGCCGGGAACCCCGCCTCCGACCCGGCCAGGTCGAATCCGATCACGCCGCGCCCGCGATACGCCACCGCCAGCCTCGCGAGTTCGAGCGAGACCTTCGGGTCTTGCGTACGCAGCGCGGTGATGATCGAACGCGCGACGATCCCCGTTTCACGTTCGGCGCGTGCCAGACCACGAAGCGGCGCCTCGACCGTCGCGCCAGGTTCGAGTCCGCCGCGCTGGTTGAGCACGGGGCAGTAGCGCACCTCGAGATAGCGGACCCCGTCCGCCGCAGCGTCGATGGCCAGTTCGTACGCGATCCGCTCGAGCGCCGACTCCGTCTGCATCACCCCGAGGGTGACCTCGAATCGTTCGAGGTAGTCGTCGAGATGGCGGGCGTCGAGCACGTGCATGTAGGCGGCGAGCGCCTCGGCGCTCGCGCGCGGCATTGCCACGCCATACTCCTGTCCGAGCTCGATCAGCGTTGCGGCGCGCACCGAGCCATCGAGATGACAGTGCAGCTCGGCCTTCGGGAGCCGCCGCAGGAGCTCGCGATCGATCGTGGGCGGTGCAGCGTGCTCGGGTCGCGCGTTCACGCCGTGTCCTCGCGGGCTCCGGCGCGCAGGATCCGGTAGATGGCGCCCGCGAACGTCGCGCCGTCCGACGCTGTCACGATCCCGCGGCTGTCCGCGATGGCGCGCTCACCGGCGCGCACCTGTGCGGCCACCGCCCCGTCCCACACCCCCACGGCCTCGGCGGCCGTCGCCCCCACCGGCACGTCGACGGGTGCGTTGTTCACGTACACCCTGATTCTCGGGCCAGTTGCGTTGTCCATCCGGGAAATCTATGCGCCACCCATGCAGGGGGGGACCCCGGCCAGCTCGTTGCGGGGTGAGGAGTTAGCACCCAGCGTGAGCACCATGGACGGTTGCGCCACCTGAGCCGGTACCGAACCTTTACAGGTGTGCTCTTCGCTTCTCGTTACAAACCCCGCATCCTTCCTTCCGTCGTGAACGCGCCTTCGCATGTCGCCCGACAGCCGCTCCTGATTGGCATCGCCGGTGGCACCGGCTCCGGCAAGTCCACCGTCGCGCGCAACGTGGCGGCGGCGCTGGGTACGAGCGAGGTCGCGTTCATCGAGATGGATGCGTACTACCGGGATCTCCACGCCATGCCGATGGACGATCGCACAGGGCGCAACTTCGACCACCCGGATGCGTTCGACCTCGACCTGCTCACGGAGAATCTGGCGCGATTGGCGAACGGCCAAGCGGTCGAGGCACCCGTCTACGACTTCAAGGCGCACCTTCGCTCTACTCTCACCCGGCACGTCGAACCGGCCGCCGTCGTCGTCGTGGACGGCATCCTCCTCTTCGCCGAGGAACGGCTCCGGCAGCTGCTCGACGTGAAGGTGTTCGTCGATGCCGATGCGGATGTGCGGCTCGCCCGCCGCATTCGCCGCGACATCGCGGAACGTGGCCGGAAGCTCGACGACGTGCTCGACCAGTACTTCACGACCGTTCAGCCCATGCACCTCCAGTTCGTCGAACCGAGCAAGCGCTACGCGGACGTGATCGTGCCGCGCGGGGGACAGAATCTGGTGGCCGTGGAAATGATCGTCGCGAAGATCCTCCGACGCCTCCTGGAAGGCTCGCCATGACGACCCAGACGTCCAACCGCGTGCTCGTGGTGGACGATGAATCCGACATCGTCGCCCTCGTCGCCTATCACCTCGCGAAGGCCGGCTACAGGGTCTCGACCGCGTCGACGGGCGCCGACGCCCTCGCTCTCGCCCGCCAGGAGCGACCCGGTCTCATCGTGCTCGATCTCATGCTGCCCGGCATGTCCGGATACGAGGTGCTCGAGCAGCTGAGAGTCGACCCCTCCATGCAGGACGTCGCCGTGCTCATGCTCACGGCTCGCCGCGAAGAGGCCGACCGCATCCGGGGCCTCTCGCTCGGCGCCGACGACTACCTCACGAAGCCCTTCTCGCCGCAGGAACTCGTGCTCCGCGTCGGCGCGATCCTTCGGCGCGTCACCGCGTCCCCCGTGGGAAACGACGCCCTCGCCGTCGGCCCCATCCGCATCGATCGCGCGGCGCATCGCGTCACGATGGATGGCAACGACGTCGATCTCACCCCCACCGAGTACAAGCTCCTCGTCACGCTCGCGGAACGGCGTGGACGCGTGCAGGCGCGCGGCCACCTGCTCGAGACCGTGTGGGAGGCGGCGCCCGACATCCAGACGCGCACCGTCGACATGCACATCCAGCGCCTGCGCTCCAAGCTCGGCGCTGCCGGTGAGTTGATCGAGACGGTCCGCGGCTTCGGCTATCGCATTCGGGGGACCGTCCAGTCGCGAACGGCGTAGCCAGCGGCGTGCCGAGCCACCACTCAGCCCAGGGCAACCTCGGCGCATGATCGCTCCATGACGGTGAGCACCTCACGCTCCCGCGCTGACGGCGTGCACTAGCTTCACCGCGTGCGCCTCACCACTCGCTTCGTCGCCGGGACCGTGGCGACCGTCGGCGTCCTCGCCGTCATCATCCTCGCCACCGCCGATGCGCGCCAGACGCGCGCCATCCGCGAGGATGCGACGCACCGCATGGAGCGCGCCGCGGCCCTCGTGGCCGTCGAATGGAACGTCGACCCGCGCGACGCCGGCACCTTCGCCGCAGACGCGGCCCGCTCCCTCGACGCGCACGTCGTGCTCCTCGGTCGTGATGGCGTGCGCATCGCCGACTCCGATCAACGCGTCGGCGTTGGACTCGATCGCGAAGCGCTCTCCAATCGCCCGGAAGTTGCAGCCGCGCTCGGCGGCACACCCGGATCGGCCGAACGCCGTGATGAAGCTGACGGGCGGGCTCGCCTCTATGTAGCCGTACCCGCCGCCAAGGGCGCGGTGCGCGTCGATCAGCCGCTCGATCAGTTGCTCGCCACGGTGGGAGAAGTCCGCCGCGCCCTCGCGGTCACCGCCGTCATCGCCGTGGCGCTCGCAGCGACCCTCGCTTTCCTCCTCGGGCAGAGCGTCGCGACACCAATCGTCGGGTTGCGCGACGTGGCACGCGCCCTCGCCGGCGGCGACCTCGAGCGGCGGCCCGCCCTCACGGCGCCCGGTGAAGTCGGCGACCTCGCGAGCGCCCTCCACCGTCTCGCCGAGGCCCTCGCCGACCGCGCCGCCGCGCACGACGCCGAAGACGCCCTCGTCGACGCCACGCTCGAAGCGCTGCACGAGGGCGTGGTGGCGCTCGACCTGCGCGGCAGCATCGTGCGCATGAACGAAACCGCGCGCCGCCTGCTCGGCGTCCGCGACACGCTGCCCTTCAAGAGCGACCTGCTGCCGCGCGATCGCACGTTGCGCGAGGCGCTCGCGTCAGCACTCGCGGGGATGCCCACCGACACCATCGAGACCGCCATCGGCGACCGCACCCTCGCCCTTGCCGCGCGACCACTCAGCCCCGGCGGCGCTGTCCTCGCCATCCTCGACCTCACCGCGCAGCGCCGGCTCGAAACGGTGCGCCGCGACTTCGTCGCCAACGTCTCGCACGAACTCAAGACGCCGCTCACCGTCGTCAGCGGCTTCGCGGACACACTCCTCGACCCCGAGCTACCGCCGGAAGTGCGCCGCCAGTTCGCGGAGACGATCCGCGCCCACGCCCAGCGCATGCAGCGCATCGTCGACGACCTGCTCGACCTCTCGCGCATCGAGTCGGGAGGCTGGATCCCCAATCCGGTCGATCTGGATCTTGCGACACTCGCCCCCGAGGCCACGGCCGTGGCCTCGGCCGCTGCCGACCGGCGAGGCGTCACGCTTGACATCGCGCTTGCTCCCCCGGCTGCGCGCGTCTGGGCCGACGCTACCGCCATGCGACAGATCCTCTCCAACCTCGCCGACAACGCCGTCCGGCACACCGCCTCCGGCCAGATCACCGTGTTCTCCACGGCGGAGACGGGCGGCGTGGTGGTCGGGGTGCGCGACATGGGCAGCGGCATTCCGGCCGAACATCTCCCGCGCATCTTCGAGCGCTTCTATCGCGTCGATCCCGGACGCTCGCGCGAACAGGGTGGCACGGGACTCGGCCTCGCCATCGTGCGCCACCTGGTCGAAGCGCATGGCGGTCGCGTCTCGGCGCAATCCGTCGTCGGCGAGGGCACGACGATCAGCTGCTGGTTCCCGCTGCAATCGTGACCTAACGCGCGCACCGTCGCGCTATCTTGAGCGCGTGTGCACCGCCCGCCGTCACCGTGTTGTCCTCTCCGTCCTCGTCGTCATCCTGGCCGCGTGCGGCGGAGGCGACGGAAGTCCCGCCAACAGTGGCGTCGACCTCACCGGCGCCGGTGCCACCTTCCCGTATCCGCTCTACTCGCGCTGGTTCGCGGACTACGCGGTCAAGACCGGCGTCAAGATCAACTACCAGAGCATCGGATCCGGCGGCGGCATCCGGCAGCTCATGGAACAGACCGTGGACTTCGGCGCCTCCGAAGCACCCGCGACGGCCGATGAGCTCGCGCGCGCCAAGGGTGGCGACGTCCTGCAGGTGCCCCTCGTCGCTGGCGCCGTCTCGATCGTCTACAACCTCCCCGGCGTCACGGCCACGCTCCGCCTCGATGGCCCGCTCGTGGCCGACCTCTTCCTCGGCAAGGTCACTCGCTGGAACGACGCCCGCATCCAGACCCTCAATCCCGGACTCGCACTGCCGGATCAGGCGGTGTTGGTGGTCTTCCGGGCGGATCCGAGCGGCAGCGGCTACGTGCTCGGCGACTACCTCTCGAGGGTCAGCCCCGAGTGGAAGGCCGGTCCTGGAACCCACAAGGAACTGCAGTGGCCCGTCGGCCTCGGCGCGAAAGGCAACGAAGGACTCGCGGGTCAGCTCAAGCTCACGCCGTACGCCATCGGCTTCGTCGAGCTCGCATACGCCCGGCAGAACAACTTGAGCGTCGCGGCGCTGCGCAACCGCTCGGGTGCATTCATCGTGCCATCGCGCGCCGCGATCAGCGCCGCAATCGCGGACGTCGCCGGGCGCGTCGGCCCCACGGACGACTTCCGCCTATCCGTCGTCGATGGCGAGCATCCCGCCGCCTACCCGATCAGTACCCTCAGCTGGTTGCTTCTGTACCGCACGCCGCGAGATCCCGCCAAGGGCAAGAAGCTCGTCGCGTTCATCCGTTGGGCACTGCATTCCGGTCGCGCGAGCGCCGAGGCGCTCGACTACGAGCCGCTTCCTGCTGGGCTCGTGGCCCGCGTTGATGGCGTGCTCGACGCGCTGGTCGGCGCGCGGGCTCCGTGATGGATGGCATCGGCATCCGACCTGTGCGCTCGTCCGTGCGTGTGCCATAATTCGTGATGGCCACGATCGTTCGCGGCTCGCCGGCGGTGGACACCTCGTCGCGTCCCTATCGCGACGAAGGTGAGAAGCGCATCGCCGCCATCGACATCGGCTCGAACTCCATCCGCCAGATCGTCGCGGATGTCGGACCCACCGGGGCCATTCGCGTCGTCGATGAAATGAAGGCCGCGCCGCGCCTGGGCGCGGGACTCGCCAAGTCGGGACGCCTCGAACCCGCGTCGATCATCGCCGCCACCGACGCCGTCGCGCGCATGGTCACCCTCGCGCGGCACCTGGGCGTCAAGCGCGTCGAGGCGGTGGCCACGAGCGCCGTCCGCGACGCCGAGAATGGGCAGGAGTTCGTCGAGGCCGTCAAGAAGGCGATCGGCGTCAAGGTCAAGCTGCTCAAGGGCGAGGAAGAAGCGCGGCTCTCGTGGGTCAGTGCCATCGCCCACTTCGACCTTGGCACCGGTCGCGCCGTGGTGATGGACATCGGCGGTGGCTCGCTCGAACTCGCGCTCTCGGCCGACGGTTTGCTCGAGCGACTCGTCAGCGTGCCCTTCGGCACGATCCGCCTGAGCGAGAAGTTCCTGCGCCCCGACGCCACGTTCAAGCGCGTCAAGAAGCTGCGCAAGTTCGTGCGCGACGACATCCGCGACATTCTCCCCGTGCGCGACTGGCGCGGCGCACGCGTCATCGGCTCGGGCGGCACCTTCACCAACCTCGCGGGCATGCTGCTCGCACGGCAGGGCGTGCAGACGGCGCGCTCGGTGCATGGCACGCGCATCGTGCGCGAGGACTTGGAGCACCTGCTCGACACGCTGCAGGAGATGACCGCCGACGAGCGCTCGCAGGTGCCCGGGCTCAATCCCGCGCGTGCGGACATCATCGTCGCGGGCCTCGCGGTCGCCGCCGAGGTCATGGCGCGCCTCGAGAGTCGCGCGCTCTTCTGCAGCGCGTATGGCATTCGCGAAGGGCTGCTGCTCGAGACGGCCAAGGTCAGCCCGCACGTCACCGATCCGGGCGAGGCGCGCGAGCGCTCGGTGCGCGAGTTCGCCGAACGCTGTCGCTATGAGGCGCCGCACGCGCGCCAGGTCCAGCGCCTGGCGCTTCAGCTCTTCGATGCGCTGGGGAGCAGGCTCGACTGCGAACCCGGCGACCGTCAGGTGCTCTCCGATGCCGCGCTTCTCCACGACATCGGCTACCACATCAACTACGACAAGCACCACAAGCATTCGTATCACCTGATCCTGCACGCCGACCTGCTTGGCATGACGCCGACGGAACAGGTGGCCGTCGCCAACATCGCGCGCTACCATCGCGGATCGGCGCCCAAGAAGTCGCACGAGAACCTCGCCGGGCTCACCCCTGAGCTGCGCAAACAGATCCGCCGCCTCTCGGCCATCCTGCGCTTGGCCGATGGGCTCGATCGCGGTCACGTCGGTGGCGTCGCCGACGTCAAGGTGCGGTGGATCCAGCGCGCCATTCGCGTCCATCCCACGCCGGTGCCGCGCGCCATCCTGCGCCTCGAGCTCTGGGGCGCCGCACGCAAGGCCGCGCTGCTCGCGGATGTCGCTGGTGTGCCGGTGGAAGTGGTCGGTCCCGACGGCAAGCCCGTCGAGGTGCGCACCGACGAGGGCGACGGGGACTAGGCTGCGATATCGCGCACGGGTCTCACCCGCGCGCCACGTCACCCCATCCGCGGCGTCCGCGCCCGCTTCTTCTTCGGTTTGGCCTTGGCCGCGTTGGCCGGTGCCATCGGCGACTCGCTGATCGCCGTCATCGTCCCGCTCGCGCGCGCCATCCCCCAGCTCTCGCGCAAGAGCGCCAGGTGTGTGCCGCGCTCCATCTCGCCTACAGCCGGCGTGCGCTGCACGTACGAGCCGTCCGGACGCAGCTCCCACGCCTGACGGTTGTCGGCCAGGCAGACGTCGAGCACGCGCTTGAGCCGCGCATGGTGCCCCGGTTCCTCAACCGGCACGATCACTTCCACGCGCCGGTCGAGGTTGCGCGGCATCCAGTCCGCCGAGCCGATGTAGTACTCGCCCGCACCGTCGTTGTGGAAGTACCAGATGCGCGAGTGCTCGAGGAAGCGACCAATCACCGAGATCACGCGGACATGGTCGCTCGTCCCCGGAATCCCCGGGCGCAGGCAGCAGATGCCGCGGATGATCAGGTCGATCTCGACCCCCGCCTGCCCCGCGCGATAGAGCGCGTCGATGATGTCGGTGTCCACCAGCGCGTTCATCTTCGCGACGATCTTGGCCGGCTTGCCCACGCGCGCATTCTCCGTCTCCCGCGCGATCAACTCCATGAAGCGCAGGCGCATGTTGGCCGGCGCCACCAGCAGCTTGCGGTACAGGCGCTGCCGCGAGTAGCCGGTGAGCAGGTTGAACAGGTCGGTCAGGTCCGCACCCAGTGAAGGCGAGCAGCTGAACAGCCCGATGTCGGTATAGAAGCGCGCGGTCTTGCTGTTGTAGTTGCCGGTGCCGATGTGCACGTAGCGGCGGATCCCCTCGGGCTCGCGCCGTACCACCAGCGCGATCTTCGAGTGCGTCTTGAGGCCGGGCAGCCCGTACGTCACGTGCACGCCGTATGACTCGAGCGTCCGCGCCCACGTGATGTTGTTGGCCTCGTCGAAGCGCGCCTGCAGCTCCACGAGCACCGCCACCTGCTTGCCCGCCTGTGCCGCTTCGGTCAGGGCGCGCACGATCGCCGTCTCGCCGCTCGTCCGATAGAGCGTCAGCTTGATCGCCAACACGTTCGGGTCAGCCGCGGCCTCCTCGAGGAAGCGCTCCACGGTTCCCTGGAACGAATCGAACGGATGGTGCACCAGCAGGTCGCGCTCGCGGATCACCTCGAAGATCGACCTGTTCTCGTCGCGTACCTCCACCGGCGTCACCGGCGTGAACGGCTGGTCGTGCAACTCCGGCAAGTCGATCGACGCCAGCGCCATCAGGTCGCCCAGCTCGAGCAGCTTGCCGCCGTCGTGCACGTCACGCGGCGAAAGTGGCGCCACGGGATCGTCGATGTCGTGCAGTTCGTCGGCCAGCAGCACGCGCAGCTCGCTCGGCATCCCGCCCTGCACCTCGAGGCGCACGACCTCGCCGAAGCGCCGGCGGAAGACTTGCTCCTCGATCGTCGCGAGCAGGTCCTCGTTCTCCTCGATCGAGCCGAGGTCCAGGTCCGAGTAGCGCGTGACACGGAACGCGTGCCAGCCCAGGATCTCCATCCCGGGGAAGAGCGCTCCCAGGTTCGCGCCAATCACGTCCTCGAGCGGCACGAAGTGATGCGGCCGCCCGAAGCTCACCCAGCGCGGCAAGCTCTTGGGCACCTTCACGCGCGCAAACTGCTCGACGCCACGCTCCGGGTCGCGGAGCCGCACGGCGAGACTGAGCGAGAGATTCGAGATGTACGGGAACGGGTGCCCTGGATCCACCGCCAGCGGCGTCAGCACCGGGAAGACCTGCGACTCGAAGAACTGGTCCACCGTCGACCACTCGCTCTGCGACAGGTCCGTCATTTCGACCAATCGCACGCCGAGCTCCGCGAGCCGAGGCAGGATCATCTGCTGCAGGCATTCGCGCTGCCGCGCCGAAAGCTCGGCGACCCGCAGGTGAATGCGATCAAGGGCCTCCTGCGGCGAGATTCCGTCAGGCCCCGACACCTGCACCCCCGCCGCCACTTGGCGACGCAGCCCCGCCACCCGGACCATGAAGAACTCGTCCAGGTTCGTGCTGAAGATCGAGAGGAACTTGAGCCGCTCGAGCAGCGGCGTGCGCTCGTCGAAGGCTTCGTGCAGCACCCGGGCATTGAACTCGAGCCACGAGAGCTCTCGGTTCAGGTACAGGGCGGGTGTGGGGTAGCTGTCGGTAGTCACGTTGGCGTCCGGGAGCCTACAGACGACGCGACGCCCGTGGAGTCCACGGACGTCGTCACATCATCCTCTTGAATGTGTAGTGTACGCCGGGGCCAAATGGCAGTCCATTGCCACGCCCGTCCTGTTACACGGCACCTCACAAACATGAAAGGCGATCTGACCGAACCTCGGCCAGCTCGCCCTCGCCGCTAGTACCTAAACCGTTGTGGTTACAGCGGATGGACCGCCTGAATCGCCAGATAGAAGAGCGACGCCATGAGCGCCGAGGCCGGGATCGTCAGGACCCACGCCCAGACGATTTTCCCCGCTAAGCCCCAGCGAACCGCCCGCATCCGGCTGGTGGCGCCGACCCCCACAATCGACCCCGTAATCGTGTGCGTCGTGCTCACGGGCACGCCAAGCGCCGATGCACCGAGAATCACGAGCGCGCCGCCCGTCTCCGCGCAAAAGCCACCCACCGGACGCAGTCGCGTGATGCGCGAGCCCATCGTGTGCACGATGCGCCATCCGCCGAACAGCGTTCCCAGCGAAATCGAGGTGTAAGCGCAGACTTCGACCCAGAGCGGGATCGTCTTCGCGTCCGCCACATAGAGGAAATGCGCCCACCCCGTTTCGTTCGCGAACTGTGGCGAGACCGATACGAGCAGCCCGACGATGATCCCCATCGTCTTCTGCGCATCATTGCCGCCGTGCGACAGCGAAAGCAGCGCCGACGACGCGAGCTGTCCCGGCCGGAACCACTTGTCGACCTTGGCCGGCGTGATGCTGCGGCAGAGGTTGAGCACGATGACCATCAGCAGGAAGCCGAAGAGCGCGCCCAGCAGCGGCGAGATGACGATCGCCGCGAGGGTCTGCGTCCACTTGCTCCCCGCTCCGGTGGCGAGCGCGGCAGTGCCCGCCTTCGCGATCCCGGCGCCGGCGAGGCCGCCGATGAGCGCGTGCGAGGAGCTCGACGGGATGCCGAACCACCACGTGATCAGGTTCCAGGCGATCGCACCCAGCAGCGCCCCCGCCATCAGGTTGGGCGTCACGATGGCTGGGTTCACGAAGCCGCTCGCTACCGCCTTGGCCACTGCCGTCTTCACCACGAAGAGCGCGGCAAAATTGAAGAACGCCGCCCAGCACACGGCCGCGAAGGGCGACAGGACCCGCGTGCCCACGATCGTCGCGATCGAGTTCGCGGAGTCGTGGAAGCCGTTGATGAAGTCGAAGCAGAGCGCGATCAGGACGATCGCGAGAACGTACGTGACCACGGGATCAGCTGTTCTTGAGCGAGATGCTCTCGAGAACGTTCGACACGTCCTCCGTCTCGTCGATCGCCGACTCGATCTTGTCGTAGAGCTCCTTCCACTTGATCACCTCGAGTGGATCCGCCCCCGGCTTGAACAGGTCACCGATCGCCTCGCCGTAGATCGCGTCGCCCTCCTCCTCGAGCTTCTTGACCTCGTTGCCCGCCGCCACCACCGACTGGCGCTTCGTCATGTCGCTCACGGCGCGTTCGATCACGATCGCCGCGCGGTTGAGCACGTCGGCCAACCGGTGCGCCGGCTCGCGGATCTCCGTCACGTGGAAGAGCTTCGCCCGGCGCGCCGTGCCGTCCACCAGGTCGATCACGTTGTCCAGCCGGTAGGCGAGCAGGTGGATGTCCTCCCGGTCCATCGGCGTCACGAAGCTCTTGTCGAGTCGCGCGATCACCTCGCGCGTCAGGTCGTCCGCTTCATGCTCGATCGCCTTGATCTGGCTGACGAAGTCGTCGAGCCGATGCGGCTGCACGAACATTTCGGACAGCAGCTTGGTCGAGTTCGTCATGCGGCGAGCCAGCTCGCCGAACAGGGCGAAGAATCCTTCGTCGCGTGGAATCAGGCGCACGGGCGAGCCGGTCGGAGGAGACTGATCAGCCACAGCGGTGGCCGATGCGCCCGGTTCGTGACCATCGTGACGTGATGGTGACCCGCGCGTGACGGAAAGCTACCGCCTCGCCGCATCCCCGGCATCCACGGGCTCCGGCGCCGCTCGTGACGGCATCCGTTTGGCCTCCTCCAGCCTACCCTTGGCGCGACGACGGCATCAGGACCGGCGTCCGGCCCGCCAGGGCCCGCTCCTCGAGGTGGTGCTTGATCTGCACCCCCTCCGCCAGGTAGACCGCATCCTCGCCGATGTTCGTCGCGAGGTCCGCCACCCGCTCGAGGTTGCGACTCACGAGGAACAATTCGAGGGCGGCCGAAATCGTCGTCGGATCCTCGAGCATGTGCGTGATCACGATCCGGAACAGCGAGTCGTGCAGGGCGTCCACTTCGTCGTCCATCGCACACACGGCGCGGCCGAGCGCTCCGTCGGCTCGGATGAAGGCGTCGAGCGAGCGGCTCAGCATGACTCGCGCCTTGTCGGCCATCACGGCAATCTCGGGGTCGGGCGTGATGCGCGCCTTCGACTTCGCCAGCTCGACCGCCGACTGCGCGATGTTGACCGCGTGGTCGCCGACGCGTTCGAGGTCGCTCGAGATCTTGATCGCCGCCACGAGGAAGCGCAGGTCGCGCGCCATCGGCTGTTGCGTGGCCAGCAGCGTCACGGCCAGCGACTCGACCTCGATTTCCAGGGCGTCGATCTCGCGGTCGCCCGCGATCACCGCCTCCGCCTTGCCCTGGTCGGCGTGGAGGAGCGCGGTCACCGACAACTCGACGAGCGCCTCGGCGCGCTGCGACATCGTGAGCAGGCGCTCCTTGAGCGTGTCGAGCTGCTCGTGGAAGTGGCGAAAACCGGTCGTGGGCGCCGGCGTGGCGTCCGGGACCACGCCCGTGCTGGTGCTGTCGACTTCCGGACTCATCCGAACCTCCCGGTGACGTAGGCTTCGGTCCGCTCCTGCTGCGGACTCGTGAACAGTTGCTCCGTGGGGGCGTACTCGATCAGGCGCCCGAGGAAGAAGAACGCCGTGCGATCCGAGACGCGCGCCGCCTGCTGCAGGTTGTGCGTGACGATGACGATGGTCAGCTCGCGCTTGAGCTCGACCAGCAGCTCCTCGATCTTCTGCGTCGCGATCGGGTCGAGGGCACTGCACGGTTCGTCGAGCAGGATGACCTCGGGATCGTTGGCCAACGTGCGCGCGATGCAGAGGCGTTGCTGTTGGCCCCCTGACAGCCCCGTGGCGCTCTCTCGCATCCGATCCTTGACCTCGTCCCACAACGCGGCGCGGCGCAACGAGCGTTCCACGATCTCGTCGAGCGTGGCCTTGTGCCGCTCCCCGTTGATCCGCGGCCCGAACGCCACGTTGTCGTAGATCGACTTCGGGAACGGGTTCCACTTCTGGAACACCATGCCCACGCGCTGGCGCAGGCCGACCACGTCCGTGCGGGCGTCGTAAATGTCTTCGGCGTCCAGCAGGATGTCGCCCGTCTTGCGCGTACCCGGGATCGTCTCGTTCATGCGGTTGATCGAGCGCAGGAACGTCGACTTGCCGCACCCCGACGGCCCGATGAAGGCCGTCACGGCGCGCTTGGGCAACTCCAGGTCGATCTCGAAAAGCGCCTGCTTCTCGCCATACCAGAACGAGAAGGCGCGCGCCTCGATGCACCCGGTACCCGGATCCAGTGGCACCACGGCTGGCGCTGGCAGCGCCATGACGTCCGTCATCCGAACCGTCCCGTGATGTACGACTCGGTGCGCGGGTCGGTCGGGGTCGTGAACAGCTGCTCCGTCGGCGTGATCTCGATCATCTCGCCCTGCAGGAAGAACGCGGTCTCGTCCGAAACCCGCGCCGCCTGCTGCATGTTGTGCGTGACGATGATCACCGCCATGTCGCGGCGCAGCTCGTGCACGAGTTCCTCGACCTTGAGCGTGCTCACCGGATCGAGCGACGCCGTCGGTTCGTCGAGCAGCAGCACTTCCGGTTCGGTCGCCAGCGCACGCGCGATGCAGAGCCGTTGCTGCTGGCCGCCGGAGAGTCCCATCGGGCTCGCACTCAGCCGATCCTTCAGTTCGTCCCAGATGACGGCGCGGCGCATCGCGCGCTCCACGATCTGGTCGGCGCCCCCACGCGACGCCCCGCCGTCCTTCACCACCTTGAGCCCCGCGGCCACGTTGTCGCGAATCGTCAGCGTGGGGAATGGCGTCGGCCTCTGGAACACCATCCCGATCTTCTTGCGCACCTCGGTGGGGTTCACCGACGCCGCGTAGATGTCCTCGCCGTCGAGGGTGATCGAGCCATCCACGGTCGCCCCGCCGATCGTTTCGTGCATGCGGTTGAGGCAACGCAGGAACGTGGACTTTCCGCACCCCGATGGTCCGATGATTGCCGTCACACGGTGGTCGCGCAGGGCGAGGCTGACGCGCTTGACGGCCGCGCGACCACCGAAGCTGGCGGTCAGTCCGTTCACCTGCAGCCGGATGCGCGACGGCAGCTCCGCGGCCGCGCTGCGGTCGCGCAACAGCACCGGGCGTCCCGACCGCGCGGCCGGCGGCCGCGATGCGTCACTCACCGCCACGGGCATCGAACCGGCTCCTGGTCGCGGCACGGGCAAGGAGGCTGATGGCGAGGACAAGGACGATGAGGACGAGGGCGCCAGCCCAGGCCTGGGCATGCCAGTCATCATACGGACTCACCGCGTAAGTGTAGATCTGCAGGGGGAGCGCCGCGATCGGTCGATCGAGCGCCGTGGAAGCGAACTGGTTGCCGAAAGCCGTGAAGAGCAACGGGGCGGTTTCGCCAGCCACGCGCGCGATCGCGACCAGCGCGCCCGTCACGATTCCCGCCGTGGCCGTGCGCAGCACGATGGTGAGCGACGTGCGAGCCCGCGAGTACCCGAGCGCGAGGGCCGCTTCGCGCAAGGCCGCCGGAACCAGCCGCACCATCTCCTCCGTCGTCCGCGTCACCATGGGGACCATCATCGCGCCCAGCGCCACGCCGCCGGCAAGGGCGGAGAAGTGGCCGACGGAGCGCACGAGCAGGTTCCACGCGAAAATCGCGAGCACGATCGACGGCAGGCCATTCAGCACATCGGCAAGAAAGCGCACCGTCGTTGCCAACTTCGTGCCACTGCGCTCGACGAGGTAGAGGCCGGCGCCCACGCCGATCGGCAGTCCGATCAGGCTTCCCAACCCCACCAGGATGAGCGTGCCGACAATCGCGTTCGCCATGCCGCCACCCGTCTCGCCAACGGGCTTGGGCAGCTGCGTGAAGAACGCCCAATTGAGCGACGAGAAGCCCGACTTGAGCAGGTGGCCCAGGATCAGCACCAACGGCAGCGTCGTCAGGATCGCGCTCAGCACGAGCAGCCCGACCATCACCACATTCACGGCCCGGCGGCGGCGTACCGTGGCCAGCGTGCGCGCAGCGGTCGCGCGCTGGCGCGTGGTCGGGCGCAGCGTCTGCACCGGCGGAATCTCCGATGAAGCCGGCGGCATCGCGAGGTCGCTCATGCCACCGACCTCTGCCCACCGGCCATCTGCCACACGAGCCAGCGCGCGATCGCGTTCACGATCAGGGTGATCACGAACAGCACGAAACCTGCCGCCATCAGGGCGGACAGATGCAGGTCGCCCGACGCCTCGGTGAACTCGTTCGCGATCAGCGAAGCGATCGAGTATCCGGGCGCAAAGAGCGACGCCGAGAGATCATGCCGGTTGCCGATCACCATCGTCACCGCCATCGTCTCGCCGAGCGCACGCCCGAGCCCGAGTATGATGCCGCCGATGATGCCGGTGCGAGCGTACGGCAGCACCGCGCCCTGGATCGCCTCCCAGCGAGTCGCGCCGAGCGCCAGCGCCGCCTCGCGCTGGGTACGCGGCACCGCCAAGAGAACCTCGCGCGAGACCGACGAGATGTACGGCAAGGCCATGATCGCGAGAATCACCCCCGCCGTCAGCACGCTCGGCCCGTAGGCCGGCCCCGCGAAGAACGGCGTCGCGCCCAGGTGCAGGGTGTCACGCAGGAACGGCATCACCGTCGAGCGCATGATCGGCACGAGGACGAAGATCCCCCAGAGGCCGTAGACGACGCTCGGAATCGCCGCCAGCAGGTCCACGAGAAACGCGATCGGCGTCCGCAACCAGGTCGGCGCGAATTCCGCGATGTAGATCGCCACGCCAAGCGCCAACGGTGTCGCGATGATCAGCGCCACGATCGACGTCGCGAGCGTGCCGACGATGGCGGGAGCGACGCCGAACTGTTCGCGCACCGGATCCCAGTTGCTCGAAAACAGGAACCCGACGCCGAACTTCTTGAGCGCCGGCCACCCGGCCGCGCCAACCTCGAAGAAGAGGCCGAGCAACAGCAGCGGCACGCAGAGCGCAAACAGCGTGATGACGCCGTTGTAGATCCGGTCCGCCGTCGACGACCCGCCGAGGGACGTCGAGGCAGGCCCTGCCCCGCCCGGGCCGCGACCCGAGGTGCTCTCCGCAGGCGCGATGGCCGGTTCCGTCATGCCGTGGTTCCTTGAGCTGAAGCGGCCATCGTCGGCCGTCTGGGTGTTGTGACACCACACCCGGCAAGGAGTCGAATCTCGGCTCCCTGCCGGGTGCGTTCATCCTAGCCGCGAATGCCTAGAAGGTCACGTACCAGTGCAGAAACACCGTGCTCGCAACCGCCGGCTTGTTGGCGGGGAGGTAATTGCTGAAGTCCAAGCCCTGATAGTTGAGCGTGAACGTTGTGCGCGCGTTCGGCTCCCAGAAGATGCCGGCAATCGTGCGCTGCTGGCTCGGCGCGGAGCCGCTGGTGCCCGCCGTCGAATTGTCCTTCGGGACGAAGTTGTCGTAGCGGAAGAGTACGCCCCACGACGACTTGTGCGCGCGATCGAAGAGCTCCGTCGGGCGCGCCACGATGAACCCGCTCGTGACCGTGCCCGAGGTGTCGGCCTTCACCAACGGTGACGCAACCGTGTTCGCGCCGCTCTCGAAGCTGTCCTTGCGCTGCGACCAGTTGACGGCAAAGGTCAGCGCGTGATCCTTGTTGCCGACGAGAATGCCATAGCGATCCTTCGTCAGCGGGTCGGACACCGGGCCGTTGTTCGTGACCGAGGCGACGTCGTTCTGGTGCGAACTGGCCGCGCCACCACTCGACGCCCATGGCGAAATCGTGAAGGTCTTCATGAGCCCGTTCCCTTCCATGCCGGCAAAGGGCGTGAGCGACAGGCGCATGCCGTAGTCCTTGAACCGGTCGGTCTCACCCGAGGTGTACCCCGCGCCGTTGATGACCGACGCGTAGACCTCGCCCCATTTGTTGGGCAGCGTCACCGTCACGGCCGCCCCCAGGTCCGACGACGAGAAGAAGCCGTTGCGCTCGATATCCGTCTGCTCGAGGTAGCGCGGCCAGAAGGTTTCGTAGTGATCGATGGCCACGTTGTGCAGGAGGCCGATGCGCGCCTGCGCATTGAATCCCTTGTTGCCGCCGATGTCGTGCAGGAAGTTGTACTGCACGTAGGCGTACTTCATGCGGATCGCCCAGCCCGCGTAGTAGGTCGAGGGCGATTGCTGGAAGACGTCCGTCGTCGCGCGGAAGCTGACATCCTCTCCTGCGGGCATGCGGAACGTGAAGTAGACGCGATCGAGGTTGAACTGCGGACGTTCCTTGCCGCCGTTCACCAGCTTGGTCGCCGAGTCGCTGCGATACGACAGCGACCCGAAGGCGAGCCCCGAAAAATCGAAGCCCGGCGTGGCCGGCTTCTCGGCGCCGGTCGTGGTGACCTGCTGCGCGCGGACCGGCGCCGTCGGGGCGACCGTCGCGGCCGCCGCGAAGAGGGCCAGCACCTGCACATGACGAGAACTGAACATGAGACGAAGGATGGGTTGGAATGAATGACCGCGCGAAGCGGCCGGAGGCGCGCGACGCGTCCGCCCGCCAGAGGTGGCGGGCGGCGCGACGCCGCGATCAGCTGACCTTGATCTGCTTGATGCGGTCCTGCAGCTGCTTCACGATCGCACCGGGCAGTGGCGCGTAGTCGAGGCTCGACGCGCTCTTCTGTCCGTCGGCGAGCATCCACTTGAGGAAGTCGACCAGCTTCTTCCCCTTGTCGCCGTTCGTCTGGTTCTCGTACACGAGCAACCAGGTCAGCGAGGAGATCGGATACGCGTCCTTGCCGGGCGCGTTCACGATCGAGATGCGGTAGTCGCTGTCCCTGGGCAACCCCTTGGCGATCTCGGCGGCCGCCGCGGTCACGCTCTCGATCGTGGCGTCGACGTAACTGCCGTGCGAGTTCTTGATGTGCGCGTAGGCGAGCTTGTTCTGGCGCGCGTAGACCAGCTCGACATATCCGATGCTGCCGGGAATCTGCTTCACCTGCCCGGCCACGCCCTCGTTCCCCTTGCCGCCGATGCCGACCGGCCACTTCACATCCTTGCCCTTGCCCGGACCAGCCGCCCAGTCCTTGCTCACCGAGGTGAGGTAGTCGGTCCAGATGAAGGTCGTGCCGCTGCCGTCGGAGCGGTGCACGACCACGATGTCCGTCGCCGGCAGCGCCACGCCCTTGTTCTCGGCGACGATGCGCGGGTCATTCCACTTGGTGACCTTGCCGAGGAAGATGTCGGCGATGAGCGCACCGTCGAGCTTGAGCGTCTCCTTGGTCTCGGGCAGGTTGTAGACCACCACGTCCGCACCCATCACGGTCGGGATGTGGAGGATCTTGCCACCCTTGGCCTTGCCGAGTTCCTCGTCGCTCATCGGGCCATCGGTGGCGCCGAAGTCGACCGTCTGCTCACTGATCTGACGCACACCACCACCGGACCCGATCGACTGGTAGTTGATCTTGACGTTCGTCCTGATCGCGTAGTCGTTGAACCACTTCGAGTACATCGGGTAGGGGAACGTGGCCCCGGCTCCCGTCAGGTCCTGGGCAACCGCGGCACCCGCCGTCGTCGCCAGAAGAATCACCGCGCCGGTCGTCGAGGCCAGCGTACGGAGGATGGACTTGCTCACAGATCGCGCTCCGGTTGAAGTTCGGTTGTAACAATCCCGGGCTCAGGTCACGGACCGATACTCGCCGTGTAACAGAGCCGTCACGCGGGACGGTCCGATCGTCATCCAAGAATCGGTCGAACGCTGGCGAGCTGGACCCGTTGTCGGGAGCTTCGCAGGCGACGTGTCAGGCAATCCCGACTACGGCGACACCACCGCGTGCACGCCAGTCGTCCGTCGCACCACGCGCACCTGGTCCTCGAAGAGCCGCACGAGGAGCACGCCGGCCACGAAGCCACCCACGTGCGCCCACACGGCCACGCCGCCCGACACCTCGTTGCGGAGCGGTCCGAGTTGCGCGAAGGCCTGCGCCAGCTGCAGGAAGAACCAGTACAGCAGCACGAGCCACGCACGCACTGGCACGATGAAGATCACGAACAGCATGTTGACGCGCACCATCGGATACAGCACGAGGTACGCACCCATGATGCCGCTGATCGCGCCACTCGCACCCACGGTCGGTACCGGCGAGCGCGGACCCGACGCGATCTGGGCCGCCGCGGCCACGAGCCCGCAGACGAGGTAGAACGCGAGGTAGCGCCCGCGTCCCATGCTGTCTTCCACGCTGCCGCCGAACACCCACAGGAAGAGCAGGTTGCCGAGCAGGTGACCCCAGCTGCCGTGCAGGAAGATCGCGATCAGCGGCGTGAACCAGTTGATCGCCTGGTCATCGATGATGCAGGCGAGACCGTGGCCCATCGGGATGCCGACGCCGACGGCCACCTTCTTCGTGATCTCGCCCGGCACCATGCCGTAGTCGCACACGCTGGCGGAGAGCGTGATCGGGTTGAGCCCCGCCCCCTGCACGAACACCCACACCAGTACGGTCGCCACGATCAGGCCGATCGTGACGACGGGCACGCGCATGGTCTCGTTTTCGTCGCCGAGTGGAATCATGCCAGAGAAAACCTAGTGCGATCGTGGCCGACCGGCCCGTCTGTCAAATTGACGCACACCAACCCGTTCCATCGCAACACCTTACGCCAAAGAGGCGCGAAACGGCGGTCCCGGCCTTGCATATGCTGTACCAGCGAGCGCGGGACTTTGGTCCCTCGACGCGTTCCTGCCACCCGGCCCCGTGCCCACGGCCGCCGGGTCCACTACCCGGAGATTTCACAGATGGCTGACAAGGTGATCGGCATTGACCTCGGCACGACCAATTCGGTCGTGGCCGTGATGGAAGGCGGTGACCCCGTCGTGATTCCGAACGCGGAAGGCGGTCGCACGACCCCGTCCGTGGTCGGTTTTACCAAGGACGGCGAACGCCTCGTCGGCCAGATCGCCAAGCGGCAGGCCGTCACGAACCCGCACAACACCGTCTTCTCGATCAAGCGCTTCATGGGCCGCAAGCTCGGTGAAGTGTCCGAGGAGGCGAAGCGCGTGCCGTACACCATCGCCGCCGGCGCCAAGGACCTCGCCTCGGTCGAGATCCAGGGCAAGAAGTACACGCCGCCCGAAGTCTCCGCGATGATCCTGCAGAAGATGAAGCAGACGGCCGAGGACTACCTCGGCCACGGCGTCAGCAAGGCCGTCATCACGGTGCCGGCCTACTTCAACGACTCGCAGCGCCAGGCCACCAAGGACGCCGGCAAGATCGCCGGCCTCGATGTGCTCCGCATCATCAACGAGCCGACGGCCGCCGCGCTCGCCTACGGCCTCGACAAGAAGAAGGACGAGAAGGTCGCCGTCTTCGACCTGGGTGGCGGCACGTACGACATCTCCGTGCTCGAGCTCTACGACGTCGACGGCTCGCGCCAGTTCGAGGTCAAGTCCACCAACGGCGACACCCACCTCGGTGGCGACGACTTCGACCAGCGCGTCATCAACTGGCTGGTGGCCGAGTTCAAGCGCGACCAGGGCATCGACCTCTCCAAGGACGCGATGGCGCTCCAGCGCCTCAAGGAAGCCGGAGAGAAGGCCAAGATGGAGCTCTCGTCGACCAATACCACCGACATCAACCTGCCCTTCATCACGGCCGACCAGTCGGGCCCGAAGCACCTCAACTACCAGCTCACGCGCGCCAAGTTCGAGTCGCTCGTCGATGACCTGATCACGCGCACCCTCGAGCCGATGAAGAAGGCGCTCGCGGACGCGGGCCTCAAGCCGTCGGAGATCGACGAGGTGCTGCTCGTCGGAGGCTCGACGCGTATCCCGAAGATCCAGGAGAAGGTCAGGGAGTTCTTCGGCAAGGAGCCGAACAAGGGCGTGAACCCGGACGAAGTCGTGGCCATCGGCGCGGCCGTCCAGGGCGCGGTGCTGACGGGTGAGCAGAAGGACGTGCTCCTGCTCGACGTCACCCCGCTCTCCCTCGGCATCGAGACGATGGGCGGCGTCATGACGACGCTCATCCCGCGCAACACGACCATCCCGACCAAGAAGACGGAGACGTTCTCGACCGCCGACGACAACCAGACGCAGGTCGAGATCCACGTCCTGCAGGGCGAGCGCCCGCAGGCCGTGCACAACAAGACGATCGGCAAGTTCCAGCTCACGGGCATTCCGCCGGCACCGCGCGGCATGCCGCAGATCGAGGTCACGTTCGACATCGACGCCAACGGCATTCTCCACGTCACCGCGAAGGACAAAGCGACCGCGCGCGAGCAGAAGATCCGCATCGAGTCGTCGAGCGGCATTTCCGACGCCGAGATCGATCGCATGGTGAAGGAAGCGGAAGCCAACGCGGCCGACGACGGGCGCAAGCGCGAGGATATCGACACGCGCAACCGCCTCGATGCGCTGACGTACGAGGTGGAGAAGAACTCGAAGGAGTGGGCCGACAAGCTGCCGGCAGACGTGAAGTCGCGCTTGGACGGCGCCGTGGAGCGTGCCCGCAAGGCTGGCCGCGGCGATGACATGACCGAGATCCGCTCGGCGCAGGAAGAGCTCAACCAGGCCTTCCAGGCGGCCGGCAAGACCTTCTACGACCAGCAAGGTGGTGCGGGAGGCAGCAGTTCGACCGGCGCGCCGCCGCCGGAATCCGCGGCGCCCAAGGCCGAGGGCAAGGACGATGTCGTCGAGGCCGACTACGAGATCGTGGACGACAAGAAAGCGTAAAGAACCGGCGGCAACCATTGAGCGCGGCGCCGGTGTCGAAACCGGCGCCGCGTTTCATGTGTATACTGGAAAGCAGTCGCATTTCACCCGACAGATTCGACCCAGGGAGCATCAGGCATGTCCTCGTCATCCCGCGTGAAGTTCGTGGCCGGAGTCACTGCTGCCTTCGTCGGCGGCGTCTTCTTCGCGTCCTCGCTCGATCTCGTCCCCTGGGGACACGCGCAGGGCACCACGCGCTCGCGACCGAAGGAAATCCCCGAGGCCAAGGGGCTCGCCGAGCAGTCCAATGCGTTCGTCGCCATCGCCGAGCGCGTCACCCCCGCCGTCGTCGCGATCCGCGCCGAGCGCGACCCGCGCAAGCAGACGGCGCAGCGCGGCCAGCGGCGTGGGCAGCAGCAGGTGCCGCCAGGCCTCGAGGATTTCTTCGAGCAGTTCCAGCAGCGTGGCCAGACGCAGCCGCAGGAGTCGAGCGGCTCGGGGTTCATCGTCACCGGTGACGGCTACATCCTCACCAACAATCCCGTGGTCGAGGGCGCCGACCGCCTGACCGTCGCGCTGACCGACCATCGCACGTTCAAGGGCACCGTGGTCGGACGCGATCCGACCACCGACGTGGCCGTGATCAAGATCGACGGCAAGGACCTCCCCACCGTGCCCTTCGGTGAGGACGAGCGCGCGCGCATCGGTGAGTGGGTGCTCGCCATCGGCAACCCGCTAGGCCTCGACTTCACCGTCACCGCGGGCATCATCAGCGCCAAGGGGCGCAGCAGCAACGAGCTCGGGCCGATTCCAGGGCGCAGCCAGTACCAGATCTCCGACTTCATCCAGACCGACGCCGCCATCAACCCGGGCAACTCGGGTGGTCCGCTCGTGAACGTGCGCGGCGAAGTCATCGGCATCAACTCGATGATCGCCAGCCAGACCGGCTTCTACTCCGGCTACGGCTTTGCCATCCCGATCTCGCTCGCGAAGAACGTGATGGACGACATCGTCAAGCACGGCCGCGTGCGCCGCGCCATCATCGGCGTGGCCATCAATGAGGTCGCCCCCGCCGATGCCGCGGTGGCCGGACTCAAGGACATCCGCGGCGCGAAGGTCGGCGCCTACACCAACGACGACTCGCCCGCGAAGAAGGCAGGGATCGAGGAAGGCGACATCATCATCCGCGTCGACGGCAAGGACGTGGACAAGGTGAGCACCCTCCAGCGCATCGTCCGCTCGCATGAGCCTGGCGAAGTGATCGACGTGGACGTCATGCGCTACGGCGCCCGCAAGTCGTACAAGATCAAGCTCCCCGAGGCGCCGAGCGATCCGCAGGTGGCGTCCGCCGCGCGTGGCGACACGCCGGACGCCGAGAGTGTCGAGAGCACGCCCGCGGAAAAGTTGGGGATCATGGTGGAGCCGCTCCCGGCCGACTTCGTGCAGGCCAACAGCCTGCCCGCCGAACGCCGCGGCGTGCGCGTCAGCAAGGTCACGCCGGGCGGCCCCGCGTGGCGCAACCTGGGCGCTGGCGACATCATCTTCGGCATGAACTTTCCGAGCAAGCGCCAGATTCACACGGTCGCGGACCTGCAGGGCGTGCTCAAGGGGCTCAAGGAAGGCGAGTACCTCGGATTGCAGGTACTCGGCATCTTCCCGAACGGTGACGGCACGACGACGCAGCAGACCCGGATCGTGAACCTCAAGGTGGGCGGCGAGTAGGCTTGGTCGGTCAACCCGGTGTCGCGCTGACCCGGGTTGACGCCGCCCGACGCGGTGACGAGCCTTCGGCGTCACGAACGCGAGCGTGGCGGAACTGGCAGACGCGCGGGACTTAGGATCCCGTGCCCCAAAGGCATGTGGGTTCGAGTCCCACCGTTCGCACTTGTGAGAGGGCCGGCCATCCATTGGACGGCCCTCTGACGTAGGCAGGGGAACCTCCTGACGGGCTAGCGCATTGGGGAAGCAGGTCCCAAGTTTTGTCACGCGAAGTTGACATCCGTTTCCGGCAATCATTTGCTTCCGAATCGGCTTGTCTGCGCCGCGATGATGTGACCGAATCTGCATCACCGGTGGCACTTCCCCCGCGCAACTGAATGCCCGCTCTCCTGAGCTCAACAACGGCCCGAACAGACGCCGCGCACTGTGCGCGGATTGTACGCGGTCACGCCCGAACGTTCTCGTTGGCATCGCGCTTCCTGCCTCCGTCCAAGCGGCGGGCAGCCTATGCGCTGTACGCGTTCTGCCGTGTCGCCGACGACATGGTCGATCTGGCGGTGGAGCAGCGCGCCACAGGCACGCAGAAGAAGCTGGCCGAGTACGACCGCACGCTCAAGGCGGCGCACCGCGGCGACCAGATGACAGACCCGGTGTTTCGCGAGTTGCAGTGGGCGATTCAACGATACAGCGTGCCGCTCGACGTGCTACGCGAACTGGTGGCCGGAGTGGCTCGAGATCTGGCGCCCGTGCGCTACCCGACGTGGGGGGAGCTGGCCCGCTATTGCGAGGGTGTGGCGAGCACCGTGGGCGAGATGTGCACCCATGTGTTTGGCGTGGCCGGCGGCACCGAAACGCGGGAGCGGGCGCTCCGCTATGCGCGGATTCTCGGCGTTGCGATGCAGCTGACGAACGTGCTGCGCGACGTGGGTGAAGACGCGATCCGGGGACGCTGCTACCTGCCCGACGACGACCTGGCCCTCTTCGGCCTGACGCCGGACGACATCCTGAGCGGCCGGGTGAGTTCCGAGGATGAGCGCTGGCGTCCGTTCATGGCGTTCGAAGTTGGTCGCGCGCGTGCGCTGTACGAGATGGCGCGGCCCGGCATCGCGCTCCTCGCTCCGGATTCGCAGCGCTGCGCCACGGCGTGCGCGGTCGGCTACTCGGGCATCCTTGGCGCCATCGAGTCGATCGGCTACGATACCCTGCAGGTACGCGCACGCATGAGCACTCCGCAACGCATGCGCCTCCTCTGGAACGTGTGGCGCGCCGAGCCCGTCATCGCGGATGTGGTCGCCCTCGGTGAGGGGCCGTCCATCCGATTCGAACTGGGTGAACCCGCCGGACCGTTCGAGCGCGTCAAGCTCGCCTGAGGTCGCACCATGCGCATCGTAGTCATCGGGTCCGGCTTCGGCGGACTCGCCGCAGCGATTCGTCTGCAGGTGATGGGACATGACGTCACCATCGTCGAGCAGCGCGACAAGCCGGGTGGCCGCGCGTACGTCTACGAGCAGGATGGCTTCACCTTCGACGGTGGCCCGACGATCATCACGGCGCCCCAGCTGATCGAGGAGCTCTTCACGCTCGCCGGACGGCAGTTGTCCGACTACGTGCAGCTGGTGCCGGTGTCGCCGTTCTACAACATCCGCTTCGAGGATGGCTCGGTCTTTCGCTACACTGGCGAGCAGGCGCAGGTGGAACGCGAGGTGACGCGCTTCAGTCCCGACGACCTCGAGGGCTACGCCAGGTTCCGCGAAAAGACGGCCGACATTTTCCAGACCGGCTTCGGGATGATCGACAAGCCATTCCTGACCCTGGGCAGCTTCGCGAAGATCCTCCCGGACCTCGTGCGCCTGCGTTCGGATCGTTCGGTTGCCACGTTCGTGAATCGGTACATGAAAGACGCGCGGCTGCGCCAGGTCTTCTCGTTCCATCCGCTGCTCGTGGGGGGCAATCCGTTCCGCGCGACGAGCATCTACGCCCTCATCCACCATCTGGAGCAGAAATGGGGGGTGTGGTTCGCGATGGGCGGCATGGGCGCCGTGGTGCGCGCCCTGGTGCAGCTCTTTGAGGAGCTTGGCGGTACGGTGCGGCTCGCCACGCCAGCGCGCGAGATCCTCGTCGACCCGGCCACCAAGCGTGCGACCGGCGTGCGGCTCGACGACGAGTCGATCGAGGCGGATGTCGTGATTTCGAACGGCGACGTCGCCGACACGTACATGCGTTTGGTGCCGGCGCAATTCCGGGAGAAGAACAGCGACAAGTATCTGGAGGGCCTCGACTACTCGATGTCGCTCTTCGTGATCTACTTCGGCACCAACCGGACGTACGACGAGGTGGCACATCACGAGATCCTCATGGGTCCCCGCTACGAGGGCTTGCTCGAGGATATCTTCAAGCGCAAGGTTCTCGCGAAGGACTTCTCGCTCTATCTGCACCGACCGACCGCGACCGATCCGTCGCTCGCCCCTCCGGGGTGCGATGCGTTCTACGTGCTGTCGCCCGTGCCGCACCTCGGTGGCGACACCGACTGGACCACCGCGGCAGAGCCCTACCGCGACGCGATCATGCGGTACCTCGAGGAGCGCTACCTGCCCAACCTGCGCCAGCACGTCGTCACGGAGCGCCGAATCGATCCGCTCCACTTCCGCGACGTCCTCACGAGTCACGTGGGCAGCGCCTTTTCGGTGGAACCGACGCTCACGCAGAGCGCCTGGATGCGACCGCACAACCGCAGTGAGGACATCCCCAACCTCTACTTCGCCGGCGCGGGCACGCATCCGGGCGCGGGAATTCCGGGCGTGCTCTCGAGCGGCAAGACGACGGCGGAACTGATCGGTCCGGAGCGGGGTGCGCGCCGCGGTCGCCCCGTCGTGGAGACGGTCCTGCGATGAGCGGTCGTGCGCTCGCCGGCGCTTCGCGCACCGAGCGCGCGGTGTGGCTCGTGCTCGGCGTGCATGCCAGCTTCGTGCTGTTCGGGACACTGGCGCTGGTGACGATCCTGGCCGGCGAGTTCCCCACCTTCATGCAGACGCCGTACACGGCGGAGATCTTCCGCCTCAGCTGGAAGTTCACCGGACCGACGCTGGTTGTTCTCGGATGCGCCGCTGCGCTCCTGCACTCGACGCCGCGCCTCGGTGCGCGCAGCGCGATCGCGCTCTTCGTCGTGGCCACGGGCATCGCGCTGGTGAGCGAACTGCTGGGGACGAACATCGGCCTGCCGTTCGGCCCGTACCACTACACCGAGATGCTGGGCTACCGGATCAACGGCGACGTACCATTTCCGATCCCGATCTCGTGGTACTACATGCTCTACGGCTCGCTCGCCATCTGTGCGCGCCTGATGACGGCAGACGACTCCGGTCGGGGTCGTTGGCGCTGGGCGATTGCGGCCGGCGTGATCCTCACGGCCTGGGACATCGCGCAGGACCCGGCGATGACGGTGGTCACGCCCGTCCACTGGGCGTGGGATTTCGCGCGCGTGCCGTCCTGGGTGCCGGGTTGGCTGACGTCGCCGTTCTTCTACGGCATGCCGATCTCCAACTGGATCGGCTGGGTGATGACGGGCACGCTGATTGCGCGGGTCATGCTCGCCCTCGTGCCGCCCAGTCGGTGGCGCGCCGAGATCGCGCCGTCGTTGCTGCCTCTCGTGCTCTACGCCCTCAACGGCGTGATGCCGATCGCGATGTGCGCGCGCCACGGCATGTGGTGGGCTGCCGCGCTCGGCAGCCTCGCCATGGGCGCGCCACTCGCGCTCGCCTGGCGCGTGCGTCCTGACGGCGCGAAGGCGCGAGAGCGACATTCCGGCACTGCCACCCTCGCACTCTCGGGCGACTGATGCCATTGGACGCAACCCCGCTCGTGCTGCTCCTCATTCTCGCGGGGATCGGCGTCGAGGTCGGCGGGATCCTCATCTTCCGGACGCTCACGGGCCTTGGTCCGCGTCCGGCGAAGCTGCTCTCGTTCGGCGCCTCCGGAATGTTCCTCGCGCTGTCGCTGTTCCTTGCGCACCTGCACCTCGACATCCTCATCGTGCTTGGCGCGCTGGCCCTCGCCTTCCTCGCGCAGGGCTATCACGTCTGGCTGATGTGCAAGCGACACTATATGGAATGGCAGCGCCGGCAGCGTGCTCGCGAGCGTTAGGCGCGACCGCGCCTGAGGGCGTGAACGCTTGACGTGTACGGTGCGGATGGCATCTTCACGCGACCCAGCCGAGAAACGGCCCTGCCGGCCGATCCGGTGACGACGTTCGACTGACGAGAGGACTTCCGATGGTTCGCTTCTCACGTTTCATCCTCCCGGCGCTCGGCCTCGCCCTGGCCGCGCTCGCCACGACGGCCCACGCGCAGGGCCGTCGCGTCTCCCGCACGATGAATGACGTGACGGCGGGCAGCGGAGGACTTGCCGACCTCCTCGCGTCGCTCTTCCGCTTCGGCTCGACGGAAGTCGAGCTCTTCCTGCCGGGATCCGGTGGCGCGGGACAGCCACCCACTGTGCAGGTGCACGGCAACCACTTCATCCCGAGCGCGGTGGCGAACAACGGCTCGTTGCTCGGGTTCGTCACGAACTTCATCGGCGGCGCGGCGTCGAACGTTCCGCTCACCTCAGCCGGCGGCGGTACCACGTTCCGCTTCGAGAACGGCGTACCGGTCGCGACCACCGTATCTCCCGGACCGATCTTCGCCGAGCGCGCGCAGACGCTCGGGCGCGGGCGTGCCGCCATCGGCGTCAACCAGACGCACACGCAGTACAACGCCATCCGGGGAGTTCCGCTCAACGACCTGCGCCTCGTCTTCACCCACGAGAACATCACGAACACTTCGTTCCCCGGTTGCGACTCGGTGTTCGCGGGCAATTGTGCGAAGCTCGGGCTCCCGTCCTATGAGAACGACGTGATTCGCGTGAACCTGAACCTGCAGCTCGAATCGCGCGTCACGTCGTTCTTCTTCACGTACGGGCTGACCGACAACATCGACTTCTCGGTGCAGCTGCCGTTCGTCGAGACGTCGCTCAAGGGATCGAGCGTGGCCAACATCGACCCGTTCGGCGGCGGATTCGCCGCGCACTTCTTCGCCGGTACTCCCACCAATCCCGTCCTGCAGGCGAGCAAGTCGGTCGAGGGCGACGCCAGCGGAATCGGCGACGTCTCGGCCAGACTCAAGATCGGCCTGGGCTCCGGACCGAAGGGCTCGATGGCGCTGCTGCTCGATGGAAAGTTCGCGACGGGCAGCGCGTCAGACCTGCTCGGATCGGGCGCATTCGCTGGACGCGGCATCGTGGTGCTCTCGGGACGATTTGATGCGTTCAGTCCGCACGTCAATGCGGGGTTTCTCTACCGCGCCGGCGACGTCCAGAACAGCGCGGTGCTTGGCACGCTCGGGTTCGACCACCTGATGGCGCCATGGGCGATGCTCGCCGTGGACCTGATCACCGAGTTCCAGGTGGGCGGGAACAAGACGCAACTCCCGCAGAACATCACCTACGAGCTGCCGTTCACGCGCCAGGTCGACCTCACGAACATTCCGAACACGCGCGACGACATCGTCAACGGATCGTTCGGCCTCAAGCTTCGCACCTTCGAGAATCTGAATACCGTGGCCAACGTCCTGATCCCGCTCAATCGTGGCGGCTTGCGTTCGAACCTGCTCTGGACGATCGGCGCGGAGTACAACTTCTAGCGGACGCGGTCGCACCAGACCCGCAGCACGACGGGGTGGCATGCCAAGCATGCCACCCCGTGTCATTTCCCGCCCATCGTGGTCGCGTGACGCTAGTGCACGAGGTTCAGTCGCCAGACGGCCCCGTCCTTCACGAGCGAGGCGTTGAACTTGACCGGCGTCTTGTCGTGGTTGCCGTTGCTGCGCGCATCGTACTCGTAGGTGCCGGCCACCTGGGCCTCGGCGTTCCCACCGCTCACGTTTGCCCCGTCGACGGAAATGTGCGCCTTGAGGTTCTTGACCGACTTGAAGAAGGCGTCCCAGCCCTGCGCCTGCTGATTGGTGAGTCCGGGATAGGCGCGACGAATCTCGCTCACGTCCTCGGACTCGATCGCACGTGCATACGCGGCAATCGCCTTGTCGATGCCAACGCGCGGATCCTCGACCACCGGCTGCGCCACCACTGGTGCCGTCGCGGGGAGCGTGGCCGCAGGCGCCGGCGCCGTCTGTACGGGCGTGCCAGGTGACGGCACCTGCTCAACGGGCTTGGCCGCCGTCACGCGCGCGGCGGTGCGATCGCGCGCGGTGCGCTCACCGTCGGCCCAGCGCGCGCCGGCCGACGAGAGCGCGCTCAACGCGGCGGATGCTTGCTTCTTCGCGACTGCGACATCGGCCACCTTGAGCTGCGCGTCGCCGGCGGCGAGTTCCGCTGCCGTAGCGCCCGCATCGGCGGCGCGCTGCCGCGTCGCCATGGTGGATATCCGGAACTGCGTAACGGCGGCATCAGCCGTGCCACCGGACGCGTTCGGGTTGAGCTTGGGCGCGACCGGTGGCGGCGCGACGACAACAGCGGGCGACGCGGCCGGCTCCGCCGCTGGCTGCGTCGCTGCGGGCTGCGCGGTCGTCGGCTGGGCGGCGACTTGTGGCGCCGGCGCGGTCGTGCTGGGCGGCGGCGCGTTGTTGCCACCCCGGCCACCGGCGAGATAGATCGCGCCGCCGCCGATGGCCGCCGTGGCGATCACACCAACGACGATGCCGAGCATGCGATTGCCCGCTGGTGTCGAGGGCGCCATCGTGACGGGCAGGTCGGCGGTCGGTGCGGCAGAGCGATCAAATTCGTCGGGCGAGTAGCCGGGCGCGGCGGTGGGTGGGCGCGTGCGACTGCCGACCCTCGACCCGCCGCCCGGCGCGCTGGTGTTGCCGCCGAAGCTCGGGTTGCTGCGGGAACCAGGATTGGAGCGACCGCTTCCACCCGGCTGGCTCGGGTTGCTGACCGTTCCGGGTGCGGCGACACCGCCCAGAGACTCGAGGTACTGGCGATCGGAGTCCGTGAGGACGTGGCGCATCTGCGAGGGGCGCACGGCCATCGTCGCGCCACCGCCGCTCGAGAGTGCAAAGCGCACCGAGCCGAGGTCTTTCGCGAAAGCCGTGGCGCTCTCGTAGCGGTGCAGCGGATCCTTGCTGTGCGCGCGCTTGATGATCGTGTCGAGGGCCGGGGGCAGCTGCTGGTCGAGCTCGAGGATCGAGGCGGGCTCCTCGCTCACGACGTTGAAGAGCACCGCGTGCAGCGTCTCGCCATTGAACGGGCGCGTGTAGGTGAGCAGCTCGTAGAGCACGCTCGCCATGGAGAAGATGTCCGTCGTGGCGGCGACCGCGCCGCCCATGACCTGCTCCGGCGCCATGTACTGCGGCGTGCCGATCATTTCGCCGCTCTTGGTCAGCTCCGATGAGTTGACGCGGGCAATGCCGAAGTCCATGAGCTTGCCGCGTCCCTCGGCGGACACGCGGATGTTGGCCGGCTTGACGTCACGGTGCACGACGCCGCGGCCATGCGCATAAGCGAGGCCGTTGAGCGCGTCGATGACGATGTCGAGACGCTGCGCGAGGGAGAGCGGATCGCGGCGGCGGATGATCTCCGAGAGGTCGGCCCCCTCGATGAACTCCATGGCGATGTAGAGGTGCTCGCCGGCCTCGCCGAAGTCGTAGATCGTGACGACGTTCGGATGTTGGAGCGAACCGGCGGCGCGGGCCTCGCGCATGAACCGCTCGCGGAGGTTCGTGTCGCTGGCGATGACGGCGCTCATGACCTTGACCGCGAGGTACCGGTCGAGGACGGGGTCGTAGGCGCGGTAAACCACGCCCATGGCCCCTTCGCCAAGGACGTCGGTGATCTGATACTTGCCGAGTTCTTTGGGCAGCTCCCGGGTCACGCGGGGAAGGTGGGGGGAAGAGGGCGCACGCGCAACTCTGTGAGCGCTCAGTTCGCGAGCGCCGCCAGACGGTGCGTCGGTGCACATGCGGAACCCACACACATCACCCTGCACCACGTGCTTCGAGAGACGCGCGCGGGTTCGCTCACGCCGCGCGCACAGCGCGTCGTCGCCGAGCCGCGCCCTCGGCCATCCCTCCCCTGTTCGGGGGACCAATCCCGCCCTGCAAGGGGTTATCTTTCCACCCCTTATGGACATCACCGTCACCCCCAAGAAGACCGCGGGCGTCGAGCGCCTCCTGCAGGTTTCCGTCCCGGTAGCGGACGTGAAGGCCGCCGAAGAGCGCACCGCCCGCCGCTACGCCAATCAGGCCCGGATTCCGGGCTTCCGCGCCGGCAAGGCTCCGGCCGCCATGGTTCGCAAGCAGTTCGCCGCGCAGATCCGCCAGGAGACCATCGAGGCGGTCGTGCGCGAAGCGTACGAGGCCGTGCTGCAGAAGGAACAGCTCGAGCCGATCGCCCAGCCGCACATTCACGACCTCTCGTTCACCGACGGCGAGCCGCTCTCGTTCGAGTTGCACGTGGAGGTGCGCCCCGAGGTCACGCTCGAGCGTCTCTCCGGTTTCAGCGTCGCCCGTACGGTCAAGCCAGTCGGCGAGTCCGATGTGGACGCCCAAGTCGAACAGCTGCGCGACCAGCGCGCGACCTGGGCACCCGTGACCGAGAAGCCGATGCCCGGCGACCAGGTGACCGTCGAATTGGCGACGACCAACGACGCCGGCGAGATGGGCGAGCTCAAGGAATACCGCCTCGAACTGGGCGGTGGCCAGGCCATCGCCGGGATCGAGGAGCTGATCATGGAGGCGGTCCCCGGACAGACGGTGGAGCGCACCGTGAAATGGCCCGATGATTTCCCGAACGAGGCCGAGCGCGGCAAGAGCAAGCTCGCGCGTGCCACGCTCAAGGACGTCAAGCGCAAGTCCGCGCCCGCACTCGACGATGCCTTCGCGCGCGAGATCGGCGACTTCGACACGATGGCTGCGCTGCGCACCACGGTCGAGGCCGACCTCAAGAAGCACGCGGAGATCGACGCCGATGCCGAGTGGCGCACCGCGCTGCTGGAACAGGTGATCGCGGCCAATCCGTTCGACGTGCCGAATGCGTGGGTCGCGCAGCTGGTTGAGGGGTATGCCCAGATGTACGGCATCCCTGAAGCGGAGCAGCCCAAGTTCGCCGGCGAGTTCCGGCCGCTCGCCGAACGGCAGGTGCGTCGGGACCTCGTGGTCGAGACGATCGCCAAACGGGAGAAGCTCGCGGCGTCCGAAGCCGATATTGATGCGAAGATCGACGAGATGGCGAAGGCGCGCGGGACCGACACGGGCAAGCTCTACGCTTCACTCGAAAAGGCCGGTCGCCTGCGCGAGATCGAGCGCCAGATCACCGAAGACCGGGTCTTCGCGTGGCTGCGCGAGAAGAACCCGATGGCGTAAGACGGCCACGCGCCATCACATTCCTGCTGTCCTTGAGTTCCCGCACCCCCGAGCTTCCCATGGCGAGCATTTACGCCCCCTACGTGATCGAGCGGTCGAGCCGCGGCGAGCGCACGTACGATGTGTTCTCGCGACTGCTGATGGACCGGATCGTCTTCCTGGGCACGCCCATCAACGACGATGTCGCGAACATCATCATCGCTCAACTGCTCTTTCTGCAGGCCGATAATCCGGAGCGGGACATCCACCTCTACATCAACTCGCCGGGCGGCAGCGTCAGCGCCGGGCTGGCGATCTATGACACGATGCAGTTCCTGACCGCGCCGGTGAACACGATCTGCATGGGGATGGCGGCCTCGATGGGCGCCTTCCTGCTGGCGGCCGGTCGGTCGGGACGGCGTTCCGCGTTGCCCCACTCGCGCGTCATGATTCACCAGCCGTCGGGTGGTGCGCAGGGTACGGCGGCCGACATCGAGATTCAGGCCAAGGAGATCCTGTACCTGCGCGGCAAGATGAACGAGTTGATGGCCAAGCACACGGGGCGCCCGCTCGAGCAGATCGAGCGCGACGTGGAGCGCGACAAGTTCATGTCCGCCGAGGATGCGAAGCAGTACGGCATCATCGACAACATCGTCACGTCCCAGACCGAGGTCGGGAGCAAGCCCGCCGCCGTCTGAGCGCCGTCATCCTGCACGGCGCAACTCGCTTGACCCCCTGTGGGGCTGGTGGTAGCCTATCACCAGTAGTCCCCGGGGGATTCGCCTCGGCTGCCCTCGCGTGAGCGTGACCACCATGTCCCACGACAAGCATCTCCGCTGTTCGTTCTGCGGAAAGTCCAAGGATTCGGTCCGGAAGTTCATTTCCGGTCCGTCGGTCTACATTTGCAACGAGTGCATCGCCCTCTGCAACGAGATCCTGGCGGAGGACGAGGAGCGCGAGGTCGCCGAGGCGATCACGCAGGTCCCGACGCCCCAGGAGATCAAGGACATCCTCGACCAGTACGTGATCGGGCAGGACCATGCGAAGAAGGCGCTCGCGGTCGCGGTCTACAACCACTACAAGCGCATCAACGCCTCGTCCGCACGTGAGGACGACGTCGAGCTCGACAAGTCCAACATCCTGTTGATCGGCCCGACGGGGACCGGCAAGACGCTGCTCGCGCAGACGCTGGCCCGGATGCTCGACGTGCCGTTCACCATTGCCGACGCGACGACGCTCACCGAGGCCGGCTACGTCGGCGAGGACGTCGAGAACATCCTCGTGCGGTTGCTCCAGGCCGGTGACTTCAACGTCGCCGAGTGCGAGCGCGGCATCGTCTACATCGACGAGATCGACAAGATCGCGCGCAAGTCGGAGAATCCGAGCATCACGCGCGATGTGTCGGGCGAAGGGGTGCAGCAGGCGCTGCTCAAGATCCTCGAGGGCACCGTGGCCTCGGTGCCGCCGCAGGGCGGCCGCAAGCACCCGCAGCAGGAATACATCCAGATCAACACCAAGGACATCCTCTTCATCTGCGGCGGCGCCTTCGACGGTCTCGAGAAGATCGTCGAGTCGCGTCTGGGTCGCGGACAGATCGGCTTCGGCTCGCGCGAAGGCACGACCGACCCGACGCGGGCCACCAAACCCGTCGAGGGCCGCAACGCGATGTCGATGACGGAGCCCGACGACCTGCTCCGCTTCGGGCTCATTCCCGAGCTGGTGGGCCGCCTGCCGGTGACCGTGTCGCTCGACGCGCTGGATGAAACGGCGCTCGTGCGGATCCTCAAGGAACCGAAGAACGCGCTCACCAAGCAGTACGCGAAGCTCTTCGACCTCGAGGAAGTGAAGATCACCTTCGACGAGGCGGCGCTCAAGGCGGTGGCGAAGAAGGCGCTCAAGCGCGGCACCGGTGCGCGTGGCCTGCGCGCGATCCTCGAAGAGCACCTGCTGCACGTGATGTTCGAGCTGCCGAGCCGCGAGGACATCGTGGAGGTGAAGGTCACGGAGGCGTGCATCGAGCACGGCGCCCCGCCCCTCCTCGAAATCGCCCCGGCCCGCCGCAAGAAGGAAGCGTAGGGTCGTTAGATTGGGGACATGGCTTCCCATGCCCCCGCCGCGGACGATGGCGTCGTCCGCCTGAGCGTACTGCCGCTCCGAGACGTGGTGTTGTTTCCCCACGTCTCCATGCCCCTCCTCGTGGGGCGCCCGTCGTCGCTGGCGGCCATCGAGGCCGCGCTCTCCGGCGACCGGCGCATCCTGCTCGTGGCGCAGAAGGACGGCCAACTCGAGGAGCCGACGCCAAGCGACCTCTTCCGCACGGGCACGGTCGCCACCATCACGCAGGTGGCGCGCCAGGCCAACGGCACGACGCGCGTGCTGTTCGAGGGGGTGGAGCGCGCACGAGTGACGCGCTTCACCTCCGCCGGCGGCGTGTTGCGTGCCACCATGCGGCCGCTGCCACTCGCCGGCGGTCCGTCGACGAGCGAGGATCCGGGGGTGCGCCGCGTGGTGGCGCTCTTCGAGGAGTACGTGGCGCTCCATCGCCGCATCCCGACCGAGGTGCTCGCGGTGGTGAACGCGGCACCCACGATCGAGCGGCAGCTCTGGACCGTGGCGGCGCACGTGGGGGTACGCCTCGACCTCCGACAGGAGATGCTCGAGACGGCCGACGCCAAGGAACTCGGCGAGACGCTCTCCCGCGTGCTCGGCGGCGAACTCGAGCTCTTGCGCCTCGAGCGCAAGATCGACGAGGACGTGCGCGGCTCGCTCTTCCAGAACCAGCGCGAGTTCTACCTGCAGGAACAGCTCAAGGCGATTCACCGCGAGCTGGGCACCGAGGACGACGACGTTGCCGAGCTCGAAGCACAGCTCGAAGCGCGCAAGCTGCCCGAGCAGGCCGCCGCGAGGGTGCAGCGGGAATTGCGCAAGCTGCGGCGCATGTCGCCGATGTCGCCCGAAGCGACGGTGGCGCGCAACTACCTCGACTGGGTAGCCGCGCTCCCGTGGACGCACCGCACCGACGACGTGCTCGACGTGGCGCATGCGCGCACCGTGCTCGACGAGGACCACTACGGGCTGGAAGAGGTGAAGGATCGCATCCTCGACCACCTCGCGATCCTCAAGATGGTCGGTCGCATCGAAGGGCCGATCCTCTGCCTCGTCGGACCGCCCGGGGTGGGCAAGACATCGCTCGGCCGCTCGATCGCGCGCGCGCTCGGTCGGAAGTTCGTGCGCATGTCGCTGGGCGGCGTGCGCGACGAAGCCGAGATCCGTGGGCACCGGCGCACCTACATCGGCGCGATGCCCGGCCGCTTCCTGCAGGCCATGCGGCGCGCCGAAGTGGTCAACCCGGTCCTGCTGCTCGACGAAGTCGACAAGCTCGGCGCCGATTTCCGTGGCGACCCGGCGGCCGCGCTGCTCGAGGTGCTCGACCCCGAGCAGCACAAGGCGTTCAACGACCATTACCTCGAACTCGACTATGACCTGAGCGAGGTGCTGTTCATCACGACGGCCAACACGCTGGCGCAGATCCCCGAGCCGTTGCGTGACCGGATGGAGATCATCCGGCTGCCGGGCTATCTCGACCAGGAGAAGCTGGCGATCGCGCGGCGCTACCTCTGGCCGCGTCAGCTCGAGAAGCACGGCCTGGGCGAAAGTGGCGTGGTGCTCGCGCCCGACGCGCTGACGGGCATCATGCGTGGCTATACCCGCGAAGCGGGGGTGCGCGAGTTCGAGCGACGTCTGGCCCGCGTGGCACGCAAGGTGGCGCGCCGGCGCGCCGAGGGCGACACGACGGCGCTGCAGAAAGTGGAAGCGAGCGACCTGCATGCGCTGCTCGGTCCCGCACCGTTCGACCCAGAGGATACCGCGCGCGAGGATCGCGTGGGTCTGGCCACGGGACTCGCGTGGACGTCGGTTGGCGGCGAGGTGCTCGACGTCGAAGTGGCGGTGCTCGCGGGGCGTGGGCGGGTGCAGCTCACCGGGACGTTGGGCGATGTGATGAAGGAGTCGGCGGGCGCGGCCGTGAGCTACATCCGCTCGCGCACTGGCGAGCTCGGCATCGCGCCCGATTTCGCGCGAACGAAGGACTTGCACGTGCACCTGCCCGCCGGTGCGACGCCCAAGGACGGACCGTCGGCGGGCATTGCGCTCGTGGCGGCGATCGTGAGCGCGCTCTCGGGGCGTGCCGTGCGCGGCGACACCGCCATGACGGGCGAGATCACGCTGCGCGGGCGCGTCTTGCCAGTGGGCGGCGTGAAGGAGAAGGCCGTGGCGGCGCATCGCGCGCGCGTGACGCACCTGATCCTCCCGAAGGGCAACGTGCGCGACATCGAGGAGCTGCCAGAGGACGTGAAGTCCGGGCTCACGATCCACGCGGTGGAGACGCTCGACGAGGTGCTCGCCCTCGCGCTCGTTCCGCTGCAGAAGACGCCGGAGGAGAGCCAGCCAGCGCGTCGCACGAAGAAGGCGGCCAAGGGCACCGGCGCCGTGGCGACACCGCCGATGGCCCACTGATGACAACGCAGCCCGATCCGCTGGTCATCCGCTCGCTCGACTTCTGCGGGGGCATGGCCGCGCCGGGTGGCTGGCGGCCGGATCCGGTGCAGCCGGAGGTGGCATTCGCGGGGCGATCGAACGTCGGCAAGTCGAGCCTGATCAACAAGCTCCTGCACCGGAAGGCGTTCGCGCGCGTGAGCCACACGCCAGGCCGCACGCGCGAGATCAACTTCTTCGAGGTCAACAAGCGCTTCATGCTCGTCGACCTGCCGGGCTATGGCTATGCCAAGGTGAGCAAGGCGGCGAAGGCGACGTGGCGGCCACTCATCGAGGGCTACCTGAGCGCGACGCCGGTGTTGGCGGGCGTGGTGCAGCTGCTCGACGTGCGGCACGCGCCGACGGACGACGACCTGCAGATGCTCGACTTCCTCGCGGAAATCGCCTGCCCGGTGATCGTGGTGCTCACCAAGGTGGACAAGCTCGGGGTGCGCGAACGCGTGGAGCGCGTCCAGTCGATCACGATCCAGCTGCAGCTCGACGAGGAGCAGGTGGTGCAGTTCAGCGCGCGCACCGGAGAGGGGCGCGACGAGCTGGCGCGCGCCGTGGTGCAGATCGTCGCTGGCCACCAGATGCCGGTGCCGCCGGCGACGTGAGCGGTTGCGGGTGCAGGATCACGACGCGCTCAGGATAGCGGCGCCCGCAGCACATCCTCGGCTGGCCCGGCATCACCGCTGGCCAACAGCTTCGCGATCCAGCGCAGGTGCTCCTCGGTGCGCGGCCAGGTGGCGCGCATCGCGGCGTCGGCAAAGGGGAGCCATTCGTGCCCGGTGTGTTCGGGACCCATGACGATCGGCGCCGCTGGATCGACGAACGCCGCGAAGGTGACCGCGAGATAGACCGTGTCGTGGACCGGCACGTAGAACGGATGCGAGGTGATCACGTAGAGCCGCGCGGGCACCAGCCCCGTTTCCTCGCGCAGTTCGCGGAGGGCGGCCGCGGGGGGCTTCTCGCCGGGCTCGATCTTGCCGTGCACGACTTCGAGGGCGCCGGCTGAGCGCGCACCGGGCGCACGCCGGAGCATCAGGACGCGCCAGTCGCCTGCCTCGCCGCGCACGACGGGATAGACGTCGACCACCCCGACCGTGAGCTGGGTCATGCGCGGCGCATCGAGCGCGCCGGCTCAGCCGCGCTTGAGCAGCGCGTGCAAGCGCGCCGACAGCGCGCGCGGGCGAAAGGGCTTGGTGAGGAAGTCGTTCGCGCCGAACTCGAAGACGCGCACCTCCGAGTCTTCATCGCCCTTGGCCGTGAGCACGAGCACGGGAAGCTTCTGCGTGGCTGGACGCGACCGCAGGTGCGTGAGCACGCCGTAGCCGTCGAGGCGCGGGAGGTTCAAGTCGAGCACGACGATGTCGGGCGCGGAGCGATCGATCTCGTCGAGCGCGGCGACGCCATCGGCGGCCTCGGTGACGGCAAAGCCCTCGCGCTCGAGGAGGTCGCGCACGACGCGACGCAGCGACGCCTCGTCCTCGACGAGCAGCACGGTGGTGGCGGTCGCCGCCCGTGTGCCGCTCGGCGGATCTTCGAGCAGCTCGAAGGCATCGTTGAAGAGTCCGACCGTGGGCACGTTCCGCGGCGTGTTGCGGTGCGGCAGGCCGGGGACGCGCACCGGGGGCTGCGCCGGCGTGTGGATCGGCGTGCCCACGGGGGTACCCGAGGGCGTGTCACGCCGCGGGACTGGCGTGGCCGCGGGCACGTTCGTGACCGGACCGGCAGACGGCGTGTCGCGCACGGTGCCGGCCGGCGGCGGACCGTTGAACGAGGTCTCGCGACGTGGTGCGCTGCCGCCGTCCGGTGGCAGCTGCATGTCGGAGAGCCGCATGGAGCTCGACACGCGGCCGCCTTCGACCGGGATTTCGCAGACGCGCAGCAGTTCATCGACGGCGGTGGTGCCGGCCTTGGCGTGCAGCACGCCCGACTCGAAGAGCGAGCGCATGCCGCCTTCACGCGCGGCTTCCGTGATCTTGTCCGCCGACTCGCCCGAGGAGATGCGGCGCTCGACCTCCGGCGTGACCATCAGCACTTCGGTGATCGCGAGTCGGCCGCGGTAGCCGGTTTGCGCACACTCCGCACAGCCGACGGCCTTGTACAGCGTCTCGCCCCCCACGAAGTACTTCATCATGCGATCGGGCAGCGCCTCGGTGGCCGGCTCGCGGCAGGTCTTGCAGAGCCGGCGCAGCAGGCGCTGGGCGACGATGCCCTTGAGCGCGGTCGCGATCTTGTAGGTCTCGATGCCGATGTCGACGAGGCGCGTGATCGAGCTCGCGGCGTCGATCGTGTGCAGCGTCGAGAGCACGAGGTGGCCCGTGAGCGAAGCCTGCAGCGCGATCATCGCCGCTTCCTTGTCGCGGATTTCGCCGATCAGGACGACGTCGGGGTCCTGCCGCAGGATCGAGCGCAGCGCCGAGGGAAAGTTGAGTCCCGCCTTCTCGTTCACCTGCACCTGCACGATGCCCTGCAGGCGATACTCGACCGGATCCTCGATGGTGACGATGTTGACCGAGCGCTGCTGGATGGCGCGGATCATCGAGTAGAGCGTCGTGGTCTTGCCCGAGCCGGTGGGACCGGTCACGAGCACGAGCCCTTCACGCATGTTGGTCAGCTGCCGGATCCGGTCGCCCTCGTCCGGGTTGAGTCCCATCGCATCGAGGGAGAGGACGGTGGCACGCTGGTCGAGAATGCGGATGACGACCTTCTCGCCGTTCGACGCGGGCAACGTCGAGACACGGAGGTCGATGCGCACGCCGGAGACGGCCACGCGCGCGCGTCCGTCCTGCGGACGCAGGCGGTCGGCAATGTCGAGGCCGGCCATGATCTTGATGCGCGAGACGAGCGGCAGGCCAGCGGCACGCGGGAGTTGCATGACCTGCCGCAGCACGCCGTCGATGCGGTAGCGCACCGCGACGCCGCCCTCCTCGGGCTCGAGGTGGATGTCCGAGGCGCGCGAGGCGATGCCCTCGGCCACGATATGGTCGACGAGCCGGATGACCGGCCGTTCGGCGGCGCGATCGGGCGAGAGATCGAGTTCGTCCTGGTTGATCTCCTCGCTGATCGACTCGAGCTCGTACTTGCCGGTGACCCCCTCGAGGATCTTCTCGACCGCATTTTCCGGACGATAGATCTCGTCGATGCGCTCGACGAGGCGAGCCGGCGAGGCGAGGGACATGCGGATCGTGCGGCCGAGGGCGAAGGCCAGCGTCTTCTCGCAGTCGAGATCGTGCGGGTCGGCAGTCGCGATGTCGAGCACCGAGTCGGTGATCGCGAGCGGCACGATGCGGTACTTGCGGGCGAGCGCCTCGGGGACGAGCTCCTTGGCTTGGGTGCTCACCTGCGCGAGGTTGGCCGCCTTCATGCGGAACCGCTGGGCGAGCGCGTTCAGGATGTCCTCCTCGCCGAGCAACTTCATGCGGACAGCCGTTTCCCAGTAGCTCTCCTGCACGCTGTTCTGCAACTCCGCGATGGCCTCCTTGCTCAGGAGGCCCTCGAGGGTGGGAACAATCCACTCATCGCGGACGGACTTGGTCGCCACGGTCAGGACGGGGGGGAGACGCGCGTGCCATTCGACGCCACTCGCGAAAGTTGGCGGAGGACGCGGTGGGACGCTAGCAGGATTGGCGTCGCCCCCCCTTTTTTCGATGCATGGCTACATCATCGTCTTTCGCGACAACCGACGCGGCATTCAACGACTTCGCAACGCGCGCGCGCGCCGGCGGGCTCGTGCCGGTCTGGCGCCAGACGCTGCTCGACACCGACACCCCCGTGTCCGCCTTCGCGAAGTTGCGGCGTGGACCGTTCGCCTTCCTGCTCGAGTCAGCGCCCGCCGGTTCCGAGACCTGGTCGCGCTACACCTTCCTCGGCACCGAGCCACGTGGGGCATGGCGGCTGTCGGATGGCGTGGTCGAAGAATGGTCCCCCGCAGCCGGGTGGGCTGGCGCACGCCGACCGGACGATCCGCTGGCGGACCTCGAGGCGGTTCTGGCGCGACACCTGCCGGTGGCCACGCCCGGACTCGAGGGTCCGTGGGCCGGCGGAGTAGGGTATTTGTCCTATGACATGGTTCGACACATCGAGCGACTCGACCACGCGCCGCCGCGCGGTGTGCACGCGCCCGACGCGCTCCTGCTCCTTCCGGGGGTGCTCGTGGTGCTCGACAACCTCAAGGGCGAAGCGCAGCTCATCTACGGGGTCCCCGTGCCGGAGCAGGCCAGCGCTGACGCGCTGCGCGCCCTCTGGGAGGAGGCGCAGGCGCGGCTCGACGACGCGCTCGGCCGGCTGCGAGCCCCACGCGCTCTGCCGCCGCTCGTGCTCGACGCCAACGCCCCACCGGCCATTGGCACGAGCGTCATGTCGCGGGAGCAGTTCGAGCGGGCCGTCGCGCGCATCAAGGAGTACATCCTCGCCGGGGACTGCTTTCAGGCGCTGCTCGCGCGTCGCATCCGCGTGCCGCTCGACTTCGCGCCGAACGACCTCTACCGCGCGCTGCGGGCCATCAACCCGAGCCCGTACATGTTCCACCTCGTGCTCGACGGCGTGGAGCTGGTGGGCTCGAGCCCCGAACTGCATGTCCGCGTCGCCGATGGCGCGGCCACCGTACGTCCGATTGCCGGCACGAGACCGCGCGGCCGCACGCCAGCCGAGGATGCCGCGCTCGCGGCGGAACTTGCGGCTGACGAGAAGGAGCGGGCCGAACACGTGATGCTCGTGGACCTCGGACGCAACGACATCGGGCGCGTGGCGCGCTTCGGCACCGTGCAGGTGAAGGAGTTCATGCAGGTCGAGGGGTACTCGCACGTCTTTCACCTCGTGAGCGAAGTGACGGGCATGCTGCGGGACGGCGTGAGCGCGATGGATGTGCTGCGGGCGACCTTTCCCGCAGGCACGATGACCGGCGCGCCCAAGGTGCGGGCGATGCAGATCGTCGACGAACTCGAGCCCGAGCGGCGCGGGCCGTACGCGGGTGCGGTCGGCTGGATCGGCGCGGGTGGTGATCGCATGGACCTCGCGATCACGATTCGCACGTGCGTGATTGCCGGTGGCGAGGCGAACGTGCAGGCGGGCGCGGGGATCGTCGTGGACTCGGTGCCGGCGATGGAGTGGGCGGAGACGGAGAACAAGGCACGCGCGATGCTCACCGCCATCGGCCGCGTGCGACATGGAAGAGCATCGTGATTCGTCGATCGGCACGACCTGCAATGCGCGCGACAGTGGTGGGACTCGCGGCGACACTCGTCGCCTGCAAGGAAGCGCCGAAGACCTCGGCCTACGCCGCCAACCCGGCAGTGCGCTGGTGCAACGAGCTACCGCGCGCGGCCAACAAGGCGCTGACGCCAGTGGACGCGGGTACCGATTGGTACTCCGTCTACCGGGTGGAGCCCGGCGTCTTCGCGATCGTCGAGGCGAAGCAGTTCCAGGAGGCGATCGCCTATCTCGTGGTAGGAGAGAAGCGCGCGCTCCTCTTCGATAGCGGCATCGGATTGGTGCCGATCCGCCCGGTGGTCGAGCACCTCACCACGCTACCGGTGAGCGTGCTCAATTCGCACACGCACTTCGATCACGTCGGCGGTAACTGGGAGTTCAGCGACGTGCTGGGCATGGACACGCCGTACACACGCGCCAACGAGCTCGGCAAGGCGCACGCGATGCTCAAGGGCGAAGTCGACGCCGAAAGCCTCTGCGAGCCGGTGCCTGCGTCGGTCGACACGGCCGGATTGCGCACGCGGCCGTGGACCGTGTCGCGCCGCGTGAAGGCGGGCGACACGCTCGATCTCGGTGGACGCACGCTCGAGATCCTCGCGGCGCCGGGCCACACGCCGGACGCCATCGCGCTCGTCGACCGGGCGCATCACCTGCTCTTCACCGGCGACTCGTACTACGAGTCGACGATCTGGCTCTTCGCGCCGGAGACCGACCTGGACGCCTACGAGAGCTCGCTCGCGCGCATGATCGCGGTCCTGCCACCGGTGACGCGCCTGCTGCCGGCGCACAACACGGCCAGCGTCGACCCAGCGCGCCTAGCCGCAGTGGCGCGCGCCGTGCGCACGATGCGCACCGGCGGTGGCACCCGCGCGCCGCAGGGCGAGGGTCGTCTGCTCGTCACCGTGGGTGACGTGACGATCATGACGTCGCAGGCGGTGCTCGACGGCAAGCGCGGCGCTGACTCGGTGGGCGGCAGCGGACTCACGAGCAAGCCGTAGCGCCGTATGCGCGCTAGAGCAGCGGGCTGAGCAGGCGCGCGAGGTTTTCCACGAGCTGCGGAGCGAGGCTGCGCTTGGCCCACTGCGCGGCCACCAACGGCGTCGCCTTGGCCATCGTGCGCTCGGCCTCCGCGCGCAGCTGCGACGCCACGTGGGCGTCGTAGCAGACGACGCTCACCTCGTTGTTGAGCCGGAACGAGCGGATGTCGAGGTTGCTCGAGCCGATGACCGCCACTTCGTCGTCGATCGTGACGTGCTTGGCGTGCAGGAAGCGCTCGCGGTAGCGGTGCACGTGCACGCCGAACTCGAGCAGGTCGTCGTAGTACGAGGCCTGTGCCAGCGCGACGAACCGCGAATCGAGGTTCTCCGACACGACCAGATCGACGCGCGCTCCGCGCAGCACGGCCGTGTGCAGCGCCTGGAGCAGCGCCTCGTCGGGAATGAAGTAGGGCGTCGTGAGAATGACGCGCTTGCGCGCGCCGTGGAGCAACGAGAGCAGCAGGTGCTGGTAGTTGCCCACCGGAAAGCCCGGCCCGCTCGGCAGCACCTGCGCCGCCACGGTGCCGCAGGCCGCGAGTTCGGGGAAGACGTCGTCCGGCAGCATCTCGTCCGATTCGATGAACCAGTCGGCCGCAAAGGTGCCCTGCAGCTGAAGCACCACCGGTCCCTCGAGCCGCACCACCATCTCGTCGTTCCAGAGCCCGTCGTCGCCGAGCGACTCCACGAGGTTCTGCGAGCCGGTGTAGGCCACGGTGCCGTCGACGACCACGATCTTGCGATGATTGCGCAGGTCGAAGCGCGCGGCTTTGCGGCGGAAGAGGCCGAGCGGGAGTGACTCGTGCGCCTGGATGCCCAAGGCCCGCATCTGCGGCAGCAGGCGCCGCAGGGTGCGCGCGCCGGTTCCGACCGTGTCGATCAGGACCCGACAGACAACGCCGCGCCCCGCCGCGCGTCCCAGCGCCGCCATCACGCGCTGACCCACCGTGTCGTCGGCGAAGATGTAGTACTGCACGTGCACGTGGCGCCCGGCACCATCGATATCGGTCACGATCCGGTCGATCGTGCCGTCGTAGTCGGGCAGGAGTTCGACCGCGTTGCCTCCGACAATCGGCAGGTGCCCGAGATTCTCGGCCAGCATCACCGCGCCCTCGAACTCGGGCTTGATGCGCGGCCGCCGCGCCCGTGGGTCCTTGCGCATGTGCGCGATCAGCTCGGTGAGGCGTCCGCGCAGCCGGTCGTATTGGGCGACGCGTGCGGCGGGGAGGCGCCAGCTCCCGAGGGTCAGGTACGCGGCCAGACCGATCCAGGGAAACGCGAAGATGAAGAGCAGCCACGCCACAGCCGCGGATGGCGCGCGTCGGAACGGCACGACCCCCGCCATGACGATGCGAATCGTCCAGTCGGAGATGACGAACAGTTCCGCCCAGAAGGCGGGGTCTCGCCAGGGGATCATCCACCCCCCCGGGCCGGGGTGGGCGGAGCTAGGCGAAGGCGGGGTTGAGTGCCATATTTCACGGCTGAATGAAGTACACCCTGATCGGCCTCGAAGGCAACCAGAACGTCGATCTCCGCACGACCGCGCCCATGGTCGTGGGGCGAGCGCTGACGAGCGACATCCCGATTGCCGACCCGACCATCTCGCGGCGGCACGCCGAGGTGTCGATTGTCGACGGCAAGGTGCTCATCCGTGACTTGGGGTCGAGCAACGGCACCTTTCGCAACGGGCAGCAGATCACCGAGGCGAGCTGCCACCACGGCGACGCGGTGACGTTCGGCAAGGTGCCTTTCCGGCTCGAGGTGCTCGCACCGGCGGCGGTCGCGCATCCGACGCCGGTCGGCCCGCCGCCGATGCCCGATCACGGCATGGCGACCCCGATGGGTGGTTCGCCGACGGCGCAGCAGCCCAAGATGGCCGGCGCCACGATCGTGAAGTCGCTGCCGGCCGACTTCCGCGACCTGCTGGCCGCGTCGCTCCGGAGCAAGGAACAGGAAGCCATTGCAGCGTCGCCGAACGCGTCCGCGAAGGACCGCGACACGTCGAGCACGCAGGAGCGACTGACCACGCTGCTGGATGTGTCCACCGAGCTGACCAAGTCGATCACGGTGGACGCGCTGCTCGAGAAGATCGTCGAGAAGTCGTGGGGCATCTTCCCTGTGGATCGCGTGGCGATCCTGCTGGGCGATGAGTCTGGCGACCTGCATCCCAAGATCGCGAAGGATCGCAAGGGGAATACGCTCGGGACGATGGTGCCGCAGTCGATCGCGCGCGCCGTGTACGGCGGACGGCAGGCGATCGTGTCGGAGGACGCCGGCGAGGACGCGCGCTTCGCGGGGCAGTCGATCGTGCTGCAGCAGGTGCGCTCCGCCATGTGCGCGCCGCTCGTGGGCAGCGAAGGGCGCGCGCTCGGCGTGATCTACGTGGACTGCCTCTTCACGCGCCACCGGTTCACCGAGGATGACCTGGGCTTCCTGATCGCGTTCGGTGGCATTGCCGCCGTGGCCATCGAGAACTCGCAGTTCTCCGAGCGGATCCGGAAGGAAGCGCTGACGCGGTCCAACTTCGAGCGGTTCTTCACGCCCGGCCTCGCGGCGCGGATCGCGAACAACCCGGACGCCGTCAAGCTGGGCGGCGACAAGCGCACGGTGTCGGTGCTCTTCTCGGACATCCGCGGCTTCACGGCGATGTCGGAGACGATGAATCCGTCCGACATGGCGAAGCTCCTCTCGGAGTACTTCACGGAAATGGTGGAGTGCGTGTTCCGCCACGGCGGCACGCTCGACAAGTTCATCGGCGACGCGGTGATGGCACAGTGGGGCGCGCCGCTCGCGGAGGTCGACGACCCGGATCGCGCGATGCGTTCGGCGATCGACATGATGGCGGAGCTCGAGCAGTTGAACCAGCGCTGGAAAGCCGAGGGGCGCCCGACGCTCTCGATCGGCATCGGTCTCAATTGCGGCGATGCGTTCGCGGGCAACATCGGCTCCGAGCGGCGACTCGAGTACACCGTGATCGGCGATACGGTGAACACCGCGAGCCGGCTGTGTGGCGCCGCCGCGCCCGGCGAGATCTTGCTCTCGGAGCAGTTCAAGGCGGCGCTCAAGGAACCGCCCAAGCTCAAGAGTCATCCGCCGATGGAGCTCAAGGGCAAGAGCCAGCCTCTCCCGGTCTACAGCGTGGTGTTGTGACCGCGGGCGCCGCGCCGCCGGATGTCGTGCCGGTGACCGCGTCGCACGCGCAGGGGATGGCGGAACGCGCGGTGGCCCCTGCCCTGCTGCGTGCACTGGACGGTGGCCGCACGCTGCATGCGTGGGCCGAATCGCAGCCGGGGGCGCGTGCGTACATGGGGCGCGCGACGGCGTGGGCGGTGACGCTGGGCCCCGAGGCTGTGGTGGTGCGGCACTCGACGCATGGTGGCGTGCTCGCGCCGGTGACGGGTGACCTGTTTCGCGCGCCGACGCGTGCACCTGCGGAGTTCGAGTCGAGCCGGCGCATTGCGGCGCTTGGCCTCCCGACGCCGCGCGTGCTCGCGTATGTGGTGTATCCCGCCGCGATCGGGTTTGCGCGTGCGGACGTGGCGACGCGCGAAGTGCCAGGTGGCGCCGACCTGTTGGCGCTGCTTGGACGACTGACGGTCGAGGAGCGGCGCGCACGCGTGCTCCCCGCCGTGGCGGCGTTGCTGGACGCGATGACCGCGGGTGGCGTGCAGCATCCGGACCTGAATGCGAAGAACGTGTTGCTCGCGCCCGGCGCGCATGGTGCGGAGGACGCGGATGACGCGGATGCCGTGCTGGTGGCGTGGTTGCTGGATACGGACGTGGTGACGTTCGGCGTTGCTGGTGATGCGGGCGTTGGACGCGCGAATCGTGCGCGGCTGGCGCGATCACTGGCCAAGCGAGCGGGGATGCTGGCGGCGCCGCTCGAGGCGGCGGATCGCGTGCTGCTCGGGTTGGACGAGGAGGGCCCGACGTGAGTGCGATGGTACCTCGTCCGTCGAGCTCGGCGTCGACAAGCGGCATCGTTGACGGCGCCGCGGCGCCGCTCGTGCGCGCCAAGTTCGATCGTGTCGGCATCGTCATGATGAGCGCGGCCGGCGACGTGGTTCACGTGTTGCCCGTGTTGCACGCGCTCAAGGCGCATCATCCCGCGATGCGGGTGACGTGGGTGTTGCAACCCGGGCCCGGCTCGCTGGTGTTGGGGCATCCGCTGGTGGACGAGATCGTCTTCTTCAAGCGGAAGCGCGGACTCGAGGCGATTGCGGCGTTCAACGAAATCCGCGGCGAACTGGCGACGCGGCCGCTGGACCTCGTGCTCAACCTGCAGGTGTACTTCAAGGCGGGGCTGATCACGAGCTTCGCGAAGGCGCCGGTCAAGTTGGGATTCGATCGCGCACGCGCGCGCGACGGCAACTGGCTCTTCACGACGCACCAGATTCCGCCGCACGCCGGGCAGCACGTGCAGGATCAGTACCTGGAGTTCCTCGACGCGCTCGGCGTGCCGCGTGGGCGGGTGACGTGGAACCTCGGGCCGTGGGAGAGCGAGCGTGCGTGGCAGCGTGAGTTCTTTGACAAGCTCGAGCGCCCCGCGGCCGCGATCATCGTGGCGACGAGCAAGGCGGAGAAAGACTGGATGCCGGAGCGGTGGGCGGAGGTGTGCCGGGTGTTGTGGCACGACTTCGGGCTGCAGCCGGTGTTGTGCGGTGGGGAGTCACCAAGGGAGCTCGCGGCGCGCGCGGTGATCGAGCGCGAAAGCGGCGTACCGACGGTGAATGCGCTCGGGTCCGGGCTGCGACGGCTGACCGCGATTCTCGATGGCGCGGCGGTGGCGCTCAGTCCTGATACGGGGCCGTTGCACATGGCGGTGGCGATCGATCGGCCGGTGGTGTCGTTGATCGCGTATTCGAATCCGAAGCGCGTGGGGCCGTATCGGCGGTTCCAGGATTTGATGATCGATGCGTACGGCGATCCGGGGGAAGAGTATCCGGTGAGCATGGAGAACCGGCCGGGGCGGATGGGGCAGATTTCGGTAGCGCAGGTGGTGGCGAAGGTGGAGCGGTGGAGGAGTGCGTACGCGGGGTATGTGCGGTCGATGGTGGGGATGGGAGTTGAATAGTGCGGGGATAGGTCGAACGACCTAACGTGGTGAGGCTGGCAGCCGGAGCGGTGGCCAAGCCGCGCCTGTACCGGGACTTGCGCGGTGCGGCGTCAGGGGTACAAGCTGTCTAATTCGAGCGTGTAAGCCGATGGCGGCTGAAAGCGCGGAACTGTCTAATACTCGTTAGGCATACGAAGGGACTTACTGCCGAGGGCAATCCTAATGATTCTCGCAGCCGCTGTCGCCGCCAGCTTGCTTGTGACCCCGACCGACACCGTCACCGCAGCGGACGTGCGTCGGGAGTATCAGCGCTGGGTGCGTATCGAAACGACGCCCGTATTCGGGCAGCCCGACAGTGTGCCGGTCGTAACCCTCGCGACCGACAGCGTGCCCCGCGGTTCGCTTCTACACGACTTTCTGGCCGCGCACGGTGATGTCGTCATGTACCTCGCCGGTCACACCCCCGGTGCGTTTCCACGCTTTGTTCGCAAAGGCGACCGCCCTGAAGCCGTACGGGATTCAATCATCGCGACGCTCCAGGCGAGTCCCCCTTTCAACGAGCGCCTGTTTGCCATGCTGGTGCGCTACTGGCGACCGCGGGGGCGCGTCATCACGGGTGACCTTCCGCCCGCTCCCCGCATAGCGGTGACGACCCTCGAGCTCCGACAGATTGCCGCGCGCTTCTACTTCCCCGATCGTGTGTCTGCCGTGGGGGACACGCTGTTCGTTCACATTTGCAGTGGCGCCAACGGCATTACGCAACTGACTTCTCCCGTGGACCCGCTCGTCGAGGCGGTCGTCTTCGTCGCCGTGAACCGGGCGACCTTTCGACCACACTCGGCTCTGTATCGGGATTTTGATGCGGCCTTCACGAAGGCAAAACAGGTGAGCTTCTCAAAGGATTCCACGACACGCATTCTCCGCGCGCAGGGTGCGCTGTGGGCCGAGATGGAGCGTAGCCACGCACTGGACGAGGCCCTCCGCTCCGCGTTTGCCAGCCGCCGCGCTGTCCTGCCCATCGAAGTTGCAGGTCGGCAGTAGTGCCTGAATAGCCGGGTACATCGGTAACACGTCAGACCGGGTACATGGGTGACACTGCGGTGAGTAGTCCCGGGCTCATTCCCGGATGATGCAGTCCCGCTCG
>JANYHJ010000069.1 GCA_025359135.1 Gemmatimonadota bacterium | reverse complement strand
CGAGCGTGACGTTCAATGCGACGGCCAACGCCGGCGCCGCGGACGTGCTGTCGAAGAACGGCGGTGACGCCCAGACGGGCACCGTGGGCGGTCTGCTTGGCAGCTCGCTTGAGGTGCGCGTCGTCGACTCCTTCGGCAATGCGAAGAGCGGCGTGGTGGTGACCTTCACGCCGGCCGGCGGCAGCGGCAGCGTCTCGAGCCCGACCGCGACGACGGACGTCAACGGCCTCGCGACGGTGAACTGGACGCTCGGCACCACGTCGGGCGCACAGAGCGTGACCGCGACGATGCCGAGCGGGACGACCGCGAGCGTGACCTTCAACGCGACGGCGAATCCTGACGTGCCGGCGAGCATCACCGTCAATACCGATCCTGTGCCTAACGGTGCTGGCAACGGCTCCTTCGCGACTCAGCCGGTGATCACAGTGAAGGACCAGTACGGCAACGCGGTTGGAGCCGGCATCACAGTCACGGCAACGCTTAACCCGATCCTCACCGCGACCGGGACGCTGACGGGCACTCCCAACCCGTCCACGGGAGCGAACGGACAGATCACCTTCTCGCTTGGCCTCGCAGGAGCCACGAGCGGCGACAACTACACCATCACATTCTCGATCGGCGGCATCACAGCGCAGACGCTTCCGTTCAACGTCCCTTGAGACCACTCGCTAAGTGCGCACCGAGGACGGTCAATTTGACCGCTTTGGCTATTGCCTTGAGGGCTCGTCCCATGCACGTTTCTCGCAGTGCATATGTGACTTTCATCACATTTGCCGGACCTTCTGCCGATGCGGGCTGGGGGCCCGATAACCCTCAGGTTCAGGCAGCACCATGAATTGCACCAATTGCAGCGCCGAACTCGCAGATGGAGCAGTCTTCTGCTCGAGCTGCGGCGCGCCACAGGTCAACGATCCCGGCGCCGCGACGATCACGTTCAAGGCGCCCGAGGATCCGATCCTCTTTGCGCTGAAGAGGGAGCTCGCGGGCGACTACGACGTCGAGAAGGAGCTCGGTCGCGGCGGCATGGCCGTCGTCTACAAGGCCGTGGAAGTAGCGCTCAACCGCACGGTGGCGCTCAAGGTCGTGCCGCCCGAGACGGCCAGCGGCAACACCGCCGAGCGGTTCAAGCGTGAAGCGCGCATGGCGGCGTCGCTCGACCACCAGAACATCATTCCCGTGTACCGCGTTGCCCAGGCCGGCAACATGCTCTACATGGCCATGAAGTTCGTGGAGGGGAAGGCGGTCGACACGATCGTCGAACAGCAGGGCCCGCTGCCGATTCCGATCGTGCTCGAGGTGCTGCGTGCGTCCGCGCATGCGCTCGCCTACGCGCACGAGCATGGCATCGTGCACCGCGACATCAAGGGCGCCAACATCCTGATCGACAAGGATGGCCGCGTGCTCGTGTCCGACTTCGGCATCGCACGCGCGGTGGAAGAGAAGTCGATGACGGCGAGCGGCATGATCATCGGCACGCCGTACTTCATGAGCCCCGAGCAGTGCGGTGGCCTCAAGGTCGGTCCGCAGTCGGACCAGTACTCGCTCGGCATCATGGCCTTCCAGATGCTCACCGGCGAAGTGCCGTTCGACGCCGATTCCGTCATGGGCATCATCCAGCATCATTACATGACTCCACCGCCCGACATCGCGGCGGTGCGCGACGACGTGCCCGAGGAGCTGCTGCAAGTCATCTACCGCTCGCTCAACAAGGATGTGGGCGACCGCTTCGAGACCACGGCGATGTTCGCCGACGCGCTCGACGCCGTGCCCGACCCCGACGGAACCAGCAAGCGCGAGGGACAGTCGATGCTGCGCGCGCTCGCCACGGGCGCGGGCGAGTCGATCCCGAAGATCCGCACCGCCTCGCTGCCGCCGCTCGCTCCCACGGGGGTGATGCCGCGTCCGGCGAGCATGCCGAACGTGCCGGTCATCCGCACCCGCGGTACGACCGGCTCGGTCAAGGCCGTACCGGAGCCCAAGTCGAACACCGGCATGATCGTGGGCGGTGGCGTCGTGCTCGCGGCCGTGGCGGCTGGCGCGTACTTCATGTTCGTCCAGAAGCCGAAGACCGAGACCACGCCGACCGTTGCTGCACCGGTGGTGGCCGAGTCGGGCTTCGTCAAGTTCGCGAACCTGCCGGACGGTGCGTCGATCACGATCGACGACCAGGCGTTCTCGGGCGACTCGGCACAGTTCCCGTCACGCGACGTCATCTACAAGGTCAAGGCGCCCGGCTACAAGTCGACGTCGAGCGCGGTGCGCGTGCCCGCGGGCCGCACGTTCACCATCGAACTCGCGATGGAAAAGGAAGCCGTGGTGGCGCCGGTCTCGAAGCTGCCGCCGGCCGCGTCGCGTCCCACGGTGGTGCAGGCGCCGAGTGCGCCGGCGGCCCCGGCGGGTGAAGGCACGATCACCGTCGCGGCGGACCCCGTGTTCGCGAACATCTTGGTGGATGGCACCTCGCTCGGTTCCGGTCGCGTCATCGGCGCCAAGGTGCGCGCCGGCAGTCACACCGTGACCATCAGCGCCGATGGGTACGACACGAAGTCCATCTCGATCACCGTGCAGCCGAACACACCCGTGAGCCTCGGCAAGGTGACGTTGACCAAGACCGGAGGCCCGTAATGGCACGACGGCTCGTCGCCGCATGGTTCGCCCTGTGTGCCCTGCTCGCCGCCTCGGCGGGACGCGCGCACGCACAATCGGCCGAAGACAACATCGCCAAGGCCATTGCGGCGTACGAGAACCTCGAGGTGCAGGCGGCCCTCCGCACCTTCCTCCAGGTCGTGTCACCGACGTCGCCCTTTCCGGTCACCGAAGCGCAGCGCGTGACGGCGTTCAAGTACATGGGCGCCGCCTACGCGTCGCTCGGCCAGACCGACTCGGCCAAGACGTTCTTCCAGGGCGCGATTCTGCGCGACCCGTTCACCGACCTCGATCCGAACAAGTTCACGGACCGTGAGCGTTCGGTCTTCGCCGACGCGAAGAAGGTGCTCTTCCGCGTCGCGGCGCGCTTCGATCGCGATTCGATTCCGGCGGGGTCGGGGCGCGCCTTCGTGTTCCACTCGGTGACGTCGCATTCAGGACGCCTGCAGGTGGCGGTGCAGCGCACCGATGCCCAGGGCGCGCCGGTGCGACTGTTCAACGGTCAGGACATCGACGGCGTGCGCGACATCTCGTGGAACGGCACCGGCGTCGATGGCCAGGCGCTGCCCGAGGGGATCTACGACCTGATCATCACGGGCGAGAGCCAGTTGGCGGGCATGGCGGGACGACAGGACTCGGTGCGCTACGCGCTGCAGCTGCGCTGGATCCACGACCCGCTCGAGGAAGAACTGCGCGATTTCCGTGGCGACGAGCTGCTCGCGGAGAAGGCGTCGGGCTTTGCGCCATTCGGAGACTTGATGAAGGGGCTCGCGGTGGCGGGCACGGCGGTGCTCGCGGGCGGCATCATCGGCAACGCGAGCAAGGTGAGCGCGACCCTCGGCACGGGCGCCGTGGTCGCAGGGCTCGGCGCGGGTGTCGGCCTGATCGCGCTCGTCCAGCGGTCCAACGATCGATCGATCCCGGAAAACGTGACCGAGAATTCACGACGTCGCGAAGCACGGCGACAGATCAACGTCGAACGAGCGGGGCGGAACCAGCGGCGCCTCGACGCCAAGACGATCCTGCTCATTCCGGCCCTGGGGGCGCGGTGAACCATCGGCGCCTGATGGCGGCCACGATGGCCGCCCTGCTCGTCCCGGTCGCGACGCACGCGCAAGCGAAGAAGCCCTCCGCCACCGATGCCCGCGTGGTGGCGCTTTCGCGCGGGATCTACCGCCTGACGTCGCTCGGTGATTCGGCGCTGCTGTCGGCGCGGATCTTCGGCGACAAGTTCCAGCCGCTCGCCGGCGTGCCCATCGAATGGCGTTCGGATGACGAGAACATCGCGAGCGCGTCGTCGACCGGCGCGGTGGTCGCCGTCAACAACGGCACGACGCGCGTCTGGGCCAAGTCGGGCAACGACTCGGTGTTCGCCGTGGTCACGGTGGAGCAGCGCGCGGCCAAGCTGGCGTGGAACGTCTCCAACCCGCTGATCTTCGATGCGCTGGGCGCGACCGCGGCGTTGCGCGCCGAGCAGCGCGACATGCGCGGCAGTCCCGTGCGCGGAGATTTTCCATTGTCGGCCTGCACGCTCAAGGATGAAGGCGGCAGCGGTGCGACGAGCATCGCGGCGGGCAAGCTGCTCGCGAAGGCCAACGGTGCGGCCACGCTGACGTGCAAGCGCGGTGCGGTGAAGGACGACCTCAAGATCGTGGTGCGTCAGGTGATCTTCGCGGCCAAGGTGGTGGGCGGCGACACGGTGAACCTCGCCACGGCGGGTGACACGGTGCGACTCGCGGTGCAGGCGTTCGACCGGCTGGGGAAGCCGATCAGCGAAGCGCGCGGGTCGTGGGCGACGTTGACGCCCGAGTTTGCCGAGGTCGATCCCGTGGGTGGCACGATCCTCGGCAAGGCGCAGGGCGTGGGCAAGGTGACGGTGCGCTTCGAGCAGGCGGTGGACACGGTCACGGTCAACGTGCTCGGCCCGCTGCCCGAGGGGCGCACGATGCCGACGCTGGCGCGTTCGCGGCCGGCCGCACCTGCACCGTCGGTGGCGGCAACGCCGTCGAGCGGGGTGTCGGTGGTGGGCGCCGCGGCCGCGGTGGGCAGCGCGCCTGCGCCGAGTGCGCCGGTGCTGCCGCCGTCGGGGACGAGTTCACGAGCGGCGCAGGGCACGTATCTCGCGCCGCGCGGGCAGTCGGCGACGTTCGCGAGTGCGGGCTCGGGCGCGGGTTCGACGACGGCGGACTCGATCGCGATCTCGAAGATCATCGAGGCGGGGTTGAGCACGGGCACGAACAGCGGCCGACTGGTGGTGTTGACGCCAGTCGCGGCGCAGGCCGAATATCGAGTGCTCGTGGACAGCAACGGCACGGTGTACACGACGGGCGGCCTGCTCATCGGCGTGGCCGGCACGATCGGGCTGACGCGCACGTTGTTCGTCGATGGCCAGTTCCTGACGGGCAGCCTCAAGGCGACGAGCGGCACGATCACCAACCTCTATGACGGCACGTTCGGCGATGCGCGCGTCGACCTCGGCTTCGAGCCGTTGAGCGGACTGATCCTGCGCGCCGGCTATTCCGTGCGCGGCATCGAGCGCCTGTTCTTCGCCAGCAAGGAACAGTGGTCGATCGTGCGGACCGGAATCGAGGGACGCTTCGGGATGTTCGGCGAGCGCATCAAGGCCAACATCGGCTTCACGTACATGCCCAGCCTGAGCGTGACCGGCCAGAGCGCGGAGAAGCCGTCGACGGCGTTCGGAGCGAATGCCGGCGTGACGTACCGCGCGGGATGGTTCACGCTCGGCGTTGAGTACTCCGCCGAAAGCATCGAGTTCAGCAAGCTGGCGCTGGCAAGCGTGTACCAGCGCGAGGCGCGGTACAGCATGCTGCGCTTCTCGCTCGGCGGGCACTGGGGACGGTAGCGCGCTGTCGTCGTGAGCGCAGCGCAGGGCGCTGTGCTCCTGCGGCTTGGCGAGCACGGACGAGCAGGTTCTTCGCTTCGCGCAGGACGACATGGACCAGGACTCGCTCGCACGCGCCGCGGCCAAGGCCGCCGGTCGCGTCACGTTCGATCACGGCGTCGGTTGGGTGCTGCTGGCGCTCGGTGTGCTCTTTGCCGCGGCGAACTGGAGCACGCTGCTGCAGCAGGTGCGCCGCACCTCGCGCGAGCAACAGGCCGCGAGCTTCGTGCCGTTCGTGGGCGGCATTGTCGGCGTGATCGGGCTCGGCATGCTCGACGTGCCATGGAGCTGGCGCTGGGTCCCCGCGCTGGCGGATTTTGGCACCGGACCGTATCTCCTCGCCATGGTCATCGCCATCGTGTTCAGTCGCGGCGATGCGCCGCCCCCGTCCGGCGATGCGCCAGGAGAGAAGCCATGATCACGGCACGCGCGCTGACCACGATGGCTTGGCTGTTGTCGGCTGCGCCGTTGGCGCTGGCGCTGCCGCGAGCTGCGGACGCGCAGTGGAAGGAGATCGGCAAGACCGTGATCGGCAATCCGGTGTACGTGCTCCCGAAGAGCGTGTCGAAGGGCAAGGACGGAATCGTCACCGCCACGGTACGCGCAACGTTCGTCAAGCCGGTCAAGACGCCGAAGGGTGAGCTCAAGTCGTCGAAGACCGTGGTGATGATCGACTGCGCCAAGCACCTCATCGCGGTCAAGGAGAACACGTACTACTTCGACGAAGGGATGACGAACGTGTACGAGAAGACGGTGCCGAAGCTGCCGGGGTTCTCGAGTCCGTTCAAGGGAAGCCTGCCGGAAGTGGCGATGGGGTACTTGTGCTCGGGCTGACGCGGCGGGGGTGGCTCTTCGTTGCCCTTGGCGCGACCATCGCACTCGAGCTCGTGCTCGGCCGGTTGAACAAGCCACTCGTCTCGGCGGTGGCGCCCGCCGGCATCGTGAGCTTCGAGCTCGCGCACACGGCTGAGCGCAGCGCGGCGATCATGGACAGCTGGAACGATGACGCGCGCGCCACGGCGCGTGTGAGCCTGATCGTCGACTACCTGTTCATGATCGCGTATCCAGCCACGCTGGCGCTCGGATGCGTGATCGTCGCGGCGCGGGTGCGCGCGAAGCGGCCGAGGCTCGCGAGCGTGGTGCGTGCACTCGCGGCGGGCGCGTTGGTGGCCGGTGCGCTGGACGCGATCGAGAATGCGGCGCTGCTGGTGCAGCTCGCGAGCGGAGCGGGGGAGAGGGCCGCGCTCGTGGCGTGGGGGTGCGCGAGCGTGAAGTTCGCGCTGGTGGCGGTGGCGATCCCGGCCGCGGTGCCGGCGCTGTGGTTGGCGGGATGAGGGAGGAGATGGATCTGCTCGGGCGACACTCTCCTTGGCCCCGGCGAAGGCAGCGAGCTATGTTCCGAGCATGAGTGCCTTGGCGCCGCGCCGTTCGGATGTATTGAGCAGCCTCGCTGCTGCCGAGTCCGAGATTTTCGGGTTGGGCGTGCAGCGCTTGGCGTTGTTTGGCTCGGTGAAGCGCGATACAGCGCAGCCGGACAGCGACGTCGACTTTCTCGTCGAATTTTTTCCGGGTGCGAAGTCGTTTGACCGGCTCATGGCTCTTGGCGACCTTCTGGAGCGGGTGATCGGCCACGACGTTGAGTTGGTGACGCCGGAATCTCTGTCACCGTACTTGAAGCGGTTTATCCTCGCCGACGCAGTGGATGTCGTACGAGCCGCGTGAGTTTCTGCGGCACATTCTGGCCGAGACTGAGTTTCTCGCCACGGTCGCTACGGATCTGACCCGCGAACAGCTCGAACAGGATCCGATCATTCAGCGCGCAGTAGTGCGCAGCCTCGAGATCATCGGCGAAGCAGCGAAGCGCGTGCCGTCAGACATTCGGGATGAAAATCCACGGATCGAGTGGCGGTCGATGGCGCGGATGCGGGACCGACTCATTCACGACTATTTCGGAGTTGATCTCGACATTTGTCTGGGACGTGCTGCGGACCAAGGTTGCGCCCCTGCGCGACGAGGTGCGGCGGATACTCGAGAGCTGACTCAACGACGTTGCTGCCTCGTGCCACGACCAGCACTCTGTCGGGCTCAAAGACCGCCGCTTCACCGAGTACGACCGCCTAAAAGAGCCCCACCGCCGTGCCGTCCGGCAGCAGCTTCATCCGCACCGCCGCCGGACTCGCGGACAGTCCCGGCATCGTCATGATGTCACCCGCGCGACAGACGACGAACCCCGCGCCCGCCGACGGCGACGCGCCCGTGATCGTGATGCGGAAGCCGGTCGGCGCGCCAAACACCTTCGGGTTGTCGGTGAACGAGTACTGGGTCTTGGCGATGCACACGCCGAGTCCACCCAGTCCCGCTTCCTCGGCTTGTGCGAGATCGGCGTTGGCCTGATCGGTGTAGTCGACGCCATCGGCGCCGTACACCTTGGTGGCGATCGTCTCGATCTTGGACTTGAGCGACTGGTCGAGCGAATAGAGCGGCCTGTAGGCCGACTTCTTCTCGGCCAGCACCTCGAGCAGCGTGCGCGCGAGCGACTCGCCGCCGGCGCCACCCTTCACGACGACTTCGCTGAGTCCGACGCGTGCGCCCTTCTCGACGGCGAACGCCTGGACGCGCGCGAGCTCGGCGTCCGAGTCGGAGGGGAAGCGATTGACTGCGACGACGACCGGCACGCCGAACTGCCGCACGTTGGCGATGTGGCGTGCGAGGTTGGGGAGGCCTTTCTCGAGTGCACCCAAGTCTTCGGCCGCGAGATTCTTGGCGTCGGCGCCACCGTTCAACTTGAGTGCGCGCACCGTGGCGACGATGACGCACGCCTCGGGATTGAGTCCACCCTGGCGGCACTTGATGTCGAAGAACTTCTCTGCGCCCAGGTCGGAGCCGAAGCCGGCTTCGGTGAGCACGAGGTCGGCCAAGCCCAGCGCGGTGCGCGTGGCCACGATGGACGAGCAACCGTGCGCGATGTTCGCGAACGGTCCGGCGTGGATGAAGGCGGGTCCACCCTCGAGCGTTTGCACGAGGTTTGGACGAATCGCATCACGCAGGAGAAGCGCCATCGCGCCCGAGGCTTCGAGGTCACCCGCGGTGACCGGCTTGCGCGGCGAGCCAGCGGTATAGCCGACGACGATGCGCGCGAGTCGCGCCTGCAGGTCGGCGAGCGAGCTCGAGAGTGCGAGGATGGCCATGACCTCGGAGGCCGAGGTGATGACGAAGCGATCCGTACGCTCCGGGCCGTTGGACTTGGCGCCCTGTCCGACGGTGACGCGACGGAGTGCACGGTCGTTCATGTCCACCGCGCGCGGCCAGGTGATCGCGGCGGGATCGAGTCCCAGCGCGTTGCCGAAGTGCAGGTGGTTGTCGAGCAACGCGGACAGCAGTGCGTGCGCGCTCGAGATGGCGTGGAAGTCGCCGGTGAAGTGGAGGTTGATGTCCTCCATGGGGAGCACCTGCGAGTACCCGCCGCCGGTGGCGCCGCCCTTCACGCCGAAGACGGGGCCGAGCGACGGTTCACGCAGGCAGGCGACCGCGTTCTGGCCGAGCTTGCGGAGCGCTTGCGTGAGGCCGATGGTCGTGGTGGTCTTGCCCTCGCCGGCGGTGGTGGGATTGACGGCGGTGAGGAGGATCAGCCGGCCCTTGGGCTTCCGTTCGGCGAGCGTGAGCGGGACCTTCGCCTTGTACTTGCCGATGGGATCGAGATCGTCGGCCGTGAGCCCGAGGTCGGCGGCGACGTCGGCGATGGGGCGCATCGTCGCCTTCTGGGCAATTTCGAGCGAGGTCGGGAGGGGCATGGATGATCTGCGGGAGAGGTGAGTGCTCGACACAGTCGCACCGCGTGCGACGCTTCGTGACCGTCTAGACGCTCACGATGGGATGCCGCGCGCGGCCGTCAGCGTGCGAAGCAGTAGAAGAGACCATTTCCACCCGTCGCAGCGAGGTTGGCCTGGCCGCAGCCACGCGACGGATGCGCCGAGTTCCAGGAGGTGGGACGCACGCCGCCACCTTGGCGATCATGATGGCCGACGAACGCCGAACCGGTCGCCGCGTTGCTCGTCCAGTTGCTGCAGGTCGTGCTCACCGTGTCGACGGCGAGCGTGCCGTCCGCGTTGGAGCCGGTGAGGATGTCGTGGGTGTTCGGCGTGTCGCCGCGCCCGTTCACCTGCTCACCCTTCTCGTTGAGGCTGCCCGTCTTGCCCGTGAGCGCGGCCTCGCTGTGCAGCTGCTCGAGGTTGGCGGCGATCAGCACACCTTTCGCGTTGTACCAAGGACCCGCTCCGATCCGATCGCGCGCGTTCACGGCGGGTTGACCGCCTGCCGCTGCTATGCTGAGATAGGCGCGCCATGTCTTCCCGCGCACGTCCGCGGCATCGGCGAGGGCGCTGCAGTGCTTGTCTGCACCGGCCAGCCCGCCGAGGCTGGCGCCATCGCCCAGGCCCACGCTGGTGATGAAGAAGCTCATCGTCGACGGGACGGACTCGATCACGGCGGGACGGGCGCCCACGGCGAAAACCGACGAAACCGCGAGGATGCCGATCGGGACGAACTGGCGCATGCGAAGCTCCGCGGGAGGAAGTCCGCGAAACATGGAGCGCGCACCGGGGGGCGGCAACGTACCGCGTGGCTCCGGGTGCGCCGTCCGGCTCGCTAGTGCGCGTCCGCCGCCCCGCCCCCCATCGGCCTGCCCCGCCCGTGCTTCCAGAACAGCAACAGCGGCAGCGCGCACAGGAACGTCGTCCCACTCAGCAGGTAGATCTTCGAGAAACTGATGACGCTCGCCTGCGCCGTCACGCTCGCGTCCATGAGCGCGAGCGCCTGCTGCTTGGCTTGGAGCGCGTTGATGCCGCGCGACTCGAGGCCGCGCGTGATCATGTTGAGGCGCTCCATCGTCGCCGGGTCACCGTTGACCAGGTGCGTCGTGAGAATCGCCTTCGCCACCTTGGTGTAGCGGCTGAGCAACGTCGCGATGACGGCAATGCCCAGCGACCCGCCCAACTGGCGCATGAGGTTGAACATGCCCGTGCCCTGCGGAATCTGCTGCGGACTCAACTCCGCCATGCTCGCGTTGGTGAGCGGCACGAAGATGAGGCCCATCGCGAAGCCGCGAATGATGAGCGGCCAGAACATCTCGTCCGAGCCCGAGGCGAGCGTCATGTCGCTCATCCAGAGCATGCAGACGAAGAACAGGCAGACGCCGAACGTGATGCTGATGCGCGCATCGAACTTGCCCACCTTGCGGCTGATGCTCGCCATCGTGATCGCGCTGGCGATCGCGCCGGGGAGAATCACGAGCCCGGTCTGCTGCGCAGTGTAGCCGTGCAAGTTCTGCAGGAAGACCGGGATCACGAACACGGCGCCATACAGCGCGAGGCCGAGCGATCCCGCGAACAACACTCCCGTGGCCAACTGTCGGCTCTTGAGCACGCGGAAGTTGATGACGGGCTCGGGGATCCTGAGCTCCCACCAGACCAGCAGCACGGCCGACGTCGCGCTCACGACACCCAGCGTCGTGATGAACGGGCTCTCGAACCAGTCGAAGCGCTCGCCGCGCTCGAGCATCCACTGCAGCGCGCCCACCGCGAGCGTGAGCAGCACGATGCCGACCACGTCCACGCTCTGCGCCTTCTGGCCGAAGCGCGAGTTGCGCACGTACGTCCACGTCATGAGCGCCGCGAGGATGCCGAGCGGCACGTTGATGTAGAAGATCCAGGGCCAGCTCAGGTTGTCGACGATGTAGCCGCCGAGCGTCGGGCCCACGGTGGGGCCCACCATCACGCCAACGCCGAACATCGCCTGGCCGACGCCCACTTCCTCAGGGGGAAACGCCTCGAACAGGGTGCTCTGCGCCGTCGACAACAACGCGCCGCCGCCCAGTCCCTGGATCACGCGCCACAACACGAGTCCACCCAGCGAGGTGGCCGCACCGCAGAAGAACGACGCCGCGACGAACAACAGGATCGAACCCGTGAGATAGCGCCGGCGCCCGAAGTAGTTCGAGAGCCACCCCGACATCGGGATCACGATCACGTTCGCGATGATGTAGCCCGTGCTCACCCAGCTGATCTCGTCGAGCGTCGCACCCAGGTTCCCCATCATGTGCGGGATGGCGACGTTGACGATGCTCGTGTCGATCAGTTCGAGCACCGCGGACATCGTCACCGCAATCGCGATCAGATACCGGTTGGCATAGCGCGGATCCGCATTCACCTCGGCCTTGCGGCGCGCGGCAACCTGCGCAGGCGTCAACGGCGGAGCGGAGGGACCAGCCGCAGGTCCCCCGCTTCCGCGGGCTTCGTCCACGCCGTCCACGACGAGCGTGGCCATCGCTACTTCACGTCGATGTGAACCGACACCGACATGCCCGGACGCAGCGGCTTGTCCGCGCCCGGCGCTTCCGTCACGCGAATGCGCACCGGTACGCGCTGCACCACCTTGGTGAAGTTGCCGGTCGCGTTGTCGGGCGGCAGTAGCGCGAAGCGCGCACCCGTGGCCGGGCTCACGCTCTCCACCACGCCGTGCGCCGGTGCACCGGGGTACGCATCCACCTCGATCTCGACCTTCTGCCCGACGCGCACCCGCTCGAGCTGCGTCTCCTTCAGGTTTGCGCTCACCCAGACGTCGCTATCGCCGACGACGCTGAACAACGCCTGACCGCCCTGCACGAGCTGGCCGACCTCGATCTGCTTGCGCGCGATGATCCCGCTCGCCGGCACGACGACGCGCGTGTACGAGAGCTGCAGCGCGGCATTGTCGCGGGAGGCCTTGGCCGCGGCGAGGCGCGCCTGCGCCAACCGCACGCCGGCCTGCGCACCGGTGATGCCCGCCGTCGCGCCACCGGCCTGCTTCTCCACCGCATCGAGCTGCGCCTTGAGCGCGACTTCACTTGCCTTCGCGGCGTCGTACGCCTGGCGGCTCACGATCTGCTTGTCCGCGAGCTCCTGCATGCGCGCGAGGTCGCTCCGAGCCCGCTCGTAGTTCGCGCGCGCGGCGGTCACCTGCGCGTCACTCACCGCGCGGAGACTCGTCGCCTGTTCCTGCGCGGCCAACGCCTGGCCGACGTCGCGACCGTTGCCCACCGCAGCCAGCGCCGCCGCATAGTCCGCCTCGGTCTGCGCCAACCGCGCGCGGTACTCGGCGTCATCGATCGTCACCACCACCTGGCCCGCGGGCAGGCGCTGGTTCTCGTTGACGTTGACGCTCGTCACGAAGCCGCCGACCTTGGCGAGCACGGGGACGATGTGGCCGTCCACCTGCGCGTTCTCGGTGCTCTCGTGCGTGCGGCCGAACCACCACTGCCGCGCGAACCAGCCACCGCCGAGCAGGCCCAGCAGGACGAGGACCGGCAGGATCCGGCTCTTCTTCTGCGGTTCCGCAGCGGGCGCGCTCGGAGCGGCTGGCGAGGCACTGGCGGGAGCGCCGGTGCGTGGCGTAGCGGACTCGGGTGTCAGGGTGCTCGACATGATGTTGACCAGGTATATGAAGTGCGGTGAAGCGAAAGAGCGAGGAGTGACTGTGACGGTGTTACGGAAGCTTGGAGATCGCGCCCTGCACGCGCGCCAGCTGCACGCGTGAGGCGGCGAACTGCGTGAGCGCATCGACGTACTGCGTGCGCGCGCTGTTGAGCGAGATCGATGCGGTGACGACGTCGGCGTTGCCGGCGACGCCCGCCTTGAACCGGTCGCGCGCCTCCGAGAGTTCCTGTTCGGCGAGCTTGAGGCGCGTCGACGAGGCATCGGCCTGCTCGCGCGCACTCGCGTAGTCGAGGAGGGCGCTGCGCACCTCGATCGTGACCTGCTGGCGCAGGTCGCGTTCGCGCGCCTCGAGTTCACGCAGCTGCGCATCGGCCTCGGCGTGGCGGCCATCGCGCTTGAACCCGTCGAAGAGTGGAATCGTGACCTGGATGCCCCACGTGTAGGTGTTGAGCATGCGATCGCTCTGCGCGCCGTTGACGCCCTGGTCTGCCGTGAGGCCGATGGTCGGGAGTCGCTCGGCGCTCACGCCCTTGATCTGCTGCTTCTGCGCTGCGATCTGCGCGGCGGCCGCGGCCAGGTCGGGGCGATCCTTGTAGGCGAGCGCGACAGCATCCTGATAGAAGGGCGCGGTGTTGGTGTCCTTCATGCCGAGCGAATCGCGGAAGTCGACACGTGCATCGAGCGAGAGGCCGAGCGCGCGGTAGAGATCGAGACGCGCGCGGTCGCGCTCGGAACGCGCGGCAATGAGCTGCGCACGGGCGCCCGCGGCCTGCGACTGCGCCCGCGTGAGGTCGAGAGCGATGCCGACACCCGAGCGGACCTGCTCGCGCGCGATGTTGACGAGTTCATCGGCGAGCACCGAGTCGGCGGCGCGCGCACGCAGGAAGCCGTCGGCGCGCAGCGAGCGGAGATACGCGACGGCGCCGTTGGTGGCGGCGAGGTCGGCCTGATTGGCGGCATCGGCGCGCGCGGCCACGGCCGAGGTGTTCGCGCTCTTCATCTTGTTCCACGCGGCGAGATCGAGGAGCGGCACGCGCAGGTTGCCGCGCAGGTCGTAGTTCTTGACAGGGCCGAGGATGGTTCCGCCCGGCGGAAAGGGACCACCGGGAATGGAGATGCCGAAGGACGCCGAGTTGAAGTTGCGCTCGCCCTCGAGCGCGGTGGCGTTGATGAAGGGGAGGAGGTCGGCGCGACGCTGCGTGTAACGTGCGTCGGCCTGGTCAGCGCGCGCGTTGGCGATGATGGTGGCGGCGGACTGCTTGGCGGCGAGTCGCGCGGCTTCGCCAAGGGTGAGCGGCACGGGAGGCGACAGCGGCGCAGCGGGCTGCGACGGGAAGCCGGGGGCGGGACGCGGGTCCTGCGCGAAGAGCAGCGCGGGGAAGGCGACCGCGCTCGCGGCGAATGCGACGGCAACGCGAAGTGGGCGTGATGCGCGCGAACGTGCAGGAGTGCGGACGGTGGTCATTGCAGCGGAGTGAATCACGGCGTGTGCGTGCCTGCGGCGGGAGTGGCCGCGAGTGCGTCGATGAAGAAATCGACGAGGTCGAGGCCGAGCTGGTCGGCGTGGAGGTGGCTGACGAGATGGTGGCCGGGGCTCGCTGGCTCCATCCAGTTGCGGTGCATGAGGAAGGCGCTGGTGATGCAGCGTGCCGCGAGCATGGGGTCGACGCTGCGGAACTCGCCGGACTCGACGCCACGCTGGACGGCGGCGGCGAGCACACGCCAGGCGCGCTCGATGACTTCGGTTCCGTAGAAGCGCGCGAGCTCGGGGTGCTTGTGGAGTTCACCCATGACCATGCGGAGCATGCGGAGCGCCTGCTTGGTCTTGGTGGAGGCGTAGTACTTGGTGAGGAAGGCGCGGAGGAACTCGCGGGCGGACATGGCCGGCGCTTCGGCGCTCATGCGTTCGGCGTCCTCGATGCGCGCGACGATCTCGCGGCGCACGACGGCCTTGAAGAGGTCGTCCTTGGTGGGGAAGTAGAGGAAGACGGTGCCCTTGGCGACGCCGGCCTTGGCGGCGATGTCGTCAGTGCGTGCAGCGGCGAAGCCGTTCTCGCCGAAGATTTCGATGGCGGCGTCGAGGATCTGTTGTGGGCGCACCTCGGGGTCGCGTCTGCGACGCGGCTCGGCGGAGGTGTCATGTGTGTTGGAGATCGCCATAACTGTCCGGTCAGTCAGTGTTTGGGTACGAAGACGCCCGTTCGCGCAGTGCTGGGGGCGTGGCACCCGCACAGGCGGGTCGATATGACTGACTGGTCAGTAACGTAATACGTAAGGAAAACGCCGTCAAGGGACGGCGTATCCTGTTGTCCAGCTGTTACTTGGCTACTTGCCGGCTTCTGCGGCTGGCTTCTCGCCGCCTTCGGCTGCGTAGTGGCTGTTGGTCCACATGGTGATCGTGACGACAATGGCCAATATGGCCACGGCGCCGAGGAAGAAGCCCATGAGGGCGCCGGACTTGTCGGCGGGATTGTGCTCGGAGTGCGACATGTAGCCTCGGGGTAGCGCGCGCGCGGTCAGCTGATGCGCACGGAGTTCATGACGTCGTTCGGGCCGATCTTCTTCATGACATCGAGCCCGCTGGTGATCTGGCCGAATACTGTATGGACGCCGTTCAGGTGGCGCGTGTTGTCTTCCGACAGCACCATGAAGAACTGGCTGCCGCCCGAGTCCTTGCCGGCGTGCGCCATGGAGAGAGCGCCGACCTTGTGGGTGCGCGGGTTGCCCTTGGTCTCGCACTTGATCTGCCAGCCCGGGCCGCCGGTGCCGACGCGCGGGTTGCCCTGCGGCAGGTCGCGGGAGAGCGGATCGCCGCCCTGGACGACGAAGTCGGCGATGACGCGGTGGAACTTCACGCCATCATAGAAGTTGCTGTTGGCGAGCTTCTCGAAGTTGGCGACCGTGCCGGGCGCGTCCTTGTCGTAGAGCTCGGCGACGATGGTGCCCTTGTTGGTTTCGAACGTGGCGGTTTTTGGCATCGGTCAAATCTAGTGGAGAATTGGTCCGCGCAAGACGGCGCGGGCTGAGGGTTACCTGAGGGCAGCGCGCGCCTCGGCGAGGCGGGATGATGCGGCGTCGAATCGGCTGGCCAAGTCGGCCAGCTCGCGACGGGTGCGCGCCTCGTCCGCCGCGCGAATCGCTTCGTTGACGCTCGGGAAGACCATGTTGGCGTAGCCGTTGTCGACGTCGGCCACGTAGATGAGGTTGCGATACCACGGGCGGCCGACGAGCCCTTCCGCACGCGTGAGCGCCTTCTCGACTTCACGCAGCCGCGCGTTGGTGGCGGCGAGCACCGCGCTGCCAGGACGGCCAGCGGCGAGCACGGAGTCGCGCGTGGCGTTCCACGCAGCGGCCGCGACTTCGAAGCGGTCCACGGCGCCCGCGAGCCCGGACGTCGGCATCGTGCCATCGGCCTTCCACCCCTTGGCCGCGAAGCCCTTGTCGATCGGGCCGTAGTAGCGGCGCATCGTGCGCGCGTACTCCACGTAGTCGTACGGATGCAGGTCGGCCTGCGCGAGGCGCAGCATCATCGCCGCGCCGATGCGCGCGGAGGTGGCGTGGAAGACGAAGCTCGTGTCGCCGAAGCGCGACATCCACTCGTGCGTGTCGTACGCGGAGTGGTAGATGCCGCCACCGACGCCGAAGAAGTTCCAGTCGATGATCGGGATGCCCAAGTGGTTGTAGAAGCCGGCGAAGTCGGAGCCACCGCCCGGGTCGCCCATGGCGGGTTCGTCGCTCGCGTTGGTGAGATTCGCGTTCTTGCGCCAGACGTCATAGACGGAACCGGTACCATCGGGGCGCTGCACATTCTTCGCCACGTCGCGCAGGGTGCCACGCAACGACGGCGAGCCGCCGCCGGAGAAGTTCGGGCCGCTGGCCGCATTGTCGAGGTTGAAGTACGCGACCGCACCCTTGGTGAGGCGCAGCGAGTCGTCCTCGACATACTCGCTCGAGCCGATGAGGCCCCACTCTTCGGCGTCCCACGTGGCGAACATGAGCGTGCGCTTTGGACGCCAGCCGGTTTTCACGAGATCGGCCACCGCGTGTGCGCTCTCGAGCACGGCGACAATGCCGCTGACGTTGTCCTCGGCGCCCGGGCCCCAGCCATCGCGATGCCCGCCGATCATGACGATCTCGTCGGGGAACTCGCTGCCGCGCACGATGCCGAAAGTGTCGTAGACGTTCTTGCGCTGCTTGTCCGGCGCATCGTTGACGACTTCGAGGCGCGCCTTCACCGGGCCGGGGCCGACGTGATAGCGGAACGGCAAGCCACCCTGCCACGACTGCGCGGGAAGCGTCGCGCCCTTCAACCCCTTGAGCAGTTCGGCGGCGTTGCCGTAGCCCATCGGGATGACGGGAATCTTGGGCGCGTCGCTCTCTTCCGGCGTGATGTGCTTCGCACCCGGCGTGCTGGGCCAACCAGGTGTGGTCGGGTCGCCTGCACCATTGAACACGGAACCGCGCTGCACGCCGGTGGCAGGACGCCACGGACCGTCGGGGTAAACGTCGCCACGCGCGAAGCCGTCGTCCTGCGGATCGGAATAGATGATGAGGCCGACGGCGCCGCGCTTCTGTGCTTCGCGCGCCTTGATGCCGCGGAAGGAGCGACCGTAGCGTGCAACGGCGATCTTGCCGCGCACGGAGACGCCGGTGGCTTCGAGCTGCACGTAGTCCTCGATGAGCCCGTAGTTGACGTAGACGACGTCACCCGTGACGTCGCCCGCTCCGGAGTACCCGTTGACGGTGGGATATTGCGGCAGCTGCGTGGCGGGATCGCCTGGGATCTTCGGTTCGTCGAGCGCGAGCGCCTTCTGGTTGGGCGAAACGCGCCACGCGCGCACGCGCACCGGATGCGGCAGCCAGATGTCGTAGGTGCGGACTTCGGTCTCGAGGCCCCACGACTTCATGAGGTTGATGGCATAGTCGCGAGTGCGCGCCTGGGCCGGCGTGCCGGCGACGTGCGGTTCCTTCGACAAATCGCGCGCGATCGTGCGCGCGGCGGCAGCCGTGGGGCGCTTGGTGACGTCGGCTTCAGCGGTGCGCTCCGCAACGGCGGCGTCACGCGTGTAACCGGGAAGCGGCTGCTGCGCAGCAAGCGCCGCCGTACTGGAGCCGAGGACGAGGGCGAGCGCGAGACGGCGCATGCAGATGGGGTGGCGTGTGGTTGGGCGACGACGACCGGCTGGTGCTTCACTGCGCGTCGGACGATCTGGGCGCGCTGAGCGTCCGGGAAGATACGGGCGCGGAGCGGGTCGTGCGTCGGGGGCGCGTCGGACGCGCGCCGCGATCCTCGGCGCCGGCTACCGGGTGGGTGCGGCCGATGCCCAGAGTCGGATGGCAACGACCACGAGGAGCAGCGCGAAGCCACGCTGCAGCGTGGGCGTGCTCAAGCGCTGTCCGATGAGCGCACCACCCCACGCGCCGAAAAAGAGACCGGCGGCGATCCAGGTGGAAGCCGTCGCGTCGAGGTGCCCCTGCCGCGAGTACGCGAGCGCCGCGAGCAGGCCCACAGGAGCGAGCAGCGCGCCCAGCGACGTACCCACCGCCGACTGCGGGCTCATGCCGACGAGGAAGAGCAGCGCCGGCACGATGACAATCCCGCCGCCCACGCCGAAGAGGCCGGAGAGCACACCGGCGACGAGGCCGATGGCGACAAGCACGAGCGCAGTCACCGTGCGCGCGCCTCGCCCGGGAGCGGGTCGCCGACCACGAGTCGCAGCACGCAGGCCTGCAGCACGAGATTGACGTCCGCGGCGGCGCTCTGCGCACGCGCGTCGATCAGGGCGCCCTGCGCAGTCGTGAGTTCGATGAAGCTCGCGAGGCCGACGTCATAGCGGCCCTGCACGGCGGTGAACGCCTCTTCCGCCGCATCGAGCCCGGCGCGTGCCGCCTGCACCGCCTCACGCGCGGCCTCGTTGTCGGCGAGCGCGCGGTCGACCTCGCCGAGCACCGCGAGCCGGACGTCTTCGGCACGCACTCGTTCGCGATCGGTGGCGAGACGGGCGCGCTGCACGTCGGCGCGGGTGCGGCCGCGATCGTAGAGCGCCCACGACGCGCCCACGGAGAGCACGGCGATGCGCTGGCTGCCCAGCTGGTCGGCGAGTGCGCGCTGTGGCGTCGTGACGATGTCGGCGCCGTTCTGCTTCGTCGCGTCGAAGTAGCGGCCAAGTCCCACGTAGTCGAGTCCCACGTCCACGCGCGGCAGCCAGCCTCCTTGCGCCACGCGCGTGAGCTGGTCCGCGGCGGCCACGCGCGCATCCGCAGCAGCGATGTCGGGACGCGCGGCGATGGCGCGTGCGGCGAGAAGCTCCGCGCGCTGTGGCGGCGCGCCACTGTCGGCGAGCGTGAGCGCGGCCTCGAGCCTGGTCGGCGTGTTGGGCGTCATGCGCAGCCGGAGGAGCAGCGCGACGCGATCGGCGCGTTCGCGGTTCTTCGCCGCGATGAGGCGCACGCGATCGGCGGCGGTCTGCGCGCGCTGTCGCAGCAGGTCGGGGGGCGCCCGGTTGCCGACGCGCACCTGCTCGGTGAGCTGGTCCTCGCGGGCGCGCGAGATGCCGAGCGCGGCCTCGGCCACCGTCACGAGCTGCTGGTCGAGCACCACCTGCTCGAACGCCTGCGTGACATCGAAGGCGACGAGCTGCCGTGCGCGCACGTACGAGAGCTCGGCCGCGTCGCGGCCACTCAACGCGGCGCGCACCGTGGCCTGGTCACGCCAGCCGTTGAAGAGGTTGAGCGAAGCGGAGAGTTGCCACGCGCCGACGCCGATGTGCGCGTCGGTGGCGACGGTCGCGGTGGACGAGAGCAGCGTCGAGCCTGACTGGTAACCGAGCCCGGCTCCTGCGGTGAGCGACGGGAGAAAGCGGCTGTACGCCTCGATGACACCGACGCCGCCGACGCGACGATCGATCTCGGCGAGCTGAATGGCGATGGCGCGGTCGAGTGCGGTGGCGATTGCGCCGGCGAGCGTGAGGTGCACGGTGTCGGTGCGGGCCTGGGCGCGCGATGTGCTCGGCGCCACGAGCACGAGCACCCAGAGCGCGCGCCGAAGGGAGCTCCTCACGGCTTCGCCACCGCCATCGGTCGCACGCGGCTGGAATCCGCGAGGTCGCCGACGTTGAGGCCGACGTGCTCGCCAGGCTTCACGCCGGAGAGCACCGCAATCGTCGCGCCGTCGCTCGGGCCCGTAGTCACGACGCGGAAGTGCGCGATACTGTCGGCGCCCACGACGGCCAGGTACGACTTGCCGCCGCGCAGCACGAGCGCCTCCGCGGGCACGATCGGCGCCTTGAGCACCGGCAACTCGATGGCCACTGCCACCGTCGCGCCGGCGATGATCGCGCCGTCGCCATTGGGCAGGTCGATCTCGGCGAGCATCTTGCGCGTGCGCGGGTCGAGCGCGCCCGCCGCGCGTGCGATGACACCCTTGCGACTGAACCCCGGATGCTCGGGCATGGTGACGACGGCCGTCGCGCCCCGCTTCAAGTCCGTCGCGTCCGCTTGATCGAGATAGACCGTGATGCGCAGCCGGTCGTTGCGCGAGATGGTCGCGACCGGCAGCGCGGATGTCTGCGACGAACTCGCGCTCTGCATGAGCGCACCGGGATCGGCGTAGCGCGCGATGACGGTGCCGTCGAACGGCGCCTTGATCGTCTCGTACTCCCGTTCGGCCGTCGCGGCCTTGAGTCGCTCCTCGGCCACGGCCGCATCGGTGGCGGCCTGCTCGGCTTCCTGCGGCGAGACGAGCTTGCGCGTGACAAGCTGCTGCAGCCGGTTGGCGATGGCGACACGATTGGCGAGCTCGATCTTGGCCGCCGCGAAGGCGCGATCGATCTCCGGCGACTCGAGCTCGGCCATCACCTGACCCGCGCGCACGTGGTCGCCCTTGTCGACGTTCACTGTCTTGAGGTAGCCGCTGACCTTCGCGTAGAGGGTGACGGACGCCCAGGGTCGCGCCTCGCCGATGAGCGCGAGCCGGCGTGCGGGCGGACTCATCATCACGTCCGCGACGCGGAGGCGCGCGCCGAGTGCCGCCTCGTTGACGAGCGACCTCTCCTCCGCGGACGCGGACCGCGAACGGCGCGCGGCGAAGAGGCCGGGCGAGAGGATGAGCGCCGCGAGCAGCGTGAGCATGATCGCGCGCCGCGCCATGGATGGCGGTGCGACGGGCGAAGCGGGATCCGTCATGCGGCGTCCTCGATGTGGCGGCCCTCGGACTCCGCGATGAAGCGGAGCTCGAGGAGGTGTCGGGTGGGCGTGGCGCCACGCAGGGCGGCGTAGGCGGCCGGCACCACGAGCAGCGTGATTGTGGTGGCGGCGAGCAGCCCACCGATGACGGCGCGGCCGAGCGGTGCGTTCTGTTCGCCGCCCTCACCGGCGCCGAAGGCCATCGGCAGCATGCCGAGGATCATCGCGAGCGCTGTCATGAGCACCGGGCGCAGGCGCGTGCGGCCGGCCTCAATCGCGGCCTGGATGGCATCGAGGTTCGCCTCGACGCGCTGGTCGTTGGCGAAGCTGACGAGCAGGATCGAGTTGGAGACAGCGATGCCGACCGCCATCACCGTGCCCATGAGCGACACGACGTTGATCGTCGTGTGCGTGAGGATCAGCATCCAGAGGATGCCGATGAGGGCGCCGGGCACGGCGAGCATGATGATGAACGGGTCCAGCCAGGACTGGAACATGATCACCATCAGCAGATACACGAGCGCAATGGCGACGACGAGGCCGAGGGCAAGGCTCGAGAAGGCCTCGTCCATGACTTC
>JANYHJ010000057.1 GCA_025359135.1 Gemmatimonadota bacterium | reverse complement strand
CCCAGCTCCTCGTGCGGCATCGGCACCGCCTTCGCCGCCTTCCGCCGCGCGAACCAGTTCTGCAGCTCGTCCAGATACGTGTAGAACACCGGCGTCACGAACAGCGTCACGAACTGCGAGAACGCGAGGCCGCCCACGACCGCGACGCCGAGCGGACGCCGTTCGTTCGCGCCTGCGCCCCAACCCACCGCGATCGGGATCGCGCCCATCAGCGCGGCCATTGTCGTCATCATGATCGGACGGAAGCGCACCGAACAGGCCTCCACGATCGCCACCGCCGGTGATGTCCCCTTCATGCGCTGCGTCTCGATCGCGAAGTCGATCATCATGATCGCGTTCTTCTCCACGATGCCGATCAGCATGATGATGCCGACGAAGCCGTAGATGTCGAGGTCGAGCCCGACAAGTGCGAGCGTCACGAGCGCGCCGAACGCCGCGAACGGCAGTCCGGTGAGGATCGTGATCGGGTGGATGAAGCTCTCGTACAGCACGCCGAGGATCATGTAGATCACGAAGACGGCGAGGATGAGCAGCACTACGAGCCCCTGCTGCGTGCCGAGGAACGCCTGCGCCATGCCGCTGAAACGCGGCGTGATCGTGGCGGGCAGGATAGCCGCGGCCTCGGTGTTCACGAGAGTCACCGCGTCGCCGAGCGACGTGCCGGGGGCGAGGTTGAACGAGATCGTGACCGACGGGATCTGTCCCGAATGGTTGACGGTCACGGGGCCGACGGCATCCTTGAAGTGCGCGACGGTCGAGAGCGGCACGAGCGGCCCGCGGCTCGAGCGCACGTAAAGCCGGCCGAGCGCGGAGACATCCGACTGGTACTCGGGAAGCAGCTCCATCACCACCCAGTACTCGTTGGTGGAGGTGTAGATGGTGCTCACCTGCCGCTGCCCGAACGCGTCGTAGAGCGTGTTCTCGATCTCCATGGCCGACACGCCGAGGCGGCCCGCGGCCTCGCGGTCGATGTCGACCGTGACCTGCGGGCTCTCGATGAGCAGGTCACTCGTGACGTCCGTGAGGAGCGGGCTCGTGCGCAGCTTGGTCTCGAGCGAGCGAGCGGCCACGTTGAGGCCCGCGATGTCGCTCGACTGCAGCACGTACTGGTAGAGGCTCTTCGAGGCGACACCACCGATGGAGATCGACGGCGGGTTCTGGATGAACACGGTCATCCCCGGCACGCCCTGCGTCGCCTTGCCGAGATCCCGCGCGATCGACTCGGCACCGCGCTTGCGCTGCTCGATCGGCTTGAGGTCGAGTGTCATCTGTCCCTGGTTCGACGCCGCGCTCGTACCGACGCTGGACGTCACCGAGCGCACGTCGGGGTCATGGCGCATGAGGTCGGCCACATCACGCTGCGCCTGGACGAGCGCATCGTAGCTCACCCCTTCGGCGGCCTCGGTGGTCACGAGTAGCTGGCCGGTGTCGGCCACGGGGAAGAGTCCCTTCGGAATCCACCAGAAGAGCCACGCTGTGGCAACCAATACCACAGCCGAAAAGGCGAGGGTGGCGGGGCGGCGGGCCATGACCCAGCCGAGCCCGCGTTCGTACCAGCGCAGCGTGATGTCGAAGACGCGCTCGGTGGCGTTGTAGAGCGCGCCGTGCGTCTTGCCGTGGTCCGAGCGCAGGAAGCGGCTCGAGAGCATCGGCGTGAGCGTGAGCGAGACGAAGCCCGAGACGAGGATGGCGACGCCGATGGTCACGGCGAACTCGTGGAAGAGCTTGCCGATGATCCCGCCCATGAAGAGGAACGGGATGAAGACCGCGGCGAGCGAAAGGGTCATCGAGATGATCGTGAAGCCGACCTCGGAGGCGCCGTCGATCGCGGCGCGCATCTTGGTCTTTCCCATCTCCAGGTGGCGCACGATGTTCTCGAGCATCACGATCGCGTCGTCGACCACGAAGCCGACGGCGAGCGTGAGCGCCATCAGCGAGAGGTTGTCGAGCGAGTAGTTGAGCAGGTACATCACCGAGAAGGTGCCGATGATCGACATCGGCAGTGCGAGGCTCGGGATGATCGTGGCGCTGAAGTTGCGGAGGAAGAGGAAGATCACCATCACGACGAGCGCGAGCGTCAGGTAGAGCGTGAACGTGACGTCGTCCACGCTGGCCTTGATCGTCGTCGAGCGATCGTAGAGCGGGTACACATGCACCGTGGGCGGGATCTCCGCCTGCAGCTTCTCGAGCGCCGCCTTGACCCGGCTCGCCACCTCGACCGTGTTGGTGCCCGGCTGGCGCTGCACCGCGAGCACGATGGCCGGCGACCCGTTGTACCAGCTCGCGGTCTTGTTGTTCTGCACGTCGTCCGAGATGCGCCCGACCTCACTCAGGTGCACCGGCGCGCCGTTGTGGTAGCTGACGATGATGTCCTTGAACTCGCCCGCACTCTCGAGCTGACCGGTGGCCTGCACGGTGAGCGCGGTGCGCGGCCCCCACAGCACGCCGGTCGGCAGGTTCACGTTCTGGTTCGTGACCGCGGTAGCCACGTCTTCCAGTGCGATCGACCGCGACGCGAGCTGCTGCGGGTCGAGCTGCACGCGCACCGCGTACTTCTGCGCGCCGTAGACGAGCACCTGCGCCACGCCGCCCACCATGCTCAGGCGCTGGGCCAGCGTCACTTCGGCGAATTCATCGAGCGTCGAGAGCGGCACGCCGTCGCCCGTGAGCGCGAAGGTGAGAATCGGCGCGTCAGCCGGGTTCGATTTCTGGTAGCTCGGCGGGATGATCCCCTGCGGCAGCTGGCGGATCGTCTGCGCGATGGCCGCCTGCACGTCCTGCGCGGCGGCGTCGATGCTGCGATCGAGCGTGAACTGGATGACGATCTGCGTCGTGCCGAGGCTCGACGTGCTCGACATGTTGTCGATGCCCGCGATCGTCGAGAACTGCTTCTCGAGCGGCGTTGCCACGGTGGCCGCCATCGTCTGCGGGCTCGTGCCCGGCAGCGTCGCGCTCACGGTGATCGTCGGGAAGTCGACGTTGGGCAGGTCCGACACCGGCAGCTGCTGGTACGCGACGATGCCGAACACGAGGATCCCGACCATGACGAGCGTCGTCATGACCGGGCGCTTGATAAAGAGGGTCGTGAAATTCATGAAAGTCCGCTTCGGTCCGGATCAGGCTGCGGGCGTCGGCGTGAGGCCGCCATACGGCGGAACCTCCCCGATGTCCGTGCCCTCGTCGATCCCCAGCGAGAAGCGACGCGTCGCCCACCCCTGCAGTTCGTCGAGGTAGGTGTAGAACACGGGCGTCACGTACAGCGTGACGATCTGCGAGAAGACGAGGCCGCCCACCACCGCGATCCCCAGCGGGCGGCGCGAGTCCGCACTCGGGCCCACGCCGATCGCGATCGGCAACGTGCCCGCGATCGCCGACACCGTCGTCATCATGATCGGGCGGAAGCGCACGATGGCCGCCTTCACGATCGCCACCGCGGGCTCGATCCCCTCGTCGCGCTCGGCCGCCACCGCGAAGTCGATCATCATGATCGCGTTCTTCTTGACAATGCCGATGAGCATGATGACGCCTACATAGCCGTACACGCCGAGCTCCGTAGTCGTCACGTACAGCGCGAACAGCGCGCCGAACGCCGCGAACGGCAGCCCCGTGAGAATCGTGATCGGGTGGATGAAGCTTTCGTACAACACGCCCAGGATCAGGTAGATGATGAACACCGTGATCAGGAGCAGGATGCCCAGTCCCTGCTGCGACGCCTCGAATGCCTGCGCCGTGCCACTGAACCCGGTCGTGATCGTGCTCGGCAGCATCGCGCGCGACACCTTGTTGACTTCCTTGACTGCATCGCCAAGCGAGACGTTGGGCGCGAGGTTGAACGAGATCGTCACCGACGCGAGCTGCCCCGAGTGCGCCACCGAGAGGGGGCCGACGCCGCTCGAGAAGCTCGCCACGTCGGAGAGCGGCACCATCCGGCCAGCCGTGCCGGGCACGAAGAACTGGTAGAGCACGTTGGCGTCGGCCTGCGCGCGCGGCACCGTCTCCATCACCACCCAGTACTCGTTGCTGGGCGTGTAGATCGTGCTCACCTGCTGCTGGTTGTACGCATTGGCCAACGCATTCTCGATCGCGGCAGGAGTCACGCCCAGCGACGCGGCGCGCGGCCGGTCGATCTTGATGCGCACGACCGGATTCACGTTGAGCAAGTCCGACGTCACGCCGGTGAGCAGCGAATCACGCCGCAACGTCGTCAGCAGCTTGTTCGACTCGCTGTAGAGCGACGTGATGTCCGGCCCCTTGAGCGTGAACTGGTAGAGCGTCTTGGCCGAACGCCCGCCGATGCGGATGCTCGGCGGGTTCTG
>JANYHJ010000043.1 GCA_025359135.1 Gemmatimonadota bacterium | reverse complement strand
CGAGCTACATGATCTGCAACGCCGACGAAGGCGAGCCAGGAACGTTCAAAGACAAGCAGCTCATGGAGGAGACCCCATTCCTCCTCGTCGAGGGCATGATCCTCGGAGGTTATGCGACCAACTCGGAGGCCGGCTACATCTACATCCGCGGCGAGTTCACCGAACCGCTCGAGTGGATGAACCGGGCCGTGAAGGAGGCGTACGCGGCCGGGATCCTCGGCGCCAACGCGATGGGCACGGGCAAGCGCGTGGACGTGCACGTGCACAAGGGCGCGGGCGCGTACATCTGCGGTGAAGAGACCGCGCTGATGAACTCGCTCGAGGGGCGCCGTGGGAATCCGCGCATCAAGCCGCCGTTCCCGGCGGTGGCGGGGCTCTTCGGCAAGCCGACGACGATCAACAACGTCGAGACGCTCGTGGCGGCGGTCGAGATCGTGAAGAACGGCGCGGCCTGGTACAAGCAGTGGGGGCGCGCCGACAACCCGAAGAGCACGGGCACCAAGCTCTTCTCCGTCTGTGGCAACATCGCGAAGCCCGGCAACTACGAAGTGCCGATGGGCTTCCCGTTCAAGGACTTCCTCTGGGACATGTGCGGCGGCCCGCTGCCGGGACGCACGATCAAGGCCGTGATTCCCGGCGGCTCGTCGGTGCCGATCATCACGGCCGAGGAAGCCGAAGGCGCGTTGATGGACTACGAGGGCTTCGTGGCGGCCGGCACGATGCTCGGCTCGGGTGGCGTGATCGTGTTCGACGATGCGCAGAACATGGTCAAGCAGATCGCGCGTCTCGCGCGCTTCTACGCACACGAGAGCTGCGCGCAGTGTTCGCAGTGCCGCGAGGGCACGGCATGGACGACCAAGATTCTCGAGCGCATTCGCGATGGGCAGGGGACGATGGAGGATCTCGACACATTGCTCGCGATCGGTGACAGCATGACGGGCAAGACGATCTGCGTGCTGTCCGACTCGTGCGCGGTCCCGGTGACGAGCGGGCTCGCGAGGTTCCGGAACGAGTTCGAGGCGTTGATCCCGAAGAGCCGCAACAAGGTGGCGATCACAGCGGGTGCCGCATGACCGCGCCCGCTGCGGCCCCGCCGGGCCCCAAGATGATCACGCTCACGATCGAGGGTCGCCCGGTGACCGTGCCCGACGGCACGAGCATCCTCGAGGCTGCGAAGCTCGCGGGCATCCTCATACCGCACTACTGCTACCACCCGGGGCTGCCGGTGGCGGGACTGTGCCGGATGTGTCTCGTGGAAGTGGAGAAGGCGCCGAAGCTCGCGCCGGCCTGCGCCACGAGCGTGATGGAAGGGAACGTCGTGCACGTGCACAGCCCCAAGGCGCTCGATGCGCGGAAGGGCGTGCTCGAGATGCTGCTCATCAACCATCCGCTCGACTGCCCGATCTGCGACCAGGCGGGCGAGTGCGAACTGCAGGACTACACGTTCCAGGAAGGACGCGCCGACTCCCGCTACCACGAGCCCAAGCGGTTCAATCCGGTCGAGGATTTCGGCGGTGACGTCCTCTACGTCACCAATCGCTGCATCCTCTGCACGCGCTGCGTGCGCTTCATGGAGGCGGTGGCCGAGGAGCCGGTGCTCTGCGTGAGCGAGCGCGGCGATCGTGCCGTCATCGGCAAGTTCGAGGGCGACGACCTCACGCACGCGTGGGCCGGCAACGTGGTTGATCTCTGCCCGGTGGGCGCACTCCTGAGCAAGGACTTCCTCAACAAGGCGCGCGCGTGGGAGCTCGATCGCGCGGCCAGCGTCTGCCCGAACTGCACGCAGGGCTGCAACAGCGTGCTCGAAGTGCGCGACAACGCGGTCGTGCGGATGAAGCCGCGCAGCAACGAGGCGGTCAACCACTTCTACCTCTGCGACCAGGGACGCCTCGACTATCGCTGGCTCAACCGTCCTGACCGGATCGAGCAGCCGCAGGTGCGCACGCACGGCGCGCTCGTGCGCGCCGACTGGGCCGCGGCGATTGCCGCCGCGGTCGGGTTGCTCAAGGGCAACCAGGTGCATGTGGTGGCCTCGCCCATGCTGTCGAACGAGGCGTTGCACCTGCTCGCTCGCGTCATCAACGCGCAGGGCGGTGCAGGGCGCTTTGCGGTGGAGACGGGTCCGGAAGCGCCGCTGCCCGGGGTGAAGGACCTCGCGCTGCGCGCCGAGCGCGCGGCCAACGTGAAGGGCGCGGAGTTGCTCGGGTTTGCCAAGGGTGGCGACGTGCTCGCCGGGCTGACGAGTGCGCACGTGCTGATCGTGGCCGACCATGACGTGGCTGGCCTCGACGCCGCGACGATCAAGCGTGCCAAGGCGCTGATCGTCATTGGTACCGCGCTCGACGCATCGCTCGCGCACGCCGACCTGGTGCTGCCGATCGCGAACATGTCGGAGGAGGAGGGGAGCTTCACCAACCTCCGCGGGCGCGTGCAGCGCTTCTTCCAGGCCAAGGCGGCGCCGGGCATGGCGCGTCCGAGCTGGTTCGTGCTGGCCGACCTCGTGGCGGCGCTGGGCATTGCGAAGACCACCTGGTCGCCGGGCGACGTCTTCGCTTCGCTCGCCGCGTCGCACGCACACTTCGGCGGCATGACGTGGGAAGGACTCGGCCTCAAGGGCGCCGTCCCGGCCGGAGCGGAGGTGGCGTCATGATCCAGGCGGTGTTCTCGCACGGTGGCGTGATCGATCCGCAGACGCCGATCGAGGATTTCTGGCCGTTCACGATCCTCACGATCGTGAAGATGGTTGTCGTCTTCACGGTCTACATGGTGGGCGTCGCGCTGCTGACCTTCGCCGAGCGCAAGATCTCCGCGTGGATCCAGGACCGGATCGGACCGAACCGGGTCCTCTGGAAGGGGTTCGGTCAGGTGCTCGCGGACGGCGTCAAGAACTTCATGAAGGAAGAGACGTACCCGGAGGCAGCGTACAAGGCGCTCTTCATCCTGGCGCCGATGCTCGCCTTCGTACCGGCGATGGTGACGTGGGCGGTGATCCCGTTCGCGTCGCCCCTGCCGACGCGCTGGGGGCTGATGAGCATGGCGGTGGCCGACCTTCCGGTGGGCTTCCTCTTCACGCTCGCGATCAGTTCGCTCGGCGTCTACGGCATCGTGCTCGCGGGGTGGAGCTCGAACAACAAGTACGCGCTGCTCGGCGGACTGCGCTCGAGCGCCCAGATGATCAGCTACGAGATCGCGATGGGGATGAGCACGGTGTGCGTGCTGCTGCTCGCGGGCAACGTCAACCTCAACTCGATCGTGGAGCAGCAAGCGACCCAGGGCTGGAACGTGGTGTTGCTCTCGGTGGCCTTCCTCGTGTTCTTCGTGGCGACGTACGCCGAGACGAACCGGTTGCCGTTCGACATGCCCGAGGCCGAGTCGGAGTTGATCGCCGGATACCACACCGAGTACTCGGCGATGAAGTTCTCGATGTTCCCGATCTCGGAATACGCCAACATGGTGACGGCGAGCGCGCTCACCTCGCTGCTCTTCTTCGGCGGGTGGGACATCCCGTTCACGACGTGGGACAATGTGCCGCCGTGGACGACGCTCAAGACGATCGTGACGCTCGGCGTCTTCGCGATCAAGGTGATCTTCTTCCTCTTCACCTTCATGTGGATCCGCTGGACGCTGCCGCGCTTCCGCTATGACCAGCTGATGTCGCTGGGTTGGAAGGTGATGTTGCCCGCGATCCTCGCGTACGTGGTGATCATCGCGGGCACGCTCCTCGGGCTCGACGCAGCGGGCATCGCGCGCAGTTCGCGCGCCTTCACGGGCATCCTCTTCGGGCTCAACCTCGCGTGCGTGGGCGTGCTGCTCTTCGTGCTGGACCGGGGGCGGCTGCTCAGCCCCGCGCAGAGCCGGCTCAAGTCCGCGGAACTCTCGCGCCTGCGACAGGTCGCGTCGCGCTCGACACTCGCACCCGTCACGGGGGACTGATGGCGATCACGGTCAAGGTGCTCAACCGGCCCATCGCGGAGGCGAGCTACCTGCGCGCCACGCTCGGCGGCATGGCGCGCACCTTCAAGCACATGGTCAACCCGCACAAGGTGACCGTGCAGTATCCCGAGATGCGCGAACCGGTGAGCCCGCGCTGGCGCGGCACGCACCGCATGCTCACCACCGAGGACGGCAAGGCCAAGTGCGTGGGCTGCGGGCTCTGTCCCACGGTCTGCCCGGCCAACTGCATCAAGCTCGTGCCCGGCGAGGACGAGCAGGGCAACCGCTATCCGCTCGTCTTCGAGATCGACGAGTTCCGCTGCATCTTCTGCGGCTACTGCCAGGAAGTCTGCCCGGAGGAAGCGATCCACATGGGTCGCCACTACGAGAACGCGGAGTACAGCCGCGCGAGCTTCGTGTACGACCTCGAGCGGTTGACCGCGCAGACGCACCCGGTCTCCCAGCTCTGGGATCCCTCCGATCCCGCGGGGGAGTAGTGCATACCGACCTGCCGCTCCTCTTCACGTTCCACTTCTACCTGTTCGGCGTGCTGGCCGTCGCGTCCGCGCTGCTGTTCGTGACGCGGAAGAGCCCCGTGTCGGCGGCGCTCTGGCTCGTGAACGTGATGTTCTGCCTGGCGGCCGAGTACGTGATGCTGGACGCGCACTTCGTGGGCGTGGTGCAGATCCTCGTGTACGCCGGCGCGATCATGGTGGTGTTCGTCTTCGTGGTGATGCTGCTCAACCTCGGGCATCCGTCGGAGACGTCGGACTTCCGTTCGAAGGGCACGCGCCTGGCGGCGGGGGCCGTGGCGCTACTGCTCGCGGCCGAGGTGCTGACGCTGATGCGGCAGCCGTGGCCACAGCTCGCCTCGCCCGACGTACCGGACAACGTGGTGCGTCCAGTGGCACAGACACTCTTCACGGAGTACCTGCTCGCGTTCGAGGTGACGAGCGTGCTGCTGCTGGTGGCCATCATCGGCGCCGTGACCTTGGCCAAGCGAGGGACTCAAGGATGATCGGTCCCGCGCTCTTCTTTTCGGCCTGCCTCTTCGCGATCGGCGTGATGGGCGTGCTGACGCGCCGCAACGCACTGATCCTCTTCATGTGCGTGGAGCTGATGCTCAACGCGGTCAACCTGAGCTTCGTCGCCCTCTCCAAGCTGCACGGCGTGGGCGGGCAGGTCTTCGTGATCTTCGTGATGACCGTGGCCGCAGCCGAAGCCGCTGTGGGGCTCGCCATCGTGATCGCGGTGTTCAGGCATTTCCGCACGGTCGACCTGGGGGCCCTGCGCCTCCTGCGAGGTTAGGCATGGACGTTGTGCACCCGCTCTCCGGCACGATTGCCGAGCTGATCTGGCTCGTGCCGGTGCTGCCGTTTCTCGGCTTCCTGATCAACGGCGCGTTCTCCCTCACCTCCGCGTACCTGCCGGGGCCGCTCGACCCCTCGTCGGATCCGACGTCTGGCCACTCGGGGCACACGGGCGAGTTTCCGGCGCTGCAGGCCACGCACCACGGCCACCGTCACCGCTGGGAGAAGGCGACGACGATCATCGGCCCCGCCGTGATCATCCTCGGCTTCCTGCTCTCGGCCGCGATCGCGTGGACGATGATCCAGCGCGGCGGTGACGCGCCGTTCATCCAGCGCTACTCGACGTGGATGCCGGCGGGCACGCTGCAGGTGGACTGGGCGTTCCAGCTCGACCACCTGAGCATGGTGATGGTGCTGATCATCACGGGCATCGGCTCGCTCATCCACATCTTCAGCGTCGGCTACATGCGCGAGGACCCGGGCTATCCGCGGTACTTCGCGTACCTCAACCTGTTCGTCGTGTTCATGCTGGCGTTGGTGCTCGGCGCCAACTATCCGGTCATCTTCGTCGGATGGGAGGGCGTCGGGCTCTGCTCGTACCTGCTGATCGGCTTCTGGTTTTCCGACACGAACAACGCGGACGCGGGCAAGAAGGCGTTCATCGTCAATCGCGTCGGCGACTTCGGATTCCTGATCGCGATGTTCCTGCTCTGGTCGAACCTGGGCGCGCTCGATTTCGCCGGGGTCGCGGCCAAGGCGGCGACGTTCCCCGTCGGCTCGGGCGTGATCACGGCGATCTGCCTGTTCCTCTTCCTCGGCTGCGCGGGCAAGAGCGCGCAGATGCCGCTCTACATCTGGCTGCCGGACGCGATGGCAGGCCCGACCCCCGTGTCGGCGCTGATCCACGCGGCCACGATGGTCACGGCGGGCGTGTACCTGATCGCGCGCAGCTCGTTCCTGTTCGCGGTGTCGCCCACGGCGTCGCTGACGGTGGTGATCGTGGGCGGCGTGACGGCGATCTTCGCGGCGTCGATCGCGCTCAAGCAGTGGGACATCAAGAAGGTGCTGGCATACTCCACCGTCTCCCAGCTCGGGTACATGTTCGTAGGCGTCGGGGCAGGGGCGTACACGGCGGGCGTCTTCCACCTCGTCACGCACGCCTTCTTCAAGGCGCTGCTCTTTCTCGGATCCGGCTCGATCATCCACGCGATGCACGAGGCGTATCACGAGGGACACGCGCACCATGACGATGCGCAGGACATGCGCAACATGGGCGGGCTGCGGCACACGATGCCGTTCACGTGGGCGTTCATGTGGATCGCGACGCTGGCCATTGCCGGCGTCCCGGTGTTCTCGGGCTTCTTCTCGAAGGACGAGATTCTCGGCCAACTGTTCGAGCGCGCGCATGGCTCCACGCTGGCCGACGCGCACTGGTTCGGCATTCCCGGCTCCGCGATCCTCTACCTGTTCTATGGACTGGGCCTCATCACCGCGTTCATGACGGCCATCTACATGACGCGCATGATGCTCTACACCTTCCACGGCGAGAACCGCAGCGACGAGAAGGCACGGCCACACCTGCACGAGGCGCCGTGGATCATGACCGGCCCGCTGGCGGTGCTGGCCGTGCTGTCTGCGGTTGGTGGCTGGGTCAACCTCCCCGAGTGGTTCACCGAGAAGCTGCCGGTGGGCCGCACCGAAGCGCTCCATCACTGGCTCGAGCCGGTGGTGGGGCATGCCACCACCGCGCTCGCGGGTGCGCAGCCGCCCACGGCGATGAGCACCGAACTGTCGCTCGTCGCGGCGGCGATCGCGTGCGCACTGGGCGGCATCCTCACCGCGTGGCTGCTGCTCAAGCCCGCCAAGCTCACGTCGGCCGCCAAGGCGCCCGCCGCGCACGGCGTCGCACGCGTACTGGAGCGCAAGTACTTCGTCGACGAGCTCATCCAGATGCTGCTCGTGAACCCGGTCATCCGGGTCTCGCGCACGCTGCTCTGGCGCGGCATCGATGTCGGGCTCATCGACGGCCTCATGGTCAACGGCAGCGCGAGCGTCGCACGCGGCATCGCGTGGGTGGGCGCGCGCGCGCAGTCGGGGCTGGTCGGGAACTACGCGTGGGCCATCGCCCTCGGCGTGCTCGGACTGGTCGCCGTCATGACCCTCGGATAGGGCGATGCACGACCTGCTCGCTCACCTGCAGTACGAGCGCTGGGCGCTCCCGGCGCTGCTGCTCATCCCGCTCGTGGGCGCAGGACTGATCCGCTTCCTCGGGCGTTCGGCGCTGCCCGGCCAGGAGTTGCAGGCGGCGGCGTGGCGTGAAGTGCGCACGCTCGCCCTCGCGACGTTCCTCGCGGAGGCGATCGTGGCGCTCGGTCTCTGGTGGTGGGTGGACCCCTCGCTGCCGGGCTTCCAGGCCAAGATCGACGTCCCGTGGATCACGGACTGGGGGGCACGGTTCACGATCGGCGTGGACGGCCTCTCGACGGTCATGATCCTGCTCACCGCGCTCTTGATGCCCTTGGCGGTCATCGGCAGCTGGTCGGTGGTGACCACCAAGATCCGCAGCTACTACAGCCTGTTGCTGCTCCTCACGTCGGGGGTGATCGGGGTGTTCATCAGCCTCGACCTGATCCTCTTCTACGTGTTCTGGGAGTTGATGCTCATCCCGATGTACTTCATCATCGGGATCTGGGGTGGCAGCGACCGGCTCCAGGCGAGCCTCCGCTACTTCATCTTCACGATGCTCGGTTCGCTGCTCATGCTCGTGGCGATCATCGCGACCTGGATGGCGGCCGGGGAAACGACCTTCTCGATCGAGGCGCTGCGCTCGGGCGAGATGGCACTCTCGTCGCAGCGCTGGCTCTTCGGCGCCTTCTTCCTCGCTTTCGCGATCAAGTCGGCGGTCTTCCCGTTCCACACCTGGTTGCCCGACGCGCAGCACGAGGCGCCGACGACCACGGCCGTCGCCCTCGCGGTCAAGGTCGGGGCGTACGGCATCGTGCGTTTCGCGATGCCGCTCTTCCCGCTGGCCGCGCTCGACGACGGCGTGCGCGCGATGATCGTCGGCCTGGGGGTCGTCGGCATCGTCTACGGCGCGCTCGTCGCGCTCGTGCAGCCGGACTTCAAGAAGCTCGTGTCGTACTCTTCGATCAGCCACGTCGGGTTCATCATCCTCGGCCTCTTCGCGCTCTCGCCCCAGAGCGTGAGTGGCGCGATGCTCGTGATGGTCAACACGGGCGTGACGAGCTCGGCGATGATGTGCGCCCTCGGGATGATGCACGAACGGCGCAAGACGGGCCGCATCGAGAACTTCGGCGGCATCGCGCGCGTGGTGCCGATGATGGCCACGCTGCTCACGCTGATCGCGCTTTCAGGGATCGGCCTGCCCGGCACCAACGGATTCATCGGCGAGTTCCTCGTGCTGATCGGCTCCTACAAGGCGTACCCGATCGCGACGGTGATCGCGGCCACCGGCGTCGTCCTCGGCGCCGTCTACGCGCTCTGGGCGATCCAACGCGTGATCTTCAATCCGCTCGACAATCCCGAGAACCGCGCCCTCAAGGACCTCAATGCGCGCGAGCTGGGCGTGCTGGGGGTCTTCGCCGTCGCGATCCTCTGGATCGGCGTGGCGCCGGGCGCGGTGCTGCGCCGCCTCGACGGACCCGCCCAGCGCTTCGTCACGTCCATCACGTCGGGAGTGGGCGGTGCCCCCTCCACGTCTGCCGCTCCGTAGTCGCCTCCACCCCCAAAGTCCCTCCTGATGCGCAGCCTGCTGCAATCGCTGCACTACGACCAGTGGATCCTGCCGGTGCTCCTGCTGCTGCCGCTCCTTGGCGCGGCGGTCATCTGGATCGCGGCCCGGCCGGCCGAGCACGAGGATGACCGCGAATATGGCGAGAGCCAGGTCGCGCGCGACATCGCCATCGGCGTGCTGCTGCTCGAGTTCGTGCTCTCGATGGGACTCTGGTGGGCCTTCGACCCGTCGAAGCCGGGGTGGCAGTTCACGATCGACTTCCCGTGGCTCTCCGAGTGGGGCGCGCGCTTCACGGTGGCCGTGGACGGCATCAGCCTGATGATGGTGCTGCTCACGACGTTCCTGATGCCGATCGCGGTGCTGGGCGGATGGACGTCGGTGCGCCACAAGCTGCGCACGTACTACGCGCTCTTCCTCGCGCTCGAGACGGGCATCCTCGGCACCTTCCTCGCCACCGACCTGCTGCTCTTCTACGTGATGTGGGAGATCATGCTGGTGCCGATCTACTTCATCATCGGGATCTGGGGCGGCGAGAAGCGCATCTACGCGAGCATCAAGTTCTTCCTCTACACGCTCATCGGCTCGCTGATGATGCTGGTCGCGATCGTCGTGCTCTGGCGCTACACCGGCGGCACGTCGTTCGCCTACGACAAGATCATGGAGGTGGCCCCGCGCTCGGGGACTGCGGCGCTCTGGCTCTTCGGCGCCTTCTTCCTCGCCTTCGCGATCAAGGTGCCGATCTTCCCGTTCCACACCTGGCTGCCCGACGCGCACGTCGAGGCGCCGACGGCGGGTTCGGTGATCCTCGCGGGCGTGCTGCTCAAGATGGGGACGTACGGCTTCCTGCGCTTCGCCGTGCCGCTCTTCCCGGGAGTCGCGATGGTGCCATGGGTGCGCGACGGCATCCTCGCGCTCGCGATCATCGGCATCCTCTACGGCGCGCTCGTGGCGCTCGTGCAGACCGACCTCAAGAAGCTCGTCGCCTACTCGTCGGTCAGTCACCTCGGGTTCGTGATGCTCGGCATCTTCGCCTTCGACGAGAAGAGCGTGCTGGGTGCGCAGATGGTGGGCATCTCGCACGGCGTCAGTTCCGGGGCGCTTTTCCTGCTCGTCGGCATGCTCTACGAGCGCGCCCACACGCGACAGATTGCCGCGTACGGTGGCATCGCGCGCGCAGTCCCGATGTTCTCCGCGTCGCTGGCACTCGTGGCCATGAGCTCGATCGGCCTGCCGGGCACGAACGGCTTCATCGGCGAGTTCCTCGTGCTCATCGGCACGTACAACGTGTTCCCGTACATCGCGGGCGCGGCCACGGTGGGCGTCGTGCTGGGGGCCGCGTACCTGCTCTGGGCGTTGCAGCGGATCATCTTCAATCCACTCAACAACCCCGAGAACACCACGCTCTCCGACCTCAATCGGCGCGAAGTGGCCGTGATGGCGGTCATCGCCGTCACGATCATCTGGCTCGGCGTCGCGCCGGCTGGCGTGCTCGACCGGATGCGTCCGGCCTCGCAGCTGCTGGTGGACCGCGTGCATGGCCGCGTGCCGATGCCCGGTGCGCCCATTCCGGCGCTGCCCGCGGGCGCGTCAGGAGGGCGATAAGTGCTCCCCTTCGATCTCGCGATCCCGTCGCAGTTGATGCAGGCCTACCTGCCCGACATCGTGCTCATGGGCGGCGGCATGCTGCTCCTCCTCTGGGCCGTCTGGCGCCCCGAGAGCGAGGCACACTCGCGGTCGGTGGCCTTCCTGGCCTTGGGCGTCTGCGCTGCCGCGCTCGCGGCCGTGATCTGGTCGTGGCGCATGGCGTTCACCGCCACCAACGGCCCCGTGGCCGTCGACGGATTCCGCTGGGCGTCGGATGTCGTGATCCTCCTTGGCACGATGATGACGCTCGCCATCGCCGTCGATTTCAACGCTCGCATGAAGCTCGTGGCGGCCGAGTCGCACGTGCTGACGCTGCTCGCCGCGTCGGGCATGATGCTGCTGAGCGGCGCGCGCGACCTGATGCTGATGTTCCTGGGCATCGAGCTGATGTCGGTGTCGGTGTACGTGCTGACGGGCATCGATCGCCGCAGCGGGCGCGGGGCGGAAGCGTCGCTCAAGTACTTCCTGCTCGGCTGCTTCTCGAGCGCGTTCCTGCTCTACGGCATCGCGCTCGTGTACGGCGCCACCGGCTCCACGAACCTGATCACGATCGGCGAGCGGTTCACGACGCCGGCCGTCTCCGAACAGCCGATGATGCTCGTCGGTCTCGCGCTGCTCCTGGTCGGCTTCGCCTTCAAGGTGGCTGCCGCGCCGTTCCACATGTGGACGCCGGACGTCTACGATGGCGCACCGGCGCCGTACTCGGGCTTCATGGCGTGCGCGGTCAAGACGGCGTCGTTTGCCGCGCTGCTGCGCGTCTGCCTCGAGGCGGTCGGGCCCGGATCGGAGAAATGGCACCTCGCCCTCTGGTGGCTGGCCGCGGCCACGATGGTCGTCGGCAACCTGTTCGCGCTGCAGCAGCGCAACGTCAAGCGCATGCTCTCGTACTCGAGCATTGCCCATGCGGGCTTCCTGCTCGTGGCGGTCACGGCGCAGACACCTGAGGGCGCCGCGGCCGTGGTGTTCTACCTCGTGGCCTACACCCTCGCGACGCTCGGCGCCTTTGCCGTGGTCGTCGCGCTCAACGAGGGCAAGGATGGCCCGGCCGACATCGGGGACTACGCCGGCCTCTGGACGGTGCGCCCCGGGCTTGCGATGGCCATGGCGGTCTTCATGCTCGCGCTCCTCGGCTTTCCGCTCGTTGGCGGCATGGGCTTCTTCGCCAAGTGGTACGTGCTGCAGGCCGCGCTCAAGGCGCCCGCGCCGCAGACCAAGCTCTCGATCATCCTCGTGCTGGCGACGGTCGTGTCGGCGGGCTTCTACCTGTACGTGGTGATGGTGATGTTCATGCGGCCGCGACCGGAAGGCGCTGCGGCGCCGCCACCATCATCGCCGATGCTGCGCTTCGTCATCGCCACGTCGGTCGCACTCATCCTCGTGCTCGGGCTCTACCCGAGCCCAGCCGTGCGACTCGCGCAGCACAGCACCGCGCGCTCGTTCGCGCCGGCCGCGCCCAAGGCGGCGGCCGTCCCGGCTGCTGCCAGTCCCTGACCACCGTATCCAGAGTCCCATGGCCATCGCAGCTGGCATCTTCCGGCAGTACGACATTCGCGGCGTCGTTGGCGACGACCTGACCATCGAGGCGGCGACGGCCATCGGCAAGGGCTACGCCGCCTGGCTCGCGGCGCACGGGATCCGCGGCGCCATCGCCGTCGGACGCGACAATCGGCCCAGTGGCGCGGCGCTGCGCGATGCGCTGGTGACGGGACTGACGAGCTGTGGCCTCGACGTGATCGACATCGGCGAGGTGCCGACGCCGACGCTCTACTGGTGCACGCACAACCTGGACGTCGTCGGCGGCATCCAGATCACCGGCTCGCACAACCCGCCAGAGTTCAACGGCTTCAAGCTCTGCGTCGGCCACGGGTCGCTGCACGGCGACGAGATCCAGGCGCTCTACGGCCACATCAAGGCCGGCAAGTTCCCGGTGGGCAAGGGCAACGTGCGCACCGAGGCCGTGCTCGATCGCTACGTGGCGGACCTCGTGCAGCGCACGGGCACGCTCTCGCGCCCGCTCAAGGTGGTGGTGGATGCCGGCAACGGTATCGGCGCCGTGGTAGCGCGTCCACTCATGGAAGGGTTGGGTGCCGACGCCACGTACATCTTCTGCGAATCCGACGGCACCTTTCCCAACCACCATCCGGATCCGACGGTCGTCAAGAACGTGCAGGACCTGATCCGCGAGGTGAAGCGCACCGGGGCCGACCTCGGCATCGCCTTCGACGGCGACGCCGATCGCATCGGCCTCATCGCCAACACCGGCGAAATCATCTGGGGCGACCACATCCTCATTCTCTACGCGCGCGACGTGCTGGCGCGCACGGGCAAGGGGCAATCGATCATCTTCGATGTCAAGTGCTCGCAGGCGCTGCCGCACGAGATCGAGAAGGCGGGCGGCAAGGCGGTCATGTGGAAGACCGGGCACTCGCTCATCAAGGACAAGATGAAGGAGCTCCACGCGCCGATTGCCGGCGAGATGTCGGGGCACATGTTCTTCACGGAAGGGTTCTACGGCCACGACGATGCGCCCTACGGTGCCGCGCGGCTGCTGCGCATCGTGGCCGACAGCGGCCAGTCGGTGCACGACCTGCTCGCCGACGTGCCCAAGTTCGTCTCCACGCCGGAGCTGCGCGTCGATTGCCCGGACGAACGCAAGTTCGCGATCGTCGACGCGGCCGTGAAGCACTTCAGCGCGACGCACGACGTGATCGACGTCGACGGCGCGCGCGTGCTCTTCGGCGACGGCTGGGGCCTCGTACGCGCGTCGAACACGCAGCCGATTCTCGTCATGCGCTTCGAGGCGCTCACGCAGGCGCGACTCGACGCCATCCAGGGCGAGTTCAACGCGTGGCTCCGCACGCAGGGCATCGTCGGATAGCATGACGCCCCGTCGGTGGCTCGCCGCCGGGGCGATCGGGCTGGCCCTCGCGCTGCTCATCGGGCGCGCCTTCGCCGGACTCTACGTCGAACACGAGTGGTACGCCGCGCTCGGGGCCCTTCCGATGTGGCGAGCCCGTGTCGCCAACACGCTCCTGCTCAAGGGCGGATCGTTCCTCATCGCCGTCACCTTCGCGTTCCTGAATTTCTGGGGCGTGCGGAGCTCCGTCGTGCAGCTCGTGCTCCCACGGCGACTCGGCAACATCGAGATCGGCGAGCAGGTGCCGGAACGCCTGCTCTTCATGGTGACGGTCGCGCTGTCCGTCGTGCTCGCACTCCTGCTCGCCTGGCTGCAGGAGGACTGGCTCTCGCTCGCCCAGGTGCGCTACGCCAATCCGTTCGGCCAGGAGGAAGGGAACTTCGGCCTCGACTACGGCTTCTGGGTCACCTGGTTGCCGTTCGAGCTCGGCGTCTACGCGTGGGCCGTGGCGCTGCTGCTCGTCACCGGGGCCGTCGTGATCTTTCTCTACGCGCTCACGCCGAGCCTGCGCTGGGAGCGCGGCACGCTGCGCGTATCCACGTGGGTACGGCGCCACATGACCGTGCTCGCGACGGTCGTGCTGCTGCTCGTGTCATGGAGCTACCGGCTCGACTACTACGGATTGGCCGTGCACGGCTCGGGGCGCGGCCCCGGCGACGAGGGCGCGTTCGTGAGCGTCGACCAGCACTGGACCGTGCCGGCCACGCTCGGCCTCGCGCTCGCGTCGCTCTCGGCGTCGGCCGTGGTGCTGTGGGCTGGCTGGATGCGCCAGGTGCGCGTCGCGGTCGGGACCGTCCTCACGCTGCTCATCCTCTCGTTGCTCGTGCGCTGGGCGGGCCCGGCCATCGGGCCGCGCCTGGACGGCAGCGACCGCGCGCGCAACACGCGCGCCTTCGCGGAGCAGCGCGCGAGCTTCACCCGCTACGCCTTCGCGCTCGATCGCGTCATCAGGGGCGACACGAGCGCCAACGCACCACGCGTCACCGATCCCGCGCACGACGTGAGCGTCTTCGACGCCGCCGCGCTCGAACGCACCGTCGAGCGCGCGCACCGCGCCGGCCAAGTGCGCGTGGGCTGGCAGCCGCGGCGCGATGGCCTCTGGGCGATGGTCGTGAGTGCGGGAGAGGGAGGCGCGGGCGCGCCGTGGATGGCGGCGCGCGCGCCAGCCTGGCAGGGCGGACCGTTCGTGCCGCGACTCCCGGGGGCCGCGGACGGCGCACTCACGCGCGACCTCGCACTCGCGCCGGCACTCGTCTACGACTCGGCCACCGGTGTCGCGATCATCGGCGACTCGCTCGGTGCGGTGGCCGGCGGTTCACTCGCGAGCGGCTGGGGACGACTGCTGCACGCATGGGCGCAGCAGAACCCGCGCATCTTCACGGGCGACCTGCCGGGCGCCTTCCCACGCATCGTGCTGGCGCGTGACGTGCGGGAGCGGGTGCGCGCGCTCGCGCCCTTCCTCGCGCAGGGACGCGTCGTCACGCCACTCCTGCACGCCGACACGCTCTACTGGTCGATCGACCTCTACACCTCGGCCGCGAACTTTCCGTTCAGTCGACACGTCTTCACGGCGGCGATGGGAGAAGTCGCCTTCCTGCGCCACGCGGGCGTCGCCTTCGTGCAGGCGTACTCGGGGCGCGTGATGCTCGTGGCCGATCCGCTGCGCGATCCCGTCACGCGCGGCTGGATGATCGCCTTTCCGCTGCTGTTCACGCCCATCGAGAAGGTGTCGCCCGCGCTCCTCGATGCGCTGCCGCCGCCCGTGGATTGGGTGGAGACGCAGGCGACGCAACTGGCCGCCGCGGGACCGCGCGGCGAGCCGACCGTGACCAGGCACCTTCCGCCGATCGTTGCGGGCGACACGCTCGTGGCGGTCGGCGGGCCGACGCTCTTCCTCACCGGCGCCGGCGACCGCCGCGTGCTGACCACGAGCCTGCCGCTGCTCGACGCGCTCGACCGCGTGCAGGCGCTCGTGGTGGGAACGGGCGGTGCGAGTCCGCGAACGTGGTGGATGCCCGTCAAGTCGCCTGAAGTTCGCTGGGGCGCGGTGATCGATGCCCTGGCACGAACGTCCGAGCCGCTCGTCGCAGCGGGCGCGCTCCCCCGCGGCGAGCGCACGGTTCCCGGGCGCGTGGCGGCGCTCCCGACCGACGATGGTCTGTGGCTCGTGCAGCCACACTACCTCTGGCCCGTCAATGGTCCGCCGGCGGTGAGCCACGTGGCGCTCTGGCGCGATGGCAGCGCGTCGGCGGCTCGCGACCTGGGCACCGTTCTGCGGGGCGTGCGGCCCAACGAGCCGATGGAAATCCCCGGCACCCCGGCGTGGCAGGCGCGGGTGTCGGCCCTCTACAACCAGATGCGCGTCGCCCTCAAGAAGGGCGATTGGGCCGCCTTCGGTGAAGCGTTCGAGACCTTGGGTCGGCTGACGGGGCAGCCCCCGATCCGCTAGGTTTTTCTGGCTCTATCCAACCTGAATTCAACCGTAGCAGGAGTTGTCGTGAACATCCACGAATACCAGGCGAAGGAGATCCTCCGCCGCTTCGGAGTGCCGATCCCGCCGGGCGACGTCGCGACCACGGTTGCGGAAGCCGAGGCGATCGCCACGAAGCTCGGCGGTCCCGTGATGGTGAAGGCGCAGGTCCACGCAGGCGGCCGCGGCAAGGCCGGCGGCGTCAAGTTCTGCAAGGACGTCGCCGCAGCCAAGGAAAAGGCGGCCGCGATCCTCGGCATGCAGATCAAGGGCCTCACGGTCGAGAAGGTGCTCGTGACGACCGCGGCCGACATCGGCACCGAGGCGTACGTCGGCATCATCGTCGATCGCAAGACGAAGAAGGCGGTCTTCATGGTGAGCGCCGCGGGCGGCATCGACATCGAGGAAGTCGCCGCGACGACGCCGGAGAAGATCCTCTATCACCCGGTCGACCCGCGCTACGGCCTGCAGGCGTTCGAAGCGCAGCAGATGGGCTTCTTCCTGTACGCTGACGCCAAGCAGGCGCGCGCGGCCGCGAAGATCATGCAGCAGCTCTACCAGGCCTTCCTCGCTTCGGGCTGCTCGTTGGCGGAAATCAACCCGCTGGTCGTCACGCCCACGGGCGACGTGATCGCGGTGGACGCCACGATGGTGATCGACGACAACGAACTCGACCGCCTGCCGGCCGTGGCCGCGCTGCGCGACGAGTCGAGCGAGGAGCCGAGCGAGGTCGCGGCGCGCAAGGCGAACCTCACGTTCATCAAGCTCGACGGCAACGTCGGCTGCGTGGTGAACGGCGCCGGTCTCGCGATGGCGACGATGGACCTGGTCAAGTACTACGGCGGCGATCCGGCCAACTTCCTCGATATCGGCGGGTCGTCGAATCCGGAAAAGGTCGTCAACGCGCTCAAGATCATCACGGCCGACCCGAGCGTGAAGGCGATCCTGTTCAACATCTTCGGCGGGATCACGCGCACCGATGACGTGGCCAACGGCATCGTCACGGCGACCAAGGCGAATCCGCTCAAGGTGCCGATCGTCATCCGTCTCACCGGCACCAACGAGGAAATCGCGGTGAAGATTCTCACGGAGAACGGCTTCTCCGCGTCGAGCGACATGGACGAAGCAGTGCAGAAGGCCGTGGCCCTCGCCAAGGGAGGGAAGGCCGCATGAGCGTCTTCGTCACCAAGAACACCAAGCTGCTGGTGCAGGGCATCACGGGCCGCGACGGCTCGTTCCACGCCAAGCAGATGATGGAGTACGGCACGCAGGTCGTCGCCGGCGTCACGCCGGGCAAGGGCGGCCAGAAGTTCGAAGGCACCGTGCCGATCTACAACACCGTGGCCGAAGCCGTGAAGGCGACGGGCGCGAACACGAGCGTGATCTACGTGCCGCCGCCATTCGCGGCTGACGCGATGATGGAAGCGGCCGACGCGGGCATCCAGCTCGTCGTCTGCATCACCGAAGGCGTGCCCGTGCTCGACATGACGCGCGTGCGCCCGTACGTGATGGAGAAGGGTGCGCGCCTGGTCGGGCCCAACTGCCCCGGACTCATCAGCCCCGCGGACAAGGCCAAGGTCGGCATCATCCCTGGACGCATCTGCATGCCGGGCCCTGTCGGCGTCGTCTCACGCTCGGGGACGCTCACGTACGAGATCGTCTACCAGCTCACGCGTGCCGGCATCGGCCAGACCACCTGCGTCGGCATCGGCGGTGACCCGATCAACGGCACCAACTTCATCGACGCGCTCGAGGCGTTCGAGAAGGATCCGAACACGAAGGCCGTGGCCATGATGGGCGAGATCGGCGGCACGGACGAACAGGAAGCGGCCGACTTCATCAAGCACCACATGAAGAAGCCGGTCGTCGGCTTCATCGCGGGACAGACCGCGCCACCGGGGCGCCGCATGGGACATGCGGGCGCCATCATCTCGGGCTCGGCCGGCACCGCCGCGGAAAAGATCGACGCCTTCAAGGCAGCCGGCATGGGCGTGGCCCAGCGCCCGAAGGATTTCGTGCAGCTCATCCAGGAGCGACTCAAGTAATGGCCGGCAATCGCACCCTCACGATCATCAAGCCCGACGCGTTCAATTCGGGAAAGGCCGGCCTGATCATCGCGCACTTGGAGAAGGCGGGTTTCACGGTCCGCGCCTCACGCGTGCTGCACCTCAGTACGCAGCAGGCCGAGCAGTTCTACGATGTGCACCGCGCCCGGCCGTTCTTCGGCTCGCTCGTGACCTTCATGACGCAGGGTCCGTGCATGCCGATGGT
>JANYHJ010000039.1 GCA_025359135.1 Gemmatimonadota bacterium | reverse complement strand
CGAGCTCACCCAGCTCGGTCGACGACCCTTTCGGGCGCCGGAGCATCAACTCGGCGAGCCGGTTGGCCGTCGGCTTGGGGAAGACGAGCAGCGTCCGGCCGGCGAGGTCGCCCATGATCTGCATCAGTACCGCGGCAACCGGCTCCTCGGGCGCCGAGATCTGCGGGGGCACGTCCTCGAGCGGCGCGATGTTGATGCGCGGCACGCTGATCATGATCGTCGCGTTCGTCATCTGCGACAACGCGGTGGCCGCGTGGCCGGCGCCGATGTTCGCGACTTCGCGCAGCGCGTCGATCTGCTGCGGGGTCAGGGTCCGAAGGTCGTTCATGCCGCCACCGTCAGAGGAGGGAGTTGACGTCCAGGATGAGCGCGGGCGCGCCGTCGCCGAGAATCGTCGCGCCGCTGAAGAGCGCGAGGCCGTCCTTCACCGCGTCGAACGGTTTCACCACGATGTCCTGCTGGCCGAGCAGCCGGTCGACGAGCACGCCGGCGCGACGATCCGCCATCTCGAGCACGATGACGTGGTTGATGCGGTCGCGCTGGCGCGGCAGCCGCACCAGCTCGCGCAGGTGCACGAGCGGCAGCACGTCGTCGCGGAGCGAGAGCACTTCCCGTCCCTTCACCGTCTCGCGCACGTCGCCCGGCAGTTCGAGCGTCTCGCTCACGTGCGTCATCGGCACCGCGTACGTCTCGCCGCCGACCCGCGCGAGCACCGCGCGCACGATCGCGAGCGTGGCCGGCAGCCGCGCCGTGACCGTCGTGCCGCGCCCGTCCTCGGAACGCAGCTCGAGCGTGCCGCCCAGTTGCCGGACGCGCGTCGCCACGGCGTCGATGCCCACGCCACGTCCCGAGAGGTCCGTCACCGTCTCGGTGGTCGAGAAGCCGGGCCGCGCGATCAGCCGGAACAGTTCGTCGTCGCCGAGCGCCTCGACGTCCGCCTCGACCAACCCCGTGCGCTTGGCCTTCGCCAGTACGCGCGCGCGATCGATGCCGCGGCCATCGTCGCTCACACGGATGAGCACGCTCGAGCGGTCGCGCAACGCCGCGAGACGCAGCCGTCCCGACGGCGCCTTGCCCGCCGCGCGCCGCTCGGCCGGCGTCTCGAGTCCGTGGTCGTCCGCGTTGCGCAACAGGTGGACCATCGGCTCGCCGATCTCGTCGAGCATCGAGCGGTCGAGCTCGATCTCCTTGCCCTCGATGACGAAGTCCACGTCCTTGCCGAGCGAGCGCGCCGCGTCGCGCACGAGGCGCGGGAAGCGGTCGAACACCTGCCAGACGGGAACGAGGCGGCTCGTCATGATCTCGTCCTGCAGTTCGCTCACGAGGCGCGACGCATGCGAGAGCGCGTCATCGAGCACCGCATCCTTCCGGTCGGCCGCGATCGCCTGCAGCCGACCACGCGCGATCACCAGCTCGCCGATGAGGTTCGTCAACGTGTCGAGCCGGCGCAGGTCGATGCGGATGTGCCGCTGCGCCTTGATCGCGCCGGCGGCCGTGACGTCCGCCACCGAGAACTCGGCCGTCACCGCTCCGCTCGCGCGGAGCACCGGCTGTGATGCGCGAGGCAGCATCGCGTCGCCCTCATCGGCGGCGACGGTCGTGGCGGACGCGGTGGGCGGCGTCACCTCGACGGCCTCCACGTAGCCACCCTGGCGCGCCGCGGCGAGGAGCGGCTCCGCCGCCGCACTGCCCTCGAGCAACACGACAAAGGTCCGGTCGAACTGTTCGGCCTGCAGCGCGCCCTCGGGTGGTTCCGTGCCGATGAGGCGAGCGAGCGTCGCGAGCTTCTGCGCGATCATCCACGCCCGCACCCCCTTGAGCGGGGTGTCCGCCTCGAGCGTGACGCTCACGCGCGTGTCGCTGTTGGCGACCCGCACGCTGGCCATCGAGCGCGGCGGCGTGGCGCGCGCGGCGAGGGTCATGGCCCGCATGCGCTCGAGGATCTCGTGCGCGTCGGGGGCGGCGTGCCCCTCGGTGGTGGCCTCGATGGTCCGCTCGAGCAGGTCGGCGGAGCTGAAGAGCAGGTCCGCCACGGTGGCGTCGGTGCGGATCGCGCCGCGCCGCACGCCATCGAGCAGCGACTCGGCCTCGTGCGCAATCTCCGTGACCGCCTGGTATCCCATCGTCGCGGCCATGCCCTTGATCGTGTGCATGGCGCGGAACAGCGCCGCCACCGGCGCCTCGGCGCCCGGCGTGCGCTCAAGCTCCAGCAGCGACGTGTTGATCGCCGAGAGATGTTCCTGGCTCTCCGTCAGGAACAGTTCGGCGTAGCGGGAGGGATCCACCAGGGCTCGGTCGCGGAAAGGGGAGCGTCGGCATGGGCCTGGCCGGCGCACATCACGGACTCGTGCGGACTTAGGCGCGGGGTTGCGGGCCGCGCGACGCAGAGATCGTCAGCCGAGGACCCGCTGCACCGCCTCGAGCACGCGGCTCGGCTGGAACGGTTTGACCACGAAGTCCTTCGCGCCCGCCTGGATCGCCTCGACGACGAGCGCCTGCTGTCCCATCGCGCTGCACATCAGGACCTTGGCGTTCGGGTCGAATTTGGTGATCTCGCGAACGGCATCGATGCCCCCCATGTCGGGCATCACGATGTCCATCGTCACGAGGTCGGGGCGCAGCTGCTTGTACTTCTCGACTGCCTGGATTCCGGTCTCCGCCTCGCCCACGATCTCGAATCCTGCCTGCTGCAGGATGTCGCCGACCATGGTGCGCATGAAGATCGCATCGTCGCAGACCAACACCGTGTGACTCAAGACTCTCCCTCCGCCAAAGACATGACCTGCCGCAGTACCGCCCCCACATCGAGGAGGATCGCGAGCCCCTCCGTCGTGTCGGCCATGCCGCGAATGACCGACACCGGAAGCCCGGCCGTGGCCGTCGCTCCGGTCTCGACCGTCCTCGGCCTGACCCCTTGCACATCCCGCATCGAATCCACCGCGAGCCCGACCGCCCGCGTGCCGAAATCCACCACGATGATCGACCCATCCACCGGATCGGCCGGCGCTCCGCCAAAACGACGGACAAGGTCCACGACCGTCACGACCATCCCACGCAAGTTGATGAGCCCCAACACGAACTCAGGGGCTCCCGGCAACCGCGTCGCTCCACGGATCGGGATGATCTCCCGCACCGCGCTGATCTCGCAACCGAACAGACGCCCCCCCGCCGTGAACAACAGGCAGCGCGTCGCGGCGGATGCCGCAGTCCCAAGGTCAGTCGGCGTCGTGATAGAAACCAAAATACTCCAGCGTCAGGGGAGCGGCAAACAAATCGGCCCCTTCCGAGAGCGCCACGAGCGACTCCGTCAGGTCGCTCGGCAAGGGTGACCGGACGTCCACGACTTTGCCCGTGACCGGATGCGGAAAGCGCAGCCACGCCGCGTGCAGCCAGTGCCGGCGCGGCGGGAGTGCCGCCAGCCGGCGACCGCCCCCCCCGCCATAGATATCGTCTCCGAGGACGGGATGCCCGATACTCGAGAGATGCACCCGGATCTGGTGCGTCCGCCCGGTGTGCAACCGCGCCTGCAGCAGGTCGGCCGAGGGAAAGCGCGCCAGGCGGCGGAAATCGGTCTTGGCGGTCCGGCCGTTCGCCACGATCGCCATTTTCTGCCGGTCGCGCGGGTCACGCCCCACCGGCTTGTCGACCGTTTGCCGATCGGACTCGAGGTGGCCCCAGCAGGCCACGGCGTACTTGCGTTCGATTCGGCGCGCGGCCAGCGCCGCTGAGAGCGTGCGATGCGCGCGCTCCGTGCGGGCCACGAGCAACAACCCCGACGTGTCCTTGTCGAGTCGATGCACGAGCCCTGCGCGATCGGGATCCCCGGCCGGCGTGAGTGCCCCGCCCCGCCCCATGAGCGCATTCACGAGCGTGCCCGACCAGTGGCCCGGGGCCGGGTGCACGACCATGCCCGCGGGCTTGTCGACGACAATCACCTCGTCGTCCTCCCAGGCAATGGCGAGCGGAATGTTCTCTCCGACGATGTCGCGTCCCTCTGGAGGCGGCACGTCGGCCGTGAGACGGTCGCCGGCCTCGAGCTTGTAGCTCGCGCGCTCTCGGGCGCCGTTGACCCGCACGCGATCGGTGGCCACGAGTGTCGCGGCGCGGGTGCGCGAGACGCCGAGCCACTGCGCCACGCCCAAGTCGAGGCGCATGCCCGCCTCCTCGGCCGCCACTCGCTCGTGGCGCCCCGGCGCGGGCCCGCCCGCTGCCGGGGTGGTGCTCATGCCGTGCCCGGGTCGACCGGCCCCGGCGGCGAAGCACGTACCGCCTCGCTCGTCGGCCAGAGGAGGAGGACCGCGCCCACCGTGATCGCGGAGTCGGCGAGGTTGAACGTCCAGAAGCGGGTCAAGCCGACGCCGACGTCGATGAAGTCCACCACGCCGCGGTCCCAGCGCACGCGATCGACCAGGTTGCCGAGCGCACCGCCGGCCACCAGTCCCATGGCCGCCACGAGTCGCTGCGCGGGTCCGGTCACGCGCCCCGCGGCCACCAGCAGCACCGCCACCATGCCGACGGCAAAGGCGGAGAAGACGATGCGCGACCACGGTCCGACGTGCATGCCGAACGCGGCGCCGCGATTGAACGCGAGCGTGAAGCGCAGCCAGTCGCCGATGACCTCGAGCGGAATGCCGCTCGGCGGCAGGAAGCTGAGCGCCAGCTGCTTGGTGAGGATGTCGCCGGCAACGACGGTCGCGGCCATGATCAACAGCTGGGTGCGGTACGCGTTCATGGCGTCGGGCTCAGCGCGACTCGACGTCGACCGCAGCGAGCGGTTCGAGCGCGGCGCGCGACTCGGGCGCGACCGCGACGTGCTCTTCCTCGGCCCACAGCACCCAGGCGAGCAGGAGGGCGCCCGACGTGACGGCGATGTCGGCAACGTTGAACGTGGGCCAGCGCATGTCGCCCACGCCGACGTCGATGAAGTCCACGACCCCCGCGGCCGAGCGGACGCGGTCGATCAGGTTGCCCAGCGCGCCCGCCGCGACGAGCGCAACGGAGAGCACGCGCGAGCGATCGCCGGCGCGCGTGGCGTGGTAGACGCGGGCCAGGATGCCCAGCGCGACGACCGTGAGTGCGGTGAAGATGAGGCGCGAGTACGCACCGGCATGCAGCCCGAAGGCGGCGCCGGGGTTGTAGACCAGGCGCCAGCGGAACCAGTCCCCGAACACCGGGACCTCGCTGTGCACCGGCATGAGGCTGGCGACGGCCACTGCCTTGCTCGCTGCATCAGCCGCCACCACCGAGGCGAGCGTCCCCCAGAAGAGGGCCCGCTCACCCCTTCTTCTGCTTGTCATCCTCTTCCTTCTGCTTGCAGTTGATGCAGTACCGCGCATGCGGCAGCGCATCGAGGCGATCGTAGGCGATCATCTGCCCGCAGCCGTGACAGATGCCGAAGGTGTCCGGACTGCGATAGAGCCGACGCAGCGCCTGATCGATGTGCCAAAGGAAGCGACCTTCCTGCGACGCGAAGAGGAACGCCTTCTCGCGCTCCATCGCATCGGTGCCCTGATCCGCCATGTGGAACGAGTACGCGCTCTGCTCCCGATCGCCGCCCTCGAAGGTCTCGTCGTGGTGCCCGAGTTCCTTGAGGACACGCTTGCGCTCCTCGAGCAGCCGCTTCTCGAAGTGCTGCAGCTGCTTCTTGAGCATCGGCTTGACCTTGACGGCCGGCGCCACGACGACGGGCGCCTTGACCGCTGCGGCCGCCTTCGCGCTGGCGGCTGTCACCTTCGCTCCGGCGGGCGCGGCCTTCGCACCGGCGGGCACCGCCTTCGCACCGACGGGCGCGGCCTTCGCACCGGCGGGCGCGGCCTTCGCACCGGCGGGCGCAGCCTTCGCACCGGAGGGCACGGCCTTCGCACCGGCGCGCGTCGCCTTCGCAGCAGCGGGCATCGCCTTCGCACGGGCAGGCGTCGCCTTCGCACCGGCGGTCGCCGACTTCGCGCTGGCGGACGTCGACTTCGGGCTGGAAGCCATTTCACGCATCCTTGACAATGGCAACCCGCACTGCGACCCCATCGAGGTCGAGGGTCCGGGCTGCCGGGTGGTCGTCCGGGAAACCTCCAATCTTAAACGAGCGCGCCAGCACAGCGTCGGCGATCGCACCCTCGTGTGCCTTGGCGGCCGTCACGACCTCGTCCGGGCCGTCCAGCGAGAGGGTGACGCGGTCCGACACGGCCAAGCCGAGCTCCTTGCGGAGCCGCTGCAGCCGGCTCACCAGCTCGCGAGCCAATCCCTCGAGCCGAAGCTCCTGCGACACGGCCGGATCGATGGCCACGAACCGGCCGGCGTCCTCGGCCACCACGACGTCCCCGCTGGCTCGGCGGACGATCGAGAGATCATCGGCCGAGAGCGCGTGCGTCACGCCGCCCGCCGAGATGGCGAGTTCCTCGCCGTGCTCGAAGGCGCGCAGGTGGGCGCTCGAGAGCTGCGCGATGGCGGCGGCCGCATCCGGCATGGCCTTGCCGAACTTCTTGCCGAGGGTGCGGAAGTTGGCCTTGGCCTCGAGCGACACGAACGACTCGGCGCTCGTGGCAAAGCGCACCGCCTTCACGTTCAGCTCGGCCGCGAGCAGCGGCACGAGCGCATCGATGAGGTCGCGCCGCGCACTGTGCGTGACGCACGTGAGCAGGGCGAGCGGCTGCCGCACGTTGATCTTCGCGGTCTCGCGCGCGGCGCGCCCGAGCGTGGCAAGCGCGCGGATCTCCGCCATCGCCTCCTCGAGCGCGGCGTCGAGCGCGGCGCGATCGACTACGCCACCGTACGGCGCGAGGTGCACGCTCGCGCCCGTGAGCTGGCGGTGCATCCAGTCGGTGACGAATGGCGCCAGCGGCGCGAGCAGCCGGCAGCAGGTGGTGAGCACCGCGTGCAGCGTCGCGAAGGCGGCACGGTGGTCGGCGCCGTCCACTTCATAGAAGCGGTCGCGCGAGAGGCGCACGTACCACCGCGAGAGGTCCTCGTCGACGAACTGCACGACGACGCGCGCGGCCGCCGTCGCGTCGAAGCCTTCGAGCGCCGCGTTGGCCTCGTCGGCCACGCTCACCGCGCGCGAGAGGATCCAGCGGTCGAGCAGCGGACGATCGGCGATGGCCGGATCGGCCGCCGAGGGCGCCCACCCGAAGTTCGCGTACTGCGCGAAGATGCCGTCGTAGACGTTCTTGAGCGTGAGCAGGAACCGTCCCGCGGTTTCACGGATCTGCCCCTCGTCGAAGCGGCGCGGCAGCCAGACCTGGCTCGAGAGCAGCAGGAAGAGCCGCACCGAGTCGGCACCGTGGCGGCCGAGCACCGTCCACGGATCGACCACGTTGCCCTTGCTCTTGGACATCTTCTGCCCTTCGGCGTCGAGCACGAGGTCGTTGACGACAACCGCCTTGTACGGTGCCACCGCACCCACGCCGTTGTTGGGCAACGCATCGCCCAGCCCCGTCGCGATCGCGAGCAGCGAATAGAACCAGCCGCGCGTCTGGTCCACCCCCTCGGCGATGAAGTCCGCAGGGAAGGCGCGCGCGACCTCCTCGCGATTCTCGAACGGGTAGTGCCACTGAGCGAACGACATCGACCCCGAATCGAACCAGGCGTCGATGACCTCGTTCACGCGCCGCATGGTGCCCGTGCCCGACTTCGCGGGCCACGTGTACGTGTCGACGTGCGGCTTGTGCGGATCGAAGTCCGCGCCGAGCACCGTGCCCGAGCGTTCCGCGAGTTCCGCGAACGAACCGATGACCTCGATGTCGTCCGGATCGGTGTCGTTGACCCACACCGGCAACGGCGAGCCCCAGAACCGGTCGCGCGAGACGGCCCAGTCGACATTGTTCTCGAGCCACTCGCCGAATCGGCCCGCGCCGACCTCGGGCGGATTCCAGTTCATGGCCGCGTTGCGACGCAGCATCTCGTCCTTGAACGCCGTCGTTCGCACGAACCACGAGGTGCGGGCGTAGTACAGCAGCGGCGTGCCGCAGCGCCAGCAGTGCGGATAACTGTGCACGAACTTCTGCGCCTTCCAGAGCACGTCGCGCTCGGAGAGCTCCGTGATGATGTCCCGGTCGGCATCCTTCACGAAGCGGCCGCCCACGATCGGCATGTCGGCCGGGAATCGCCCGCGCGCGTCGACCGGCTGCAGGAAGGCGAGGTTGTGCCGCTTGCCGGCCGCGTAGTCGTCGGCACCGAAGGCGGGCGCCATGTGCACGACGCCCGACCCATCGTCGGCCGACACGAACGATTCGCCCACGATCACTTCGTGGCGTCCCTCGGCCGGCATCGGCTCCCAGTCGAGCGGACGCTTGTAGCGCACGCCCACGAGCGACGCACCGGCATGCGTGGCCACCACATCCCACCGATCGGCCCAGTCGGCGCCGAGCACGCCAGCCGTGCGCGCTTCGGCGAGCAGGATCGTCCACTCCGCGCCCGTCTTCTTGCGCAGTTCGACGTACGCGAGCTCGGGGTTGACCGCCAGGGCCACGTTCGACACGAGCGTCCACGGCGTCGTTGTCCAGACGATGATGCGCCGGCGTCCTGCACGCGGCGCGACTTTCGCGCTCGGCTCCGCGTGCGTGACGTTGCGCCCCGGACCGTCGAGCGTGGCCGACACGGCCGGGCCTGTGCCGTCGTCAACAAGATCAAGCGCCACGTAGACGCTCGGATCTTCGACGTCCTTGTAGCCGAGCGCCACTTCGTGGCTCGACAAGGCGGTGCCGCAGCGCGCGCAGTACGGGAGGATCTTGTGGCCGCGAAAGAGCAGGTCGCGGCGGTGCAGCGTCTTGAGCGCCCACCACACCGATTCCACGTAGTCGTTCTCGTACGTGACGTACGGGTGGCCGTAGTCGAGCCAGTACCCGATGCGCGACGAGAGCTGCTCCCAGTCGGCGCGGTACGTGAAGACGCTCTCCTTGCAGAGGCGGTTGAACTCGGCCACGCCGACCTTCTCGATCTCCGGCTTGCCGCTGATGCCGAGTTTTTTCTCTACCTCGATCTCGACGGGCAGGCCGTGCGTGTCCCATCCCGCCTTGCGATCGACCAGAAACCCCTGCATCGCGCGGTGGCGGCAGAAGAGGTCCTTGATCGTGCGCGCGAAGACGTGGTGGATGCCGGGGCGCCCGTTGGCCGTCGGCGGTCCCTCGAAAAAGGTCCAGCGGGGCGCGCCGGCGCGCGCCGCGAGCGACTGCTCGAAGAGCCGCTCCGCGTCCCACAGGTTCAGCAGTTCGCGTTCGAGGTCGTCCGCGCTGCGATCGGCCGGCAGGCGGTGGTAGCGATCCTTCGTGGTGCTCGTGCCCGTCACAGTCGCTCCAGCACGCCCTGCACGAGCGCGGTCAGGTGTGGTTCACTGCGCGCCGCCGTCGCGAGGATGCGGTCGAGCGTCGCGGGCTCGAGCGCGTCGGGCAGGCACTGATCGGTGATGAGCGAAATGCCGAGCACCTGCATCCCGCCATGCACCGCCACGATGACTTCGGGCACGGTGCTCATGCCCACCACGTCAGCGCCCATCGTGCGCAGCATGCGGTATTCGGCGCGCGTCTCGAGGTTGGGGCCGGGCACGGCCACGTAGACGCCCTCGCGCAACGTCATGCCCGTCGCGGTGGCCACGGCGCGCGCGTGCGAGCGCAGCCCCTCGTCGTAACATGCGGACAGGTCCGGGAAGCGCGGCCCGATGGCATCGTCATTGGGGCCGATGAGCGGACTGTCTCCGAGCAGGTTGATGTGGTCCGCGATCAGCATGAGGTCGCCCGGCGCCCAGAGCGGATGCATACCGCCGCAGGCATTCGACACGATCAGGCGCGGTGCTCCGAGCGCACGCAAGACGCGCACCGGGAAGGTCACCTCCTGCAACGAATATCCCTCGTAGCGGTGGAACCGCCCCTGCATGGCGAGCACGCGCTTGCCGCCAAGCCGGCCGGCGAGGAGCCGCCCCGCGTGCGATTCCACCGTCGAGAGCGGAAAGCCCGGGACGTCGCCGTAGTCGAACTCGGCCTCGACCCGGATCTCGCGCGCGAGCGCGCCCAGACCCGTGCCGAGGATGAGCGCGGCGTCGGGCGTGTAGGGCCAGCGTGCGGTGATCGCGCAGGCGGCCGCGTCGATGCGCGCGCGCTGCTCGGCGAGGCTTGAGGAGAGCGTCGGCTCGTGCGTAGCCGTCACTACTCGCGAACCATCGTGTCGAGCCACGAGCCGCTCTTGCGCTCGCTGCCGGCGCCGTTGGCGCCCGGCGCTTCATCGCTCGCGCCCTTTACGGAATCGGCGCCGGGAGGTGCGGCGCTGGCGAGCGCCTGGACTTCCGCGAGCTGCTTCTCGACCATCGTCCTGAGCGAAAGCAGGTAGGTGCGGCGCACGCGCTCGAGGTTGTCGATGTCGGTCGTGAGCCTGCGGATGTCGGTGCGGGCCTGGTCGAGCAGGCGATCGCCCTCGGCTCGGGCCTCGCGCAGGATGAGCTGCGATTCGCGGTCGGCCTGCTCGCGGATTTCGGCGCGCAACTGCTGCGCGCTCACGAGCGCATCGTTGAGCGCCTTGTCGCGATCCTTGAATTGCTTGAGCTGTTCAGCGAGTCCCTTGGCCTTGGCGTCGAGTTCCTGGTTGGCGCGCGTGACGCGCTCCAGCTCGTCGGCCACCTGGTCGCGGAACTGGTCAACCTTCGCCTTGTCATAGCCGCGGAGCGCCCCGGCGAACTCGAAGCGCCGGACGTCGAGCGGTGTCAGGTGGAAGGATTCGTCGGTCATTGGGTCCTCGCGCCAAAGAGAATCGAGCCCAGGCGCACCATCGTCGCGCCCTCCTCGACTGCCATCTCGAAATCGGCCGACATGCCCATCGACAGTTCGGTTGCCAGGAGTCCTGCATCGCGCAGCCGGTCGCGACACGCGCGAGCGCCACCGAATGCCTCACGCAGCGCCGCCTCGGGGGCATCGAAGGGCGCCATCGTCATCACGCCGCGCACCTCGAGGCCGTCGCGGCTACGTAGTGTCGGCGCGAGTGTGCTCAGGTCCGCGGCCGTCACGCCGCCCTTGCTGGCCTCACCCGTCACGTTCACCTGCAGCAGCACCGGCACGGGTCGACCGCGGCTCACGCCGTGCGCATGCAGCGCGTCGGCGAGTCGCGGGCTATCCATGCCGTGCACAAGGACGAACGGATCCACGAACTTGACCTTGTTGCGCTGGAGGTGACCGATGAGGTGCCAGTGCACGGGCACCGACACGTGGGGCATCTTGTCGAGCGCTTCCTGGACCTTGTTCTCGCCGACGTCGACCAGGCCTGCTGCGAACGCGGCCATCGGCGCCTCGGGCCCGAACGTCTTGGTCACCGCAATGATCGTGACCGCCTGGTCGTGCCCACCACGCACAACGGCTGCGGCGATCCGCCGCCGCACTTCGGCGAGGGTCGCGAGCAGAGTCGGAAATGGCATAACATCGGAAAATACCGGGAGTTACGCCCATCTACAAGCGATGGCAACCTGCGGTGAAGGTACCGCCTCACCTATCCTGTACCCGACCCGCGTGCCGCGAGGGCGTTGGACCGCCACTCAGGGCGACTTCGGCAGCTTCGCCCGCTCGTACTGCTTGGGCCACGGCTCCTCCGCCCCCAACGCGTGCGCGGCCGCGATCGGCCAGCGCGGCTGCCGCAGCAGTTCGCGCGCGAGGAAGACGAGGTCCGCGTCGCCATCGGCGACGATCGCGTCGGCCTGGCGCGGATCGGTGATCAGCCCGACCGCGCCCGTCGCTATGCCGCTTTCGGCACGCACTTGGCGCGCGAACGGCACCTGGTAGCCTGGCCCGATCGGAATGCGCACGCCGTGTGCGAGCCCGCCGCTCGAGCAGTCGACGAGGTCCACGCCATGCGTATGCAGGAGCGCCGAGAGGCGCACCGTGTCGGCCACGGACCAGCCGCCCTCGACCCAATCGGTGGCGGAGAGGCGCACAAGCAGTGGCAGCCGCTCCGGCCAGACGGTGCGAATCGCGTCGACGACGTCGACGGTGAGGCGCACGCGATGCTCGAACGATCCACCCCAGGCGTCGCTGCGCTGGTTCGAGAGCGGTGAGAGGAACTGGTGCAGCAGGTAGCCGTGCGCCGCGTGCAGTTCGATCACCTCGAAGCCCGCGGCCAGCGCGCGCGCGGCCGCATCACGGAAGGCGTCGATGACACTGGCGATTCCCTCTTCGCTGAGCGCGTGCGGCATCGGGTACGCTTCCGAGAACGCGACGGCGCTCGGCGCCATCACGTCGCTCCAGCCGCCATCGGCGGCTCCCACCATGCCACCGCCCTCCCACGGACGCTTGGTGCTCGCCTTGCGGCCGGCGTGCGCCAGTTGCACGCCCACGCACGCGCCCTCTGCGCGCACGAAGTGCGTGATGCGCGCGAGCATTTCCACGTGCGCGTCCTGCCAGAGTCCGAGGTCGTGCGGACTGATGCGACCGTTGGCCGTGACCGCCGTGGCTTCGGTCAACACCAACGCCGCGCCACCGGTGGCAAAGCCGCCGAGGTGGACGAGATGCCAGTCACTCGCGAAGCCGTCGTGGCTCGAGTACTGGCACATGGGCGAAACGACGATGCGATTGCGCAGCGTCAGGCTACGCAGGGAGAACGGAGTGAACAGTCGGGACATGCGGTGTGGCTCGGTGGAGTCAGGAAGTCGCGCGTGAACTATCGAGGCGTGGCACCCGGTTCCGGCTGCGGTCACGTGCTGCGGTCACGTGCGGCGACCTGCTGCGGTCACTCGCAGCGCTCACGGCGTCGTGACGGCGTCGAGCGCGGCCATGCGCAACGTGAAGCTCACCACGGTGCCCGTCCGCAGCTCGCTCTCGATCCAGATCTGGCCGCCCAGGCCATTGATGATGCCGCGGCAGATCGAGAGCCCGAGTCCGGCGCCCGAGCGATTGGTGCGCTTCGCCTGCCAGAAGCGATCGAACACGAAGGGCAGCTCCTCGGGCGTGATGCCGGAGCCGGTGTCGTGCACGCTGAACGTCACGAGCGGCGCCTCGACGCGCGCCTCGATCCACACCTCGTGTCCCTCGGGCGTGAAGCGCAGGGCGTTGCCGACGAGGTTCGAGAGGACCTGCGCGATGCGATCCGGATCGGCGATCACGGCCGGTGTTGAGGGATCGACGCGGCTCGAGAGGCGGACCCCGTGCGATTCGGCGATCGGCTGCATCGTTTCGAGCGCCACGGCGACGAGCTGTGCGGCCGGCAGTGGTTGCGGCGAGAGCGGCAGGCGTCCCGCCTCGATGCGCGTCACGTCGAGCAGGTCCTGGATCAGCGCGTCCATCTGGCTCGCGGCCTGCAGCATGACCTCGGCGTGCTCCGAGACCTGCGGCAGGACGCTCGCGTCCCCGTCGCGGGCCGTGCGCAGGATCGCGGACGCCAGCATGCGCACCGCGTTCACGGGATTGCGGAGGTCATGCGAGACGAGCCCGAGCAGGTCATCGCGCGCGCGCACGGCGCGCTGCATCTCCGCGAGCAGCCGCTCATTGGTGTGCGCTTCGGCCCGTTCATCGGAGACGTCGCGCAGGATCACGGCATAGAGCGGGCCGGACGCACCCATGACCTTGGAAATCGAGGCCTCGGCCGCGAACTCGGTGGCGTCCTTGCGGAGCCCCGTCACGCGTGAGCGCTCCGCCATGCGGCGCGCGGGCACGAGCGAGTGCGCGAAGTTCCGCACGTGCGTGCGGTGCGCCGTGTGAAACCGGCGTGGGATCAGCTTGTCGAGCTTCTGGCCCAGCACTTCGGGTTCATCGTAGCCGAAGATGTGCGCGGCGCCATCGTTGAAAAACGTGATCTGCTGCTTCTGGTCCACGCAGATGATGGCGTCGGAGGCCGCACTCACGATCTGCGCGAGCAGGGCGTCGCTGGGGTGGCTCATGCTGGGCAAGGTGATGCCCGGCTGTGCCCGATGGAAGCGGCGTCAGGGGTTGCCCTACCTTCGAGGTAAGGCTTTCTTCCCGGAAGTTCGGTCAAATCCCGACCGCGCCGTCACTTGCGGCGTTACACCTTCGTTCCCAGCGCCACCGGACGCATTGGTCGCGGGGCGTGGACACTCGGAGGAACTGCAATGTCTGGAGATCTGATCCGCGTCCTGCTCTGCGACGACCACGCCGTGGTTCGCGCCGGCGTGAAGGCCGTCCTCGGGACCGTGCGCGACATCGAGGTGGTTGGCGAAGCTCGTAACGGCAAGGAAGCCGTCGAGCTCGCGGCCCGCTTGAAACCCGACGTCATCGTGATGGACCTCTCCATGGATGAGATGGACGGCGCCGAGGCCACGCGCGTCATTGTGGCCAAGGACCCGACGGCCCGCGTGCTGATCATGACCATGCATTCCGAGGAGGAGGCGCTCGTGCGCCTGCTCGAAGCCGGCGCCGCCGGATACCTCGTGAAGAATTCGGCCGATCGTGACCTGGTCGACGCGGTGCGCACCGTGGCGCGCGGCGACTCGTACCTGCGCGCGGCGGCCGCGCGCGCCCTCGCCAAGGAGATCAAGCGTCGCGAGACACACGCCGCGGAGCAGGAGCAGTTCGACAAGCTCTCGGAGCGCGAGCGCTCCATCCTGCGCCTGATCGCGGCCGGCTACAGCGCACCGGAAATCGGCGGACAGCTCTCGATCTCGGCCAAGACCGTCGACACGTACAAGCAGCGCATCCAGGACAAGATCGGTCTCTCGCACCGGCCGGACTACGTCAAGTTCGCCATGCGCCTCGGTCTGCTCGAGGCGTAACGCCCACCATGCGCCGTCGCTCCAGGGACGGTGGCACCGGGAGGGGCATGGGCCGTCGGCTGAGACAGGCGATGCTGTTGGTGGGCGCGGCGACCTGCGTCGCTTCGCCTGCGCGCGCCCAGGAGTGTCTCCCGTTTGGCGTTGGCGAGAGCCTCTCGTACGTGGTGCGCATCGGCTTCGGGATCCGGGTCGGCACGGGCGAGATGTCGGTGAGCGCGGGCGACTCGGTGCGCGGCGGCAGCACGCTCCTGCTGCGATTCGCCGTGGATGCCGGCGCCGGCCCGATCCGCGCCACGCAGCGCAGCGCCAGCTGGGTGAACGCGACGCCGCTCGCCACGCTGCGCTTCACCAAGCATGAGCGCTCGCCGCTCACCAACGTGGATGACTCGGTGGAGGTCTTCCCGCGCGAGAAGCGCTGGACCGCGGCCAGCGGCGCCATCGGATACTCGCCCAGCGACCTGCCACTCGACGAGCTGAGCTTCCTGTTCTTCGTGCGGACGCTGCCGCTGGGGCTCGATTCCTCCTGGAACTTCTCGCGCCACTATGACCCCGCGCGCAGCCCGACGCTGGTGCGCGTGCTCGGACACGAGCGCGTGAAGACCGACGCCGGCGCCTTCGAGACCTGGAAGGTCGAGCTCAAGGTGCGCGATCCAGCGCACTTCCGCGGCATGGGGCGCATGGTGTTGAACCTCACGGACGATGCGCAGCGACTGCCGGTGCGGATCGAGACCGACATGCGGGAAGCCGGCGCGACGGTGCTCGAGCTGAGCGGACGGCTCTCGCCGCCCATGACCGCGTGTCTGGTGCGTAGGGAGAACGCGGACACGGCGCCTCCGCACCCCGCACAAAAGTTCCAGACCACGCCCGACGCCCCCTGACAGGGGGCCCAAGCACGTTAGGGATGCCCGACGCGCACTACGCGCGATTGATCGCATCCCGAGGTGCTTCACGTGAGACTCCCACCAATCCGCACACTGTCCCTGCTCGCCGCCTTCGCGGTGGCAGCCACGCCGCTCGACGCCCCGATCTCGCTGGCGCCCGAGAGCAAGCTCTGGGTCGAGGGCACCTCGACCGTCCGCGACTGGAAGTGCCAGGCACCGGTGCTCGAGGCCGCGATTGCCGGCGGCGAACGCTCGACGCACGACGTGCTCGAGGGCGAGCGCGGCATCAGCGCCGTCTCGCTCACCGTACCCGTGCAGAAGATGAACTGCAACGACAACAACACGATGAACGAGCACATGTGGAAAGCCCTCAAGGCCAGCGAGTTCCCGCTCATCACGTTCAAGCTGGGCTCCTACGAGCTGCAGAAGGACCCCACGGGCATCGAGGCCACGCTCAGCGGCACGCTGACGCTGGGTGGCATCGAGAAGGCGGTCGTGTTTCCCGCGGCCGTGAGCGACGGTGGCGGCGGGAAGCTGCACGTGACCGGACACACCGTCGTCGACATGAAGGCGCATGACCTCAAGCCCCCCATGCTGATGCTTGGCACGATGCGCGTGGGCAAGGACGTGACCGTGAAGTTCGACCTGCTTCTCAACCCGTAGGCGCGGCCCTTCCCCATTTCCACGCGCCGACACCGGAGATCCGTCATATGACCACCCTTCGCCATCTGGCCGCCCTCGCCCTGCTCGCCGCTTCGAGCGGCCTCGCGGGCGCACAGCAGCCCACCGACGACTGGACCTCGACCCAGCCCAAGCAGAAGGTCCAGTACATCCGCTCGCGCGACCAGCGCGGCATCAACATGTTCGAAGCGCCGAAGGACTCGGGCGTCGCCTACACCGGCTTCGACTGGCAGCTCGGCGTCGCCTTCGCGCAGCAGTTCCAGTCGCTGACGCACTATAACGGCTACTCGCAGGGCGGCTATCCGGCCACGGGTGGCTGCGCGCCGGTCGCCGGCGTCTCGCCCTGCCAGCTGATCCAGATCGGCCCGGGGTTCAACATCGCGAACGCGAATCTCTACCTCGACTTCCAGCTCGCCCGCGGCATCCGCATGCAGACGACGCTCTACCTCTCGTCGAAGCACCACAACGAGACGTGGGTCAAGGACGGCTACATCCAGGTCGACCAGTCGCCGTTCAAGAGCGAGCTGCTCGACCAGCTCTTCGAGCGCCTGACCGTCAAGGTCGGCCACATGGAGATCAACTACGGCGACCAGCACTTCCGCCGCAGTGACAATGCCGCCGCGCAGTACAACCCGTTCGTCGGCAACATGCTGATGGATGCCTTCTCGACGCAGGTCGGCACGGAGCTCTACTACCGCGATCCGAGCGGATTCTTCGGGATGTTCGCGATCAGTTCGGGCGAGCTCAACTCCACGGTGACGAATCCCAACTCGCGCGACTACGCCTACTACTACAAGGCCGGCTTCGACAAGCAGTTCACCAAGGAGCTGCGCGCGCGCCTGAGCGGCTCGATGTTCACGCAGGCGTCGGCCATCAGCAACACGCTCTACGGCGGTGATCGCGCCGGATCGCGCTACGGCTACGTGCTCGAGAACACGGCCGCCACGCTCACCGCGAATGCCTTCTCGGGCAACTTCGATCCTGGTCTCAAGGACCGCATCCAGGCGATCGAGATCAACCCGTTCGTCAAGTTCCAGGGCGTCGAGTTCTTCGGGCTCTACGAGAACGCCCGCGGCCGTGGCGCGACCGAGACCGTCGATCGCACGTCCGAGCAGCTGGCGGCCGACGTGATCTACCGCTTCCTGCCGAACGAGCGCGCCTTCGTCGGCGCCCGCTGGAACAAGGTCGACGGCACGCTGGCGGGCCCGGTGTCGGTCACGGCGCTCCGGCGGCAGGTCGGTGCCGGCATGTTCCTGACGCCGAGCCTGCTGGTCAAGCTCGAGTACGTGCACTCGTCGTACAGCAACTACCCGACCAGCAACATCCGCTACGGCGGTTCGTTCAAGGGCCTGATGTTCGAAGCGGTCGTGGCCTTCTAGGTCGCTGTCGTCCTGAGCAAAGCGAAGGACCTGC
>JANYHJ010000001.1 GCA_025359135.1 Gemmatimonadota bacterium | reverse complement strand
AGGACCTGCTGGTCGCCTCGAGCGCGACATGCAGGTCCTTCGCTGCGCTCAGGACGACGCTACCAGGCGATGCCGGTGTCCTCGCCGTGATTGCTGGCCGCGCCCCAGAAGGTGCCGTGCTTGCGATCCATCCAGATGGCGGTGATCGGTCCGCTCGTGAGATGGTCGATCTCGAGCGCGTAGCCCATGCGCTTGAGTTCGTCGCGCACGTAGGGTGGCGTGACGTCGCTGACGAGCAGGCGACCGGGGCGTGACTCGTGGGCGCCGAAACTCGACCGCATCTGGTAGGAATTGATGTTCGGCGCCTCGACCGCTTCCTGCGGCGTCATGCCGAACTCGACGACGTTGAGGAAGTACTGCAGCAGGTTCTGGTCCTGCGAGTCACCGCCCTGCACGCTGAACGCCATGAAGGGTGCGCCGTCCTTGAGCGCGAGCGTGGGGGTGAGCGTGACGCGCGGACGCTTGCCCGGCTCGATGACGTTGAACGGCCCGTCTGCGGCGTCGAGCACGAAGCTCTGCGCGCGCTGCGAGAGCCCGACGCCGGTGCGACCCGCGATGACGGCGGGGACCCAGCCGCCGCTCGGTGTCACCGAGATGACCCAACCTTCTTCGTCGGCCGCCTGAATGGACGTGGTGCCGGCGTAGAAGGCTTCGTCGTCGGTCATGGGAGGAAGCGAGTCGCCGGTGCGGGCGAATCGCGCGTTCTTCGCCGCGTCCAGCCTCGCAGCGTCACGGTTCCCAGCGCGCTGGCTAGCCGCGCTCAGCTGTGCGCTCTGCTCCGGCACGGCGTCCTGCTGGCCGCTCTTCGGCACGTCCATGCGCGCACCGGTGACGCTCCAGTTCTCGAGCAGCTTCGTGAACGGATTGGTGCCACCCTGGAACGGATACGGGTCGCCGGGCTTGATGGTGGGATCGTTGCGTTCCCAGTTGACCTGCGCGAAGCGCGCCTTCGCGTAGTCCTTGCTGAGCAGACCCTGCACGGGTGACGAGGGCGGAAAGGCCGGGTCGCCATAGTAGAAATCGCGATCGGCGAAGGCGAGCGACATGGCTTGATAGACGGCGTGCATGTAGCGGGCCGAGTTGTAGCCGAGCGCCTTGAGGTCGACGTTCTCGAGGATGTTGAGCGCCTGCAGCATGGCGGGTCCCTGCTGCCAGACGTCGAGCTTGTAGACGTCGATGCCCTTGTAGTTGACGGTGCGCGGCTCCTCGATCTTCACCTTCCAGTTGGCGAGATCCTCCTTGGTGAAGAGGCCGCCTTCCTCGCGCACGCCGCGCACGAGTTCCTCGGCGATGTCACCCTTGTAGAAGCGGTCGTACGCCGCGTAGATGGCTTCCTTGCGCGTCTTGCCCTTCTTGAGCGCGGCCTGTTCGGCGTCGACGAGCTTGCGCAGCGTGGCGGCGAGATCGGCCTGCACGAACAGTTCACCGGCGGCGGGCGCCTCGCGCTTCTCGCCCAAGTGCGGGAGGAAGACCGCGCGCGAGTACTTCCACTGCTTGATGCGGGCCTTGTCGCGCTCGATGGAGTTTGCGGTCTGCGCCTCGATGGCGTAGCCGTCGGCCATCGTGATGGCGGGGGCGAGGACGTCCTTGAGCGACATCGTGCCGTATTCGGCGAGCATCGTCATGAGGCCGCCGGGGGTGCCCGGTGTGACGGCCGCGAGCGGCCCGAACTCGGGCGGATTGTTCATCCCCTTGCCCTTGTAGAACGCGGCGGTGGCGCCGGTGGGCGCGACGCCCAGGGCGTTGATGCCGATGACCTTCTTCGTCTTCGGGTTGTAGATGAGCGCCTGGGTCTCGCCGCCCCAGCTGAGCACGTCCCACATGGTGGTGACGGCGCCGAGCATGGCACAGGCGGCGTCGATGGCGTTGCCGCCTTTCGCGAAGATCATCGCGCCTGCGGTGGCGCCGAGCGGCTTGCCGGTGACGGCCACCCAATGGCGTCCGTGGAGCGGAGGCTTGGCGGTGCGCTGCGCCGCGAGCGGTGCGGCGGCGGCAACTGCGAGCAGGGTGGCGAGCGCGGCGCGCGTGGAGAAACGTGCGAACATGCGAGGCTCCGTGCGGAAGGCTGGGGCGGTGGGGCGCGCGTCGAAGGTACGAAAGATTGTCGGGGTTGTCACCCCAAGCGAAGTGGGCTTCGAGGGGGTAACTTCTGGCCACTGCGACTCGCGTTCGGCGAGGCGCATCCTGACACACGACATCCGATGCTGACGACGCCGTCCATGGAAACGCTCGCCCGGGTCGAGGTCCTCGCCGATCTCGAGCCCGTCGTCGACGAGCTGATGCAAGCGCACGAAGCGAAGCGCGTACTCTGGTTTCCGAGCGATCTGCTGGCGCCCGCACCCGACACCGACCCCGACAAGTACGTGAAGGAGCTGCGCGGGCGGGCCGCGGGGATCTCGATGCCGGCGCGTGTCGCACTGGCGCTCAACACGCTCACCGAAGAAGGGCTGCCGCACTTCCACCGCCTGTTGGCGACGTACCTGGGCGGCGACACGTTCTGGGCGAAGTGGACCAACCTGTGGACAGCCGAGGAAGACCGGCACGGCGCGGTGCTGCACGACTATTCGCGCGACAGCCGGATTCTCGAGAACCCGGTGCTCGAGCGCATGCAGTTCGAGTACCTGAAGGCGGGGTTCGAGCCGACGTGGGACAAGGACCCGTACCGCGTGTTCGTCTACACGACGCTGCAGGAGCGCGCGACGCAGGTGAGCCACGCGAACACGGGCAAGCTGGCGTCGGTGCACGAGCCGCTGATCGGCGACGTGCTCTCGAACGTGGCCAAGGAAGAGGCGCGCCACTACACGTTCTACCGGACGATCTTCAAGGAAGTGCTGGAGCGCGACCCGAGCCGTGCGCTCGCGTCGGCGGCGGAGATCATGCCGAGCATCGACATGCCGGGGGTGAACATGCCGCACTTCCGCGAGATGGCCGACGTGATCCGCCGCGCGGGGATCTACGGACCGCGCGATTACCTGAGGATCGTCGAGGAGCAGATCAAGTTCTGGGCGATCGACGCGCTGACGGGGCTCGATGAAGTGGGCAAGCGCGCGCAGGAGAAGATCCTCGCGATCCCGGCGCGGTTGGAACGGGTCGCGGAAGTGATGGAGTCGCGGTCGAAGGCGAAGAGCTTCTCGTTCGCGGTGGCGTTCGGGAAGGAATTCGCGATGGCGTAGTCGTCGTGAGCGACAGAGAGGGACCTGCTTGTGACGTCCGCAGAAAGCAGGTCCTTCGTTGCGCTCAGGACAACCGTCAGTACTGCGCGCCCGCCTTGATCGACCCGATCGGGAGCGCGTAGAGGAGCTTGACCGTCGCGCGGTCGCGGTCACTCAGCCCGGGCTGCGCGGACTCCGGCGCCATGATGCTCGCGAGGTCGGACGTGTGCGCGAGGCCGAGCAGGTGACCGACCTCGTGCAACGCACAGCGCGCGATGTCCTCGTCCTTGAGCGCGATGCCGCCCTCGCGCTGGGTGGCGATGGTGATGCGCCCCGTGCGGATGGTGTCATTGACGGCCTCGATGCGCGTGAGGCCGATGCGGTTGCCTTGCAGGAGCGGCGTCCAGACGACCACCACGTGCGCGCTGGCCGAATCGTTGACGATTTCGAAGCGCACGGGCATGCCGTCGACGGCGCTCCAGCTGTCGAGCGCCTGGGTGACGAAGCCGGGAAAGGTCGCGCGATAGTCGCTGACGCCCTGCGGCACCTGCAGCCAGAGGCGCACGGGGGTGCCGCCGCGTGCGGTCCAGTGGCGCACCGTCGAGTCGTTCTCGCGGAGGATGTCGTTGATGAAGGTGACGCCGCCGCGTTCGCCGATCGCGGCCTTGACCTCGGTGGCACGCGCGTCGGCCACGCGCATGCTCTCGGCGGCAGTGCGCTTGAGCGGCACCTTGAAGATCGAATCGTCGTCGGACTTGGCGGCGACGTGCGCGGAGGGACGCGGCGTGCGCGTGGCGGCCTTGATGGCGATGACGCCGCCCATGGCCAGTACGCAGAGGGCGAGAATCGCCTCGCCAGTCTTCACCGGGACAGTGGGCCGGCGGGGAGCGCGTAGAGGGCGCGCATCGTGCTGATGTCGGCGGCGGTGAGGCTGCGCGAGCGGACGCGCGGCGCCATGATCGCGTCGGCGTCGCTGGTGTGGTCGAGGCCCAGGACGTGGCCGATCTCGTGGAGGGCGAGCGCGTGGATCGACGCCAGGTCGAGTGGTGCGCCCCACGCGTGGTGGCGCGCGAGTTCGACGATGCCCTCGGTCACGTAGTGCGCATCGTCGCGCGTCCAGAAGGTGCGGCCGCTGACGCGCTCGGCGAAGCGGTCGACCCAGGTGATGCGGACGTCAGCGCTGGCGGAGTCGTCGATGAAGGCGAAGCGCACGGGAATGCCGGTGGCTTCCCATTCGGCGAGCGCTTCGTGCACCTCGGTGACGACGTCGGGATTCCAGTCGGGGACCGCGGCTTCCGCGCGTATCCAGACCGTGATGGGATGCGTGGTGCGCTCGGGCCAGCGCATCACCACGGAGTCATGGTGGAGCAGCAGCTCGCCGAGGTAGCTGCGGCGATGGGGCGCCGCTCGCTTGATGTCGCCGCGCTGCGGCGGTCGCGACGGGGTCGCGATGATGCCCGATGCGGCACGCGGCTCACCCTCGTTGATGGCGAAGAGGAGTGCGCCGCCGAAGGCACAGCAGGCGAGGATGGCAGCGCGGAGCGGCGTCATGGGGCGGCGAGGAAGGACTCGACCAGTGGAAAGAACCGGTCCGGCTGTTCCCAGAACGGATTGTGACCAGCGTTCGCGATGCGCGCCACCCGTGCGTGCGGAATTAGTGCCGCCCATTCATCGGCCATCGTGAGCGGCATGAGGTCCGCTTCGCCGTGCACGAGCAGCGTCGGCAGCGCGAGGCCGCGCACCGCATCGCGCCAGTCGTAGCCCTCGGTGCGCATGCGACGGTGCACGCTGTAGCCTGTGTCGCTCGTGGCACGCGGCGGCTGCAGCAGGGCGCCGAGTGCCGGGTCGGCGAACCAGGCCGGATAGATGGCGCGGTTGTACTCGGAGAGTGCGGCCACGGTGTCGTCGCGCTCGAGGGCAACGATGGCCTGTGCGAGCCGTTCGCGCTGTGACGCGTCGAGGCGCAGCATGGCGCGATCCTCGAAGCCCGCGCGCCAGGCGCTCGTGGGGCCGACCGCATCGACCGTGACGAGACGGCGCGTGCCGGGCCCGTCCTCGCGCACGGCGAGCAGTGCGAGCAGGCCGCCCCACGAGTGACCGAGGATGTCCCACTGGGCAATGCCGAGCGCATTGCGGATGGCGCTGACGTCGAGGGCATCGTGCTCGACGCGCGCGCCACGCACGCCCGGCGGTGGCGGCGTGTGCCCGCGGCCGCGCTGGTCATAGAAGACGAGCTGCCGGGTGGCGGCGAGCGGCGAGAGTGCGGGCCAGAGGAGGCGATGATCGTAGACGACTCCGCCGTTGATGCAGAGGAGCGGGACGGTGCCGTCGACCGGTGGCGACCGAAAGACGGCGAAGTCGAGTCCGCGCGCGCGCACAGTGAGTGGCGTGAGCGGCGGTGGCGGCGGATAGGCGCGCCGCATGGCGGCGAAGCGGGCGCGAACGTCGGTCATCGGGTGCGAAGTCTAGGGACCGTGGCTCAAGGCCGCGACCATGGCGGACGCTGCGCGGGCCCTCCCCCGAACGGGGGAGGGGCGACGTTCTGGGTGGGCGCGCGAAGGGGCGATAGCTTCGAGTCATGGAACTTGGCATCTACAGTTTCGGCGACGTGCCGATGGCGTTGCGCACCGGGCCGACGATGGGCGCGGAGACGCGACTGTCTCACGTGCTCGAGGAGATCGAGCTCGCCGACCAGGTGGGACTCGACGTGTTCGGCATCGGCGAGCATCACCGGCCCGACTTCCCGATCTCGAACCCCGAGGTCGTGCTGGCCGCGGCGGCGTCACGCACGACGCGCATCCGGCTGACGAGTGCGGTGACGGTGCTGTCGAGCGACGACCCGGTGCGCGTCTTCCAGGCGTTCTCGACGCTGGACCTGCTGTCGCACGGACGCGCCGAGATCATGGCGGGACGCGGCTCGTTCATCGAGTCGTTTCCGCTGTTCGGCTACGATCTCGACGACTACGACGCGCTCTTCTCCGAGAAGCTCGAGCTGCTCAACCGGATCCGGTTGGAGGATAGGGTGAGCTGGAGCGGGCAGCTGCGCGCGTCGCTGTCGAACGCCGCGATCTATCCGCGGCCGGTGCAGCAACCGCTGCCGCTCTGGGTCGCGATCGGCGGCACGCCGGAGTCGGCGGTGCGCGCGGGACGGCTCGGCCTGCCGATGGCGGTCGCGATCATCGGTGGTGAGCCGGCGCGGTTCGCGCCGCTCGTGGAGATTCACCGCGACGCGGTGCGAAAGGGCGGGCGTGATCCGATCGACGTGCCGGTGAGCATCAATTCGCACGGCTTCATTGCCGACACCGACGAGGCCGCGGCCAAGGCGTTCCATCCGGGCTGGCTTGGCGCGATGACGCAGATCGGGCGCGAGCGCGGCTGGCCGCCGCCGCGGCCCGGCCAGTACGAACACGAGATCGGCCCCGACGGCGCATTGCTCGTCGGCAGCGCCGAGACGGTGGCGAAGAAGATCATCCGCCAGCGCGCGATCTTCGGGCATTCGCGCTTCCTGTTGCAATTGAGCGTGGGCGGCGTGCCGCCTGATGCGATGATGCGCGCGATCGAGCTCTACGGCACGGTGGTCAAGCCGATGGTGCTCGACGCGGTATACGGCTCCGCGGCTGCCGTTCGTTGAGATGACGGACGAGCGCCGCTACGACGACGAGGAAGTCTCGCGGCTGCTTGCGCGCGCAGCCCAACGTGCGGAGCAGGCCGAGCAGGAGCGCGAGCAGCAAGGCGAACCGAAGGCGATCGTGCCGGCGGGGCTGACGCTCGCGCAGGTGCAGGAGATCGCGTCGAGCGTCGGGATTCCCGCCGACGCGGTGCAGCACGCCGCGGCCTCGGTGGCGCGCGGCGACCTCGTGCCGACGACCGTGCGCATGGCGTTTGGCATACCGTACGGCGTGGCGCGACAGATCGAGGTGCCGCGGATGCTCACGGACGTCGAGTGGGACCGCGTCGTGATCCGGCTGCGCGAGACATTCGTGGCCGAGGGACGATCGACGCGCGAAGGGTCGATTCGCCAGTGGCGGAACGGCAACCTGCGCGTGATGCTCGAGCCGACGGCCACCGGGAGCCGCATCCGCATGAGTACGGTGCGCGGGGATGCGAACATCCGCACGCAGCTGGGGCTTGGTGCGCTGGCGTTGAGCGGGACGACGGCGGCGATCTTCTCGTTCACGCCGGGACTGACGGCGCGCAACTGGGGCGGCGTGGTGATGATCGGCGTGATGGGGGCGGCAATGCTCGTGCGCAACGTGCTGGCGCTGCCGCGCTGGGCGAAGACGCGCGCGCAGCAGATGGAAGCGCTGAGCGCGGAGGTGGGCGAGATCGTGGAGGGGCGGGGGTAGGGCTTGGGTAAACGGTACGCGCCGTGTGGCCTGCTTCAACCCGTGCGCGACGGGATCAGCGCTGACTCACGCGTCTTTCGCGCGAGTGCGCGCGACGGCCCACGCGAGATGCTCCCGCACCAGCTCGTCGGTCTCGATTGCAAGCGCGCGCTCGAGCACGTCGCGATCGCCCGGCGCGTTGCGATTGCCGAGCACGATGGCCGCGTTGCGCACGGCGGTACGGCGTGACGCACGCGTGAGGGCGGTGCCCGCGTGGGCGAACTGCACCGCCTCGTCATCCGCGTACGCGATCCAGTCGCGCGGATCGGCGTGCGCCACGTGCGGAAACGACCCGAGTGCAGTGGCGGGCGTGTCGCGCGTGAACTTCTGGTTCCACGGGCAGACGTCCTGGCAGATGTCGCAGCCGTAGAGCCATTCACCGATGAGCGGGCGCAACGACTCGGGGATGGTGCCGCGATACTCGATGGTGAGGTACGAGATGCACTTCGTGGCGTCGAGCACGTATGGTGCGACGAAGGCCTGCGTGGGACAGGCGTCGAGGCAACGCGTGCACGAGCCGCAGTGCTCGCTGTCGAACGAAGTGCTGCCCTCGAGTTGGAGCGCGACGAGCAGCGTGCCGAGCACCATGAACGAGCCGCGCTCGGGGTGGATGAGGCAGCTGTTCTTGCCGAACCAGCCGAGTCCGGCACGCCGTGCGAGGTCGCGCTCGAGGAGCGGGCCGGTATCGACGTAGGGGCGCGCATGGATCGCGGCGCCGGCCTGCTCGTTGATCCACGCGGAGAGCTGCATCAACCGTTCGTGCAGCACCTCGTGATAGTCGCGGCCACGCGCGTAGCGGGCCACGCGACCCGGCGGCTGCTTGCCACCGTAGTCGAGCGCGACGACGATGGCGCTCGCGGCAAGTTCGTCGGCGATGCGCGAGTCGAGCCGCTTGCGCGCGGAGCGATGCAGGTAGCGCATCGTGCCGCCGTAGCCCGCGTCGAGCCAGTGCTTGAAGGCGCCAGCCGTGTCGGCCGGGCCCAAGCGCGCGATGCCAGCGTCGTCGAAGCCGAGTGCGAAGGCCTGCGCGCGGATGGCCGCGCTCGATGGTGGAGCGACCGACGCCGGCACCGGCTTCACCTAACCGCGCACCGCCCAGCGTGCATAGCGCTCCACTTCATCGGCGCTCGGCAGCGCGCTCTCGCTGCCGTAGGCCGTGTACATGCGCCAGGCGACGTAGGGTTGGCTCGGTAGCGGCAGGAAGGGAAAGCGCGTGTACCAGCCGCGTCGCCGGAAGCGCCAGACCACCGCGATGAGCGCGACGGCCAGCGATGGCGAGAGGATCGCGCGTCCGATCAGCGTGAGGGTGAGGCGCAGCCACGGCATGCGTGGAATCTCGCCGCTGGCTGGCGTGGCTACAACGGCTGCGCGGGGACGCGAGCAGCGCGTCGCCGGCCTTGACGCGTGCGGCACGGAAGCCGAGCGAGATCGGGATGAAGTGTCCCTTCTGCCACTGCGCTGCGAGGATCGTGAGCGCCGCTGCGCGCGCGACGAACACGATCACGGTGATGATCGCGAGGAAGATGGCGCTCGCGGCGAGAAAGGCGGGACTCACGTGCACGCGCGCAAACTAGGCGCGGAGCACAGTCGCGGGCATCGCGCACGGGGTGGGTCGGGAACCTTTCGTCCCAGGCGGGGTCGGGGGTCGCGGGTTTCGCCGCGTGTTGCGTCGCGGCGGTCCCTCCCCCAACGTCATGCCGCCATGCGTCCCTTTCCGGTTTGCCTTGCCCTCGTGCTTTTCGCCTCCGTGGCGCCGCTTGCGGCGCAGGACAGCGTGCAGGTGCCGGTATCGCGCGGCGCCGTGCTGCGGTTCACGATGGGGCGCGTCAACTCCACCACGCTCGAAGGTCGGCTCGAGCGGAGCGATTCGACGAACGTGCACGTGATGGTGAGTGGGGAGGAGGGTGACGTGCGGCTGCGGGCCGATCGTTTGGGTCTCAACGTGTCCGGGACGGGCACTGGAGATTCGATGATCGTCGCGGTGCCATGGCGACTGGTGCGCATCGTCGAGGTGGCGGCAGGGAAGCGCAGCCGGCGCCTGCAGAACGGGCTGCTCGGCGGCGTGATCGGCGCGGGCATCGGCGGTGGCGTGGGCGCGGTGGTCGGCGCCACGATGTCGAAGAACGCCTGCGGTGCCGCGAGCAGCGTCAACTGCGGCATCTCCTCGGAGACCGGACAGGGCGCGCTGATCGGAGCGGTGGCCGGAGCGGTGGCCGGAATCGTCGTGGGCGCGTTCCGCGAGACGTTTGCGACCGTGTGGCTGCCGCTGCCCGAGCGCGGACGCGCACTGCGCGAGGCAAGGGGCGCGCCGTAGCGCGGCGCGCTCGGGTCTCAGGAGCCGGAGCGATGCATGTTCACGCCGAGGGCTGCGCAGGCCATGTCCATGATGTCGGTGGTGCGGCGCAGTTGGGCGAGCGGCGGCCGGTCGAGCAGCAGCGGTACGCGCATGTGTGATCGCGCGAGTGCGCCGTGCGTGCTCACGTGCTCCACCGGTTCGTAGCGCGCGCGGAGGTCCCAGCCCGGCGCGGCGCTCACGATGATGTCGCCGATGCGCGGTGATGCGACGAGGTGCGCGAGCTGCACGAGGGCATCGGGATACGGTCCATCGCATGCGGCATCCCACGCGTCGTCGCGGGTGTAGCGGCCTGCGGGAATGCCGAGGGGATCGCCGCTGCGATGTTCGTAGGAGACACGCCAGGTGTCGGCGTCTCCCTCAGCGCGAACGATGGCCTCGCCCCGATCATGCGCGCGCACGAGGCATGACGTCCGGTCCAATGGCAGAACGATGAGGTCGATCGATGTGCGCGCGAGCAGGGCATTGGCCAGCGCGCCCCACCGTGATTCGAGTGCGGCCCAGCCGAGCGCTTGCGGGTTGGCGGGATCGAGATAGAGCTGGGCCATCGCGTTGCCACCGACCATGACGCCGACGTCTCCCCTGGCGCCGATGACCCACGGATGCGCGATGACCTTGGCGCCGAGGGCGCGGACGACGTCGGCGAGCTCGTCGTGCTGATCGACCGGACTGTGCCCGTGATCGCTCACCACCCAGAGGCGCAGCGGGACGCCGTCGTCGTGCGCCTCGCGCCGCAGCCGCTCGACCAGCCGGTCGACGATCTCGAGGGCATGCGCGGCCTCGGCCGACGCGTGTCCCCTGGCGTGCGATGCCTTGTCGATGCCCATGAGGGCGGCGAGGGTGAAGCGCGGGCGTTCGGCGCGCACGCGTCGCGCGACGATATCGGCGACGTCGCGATCGACCTGGAGCCAATCGTCGAGCGTGCCGAAGTAGTGGGTGCGGATGCCGCGTGCGCCCCACCAGACGCCGCGCGCGATCTTTTGCGCGTGCGGGAGGCCGCGCGTGATCATCGACATGGCGGACATGCCCGGCTGCGCGAGTTCGAAGAGCGTGGGCACGGCGGGGTCGAGATCGGCGTCGATGCCCTTGATGCCGAAGCCGACGTAGCTGCGCGCATGCGCGGGAATGGGGACGCGCTGCCGTGTGCGGTCGATCCATCGCAATCCCGGAAGCCCGACCTGCGCGGGGTGCTTGCCCATGAGGAAGGGTGCGTAGGCGAGTCCGGTGACGGAGGGGAAGCAGGTGGTGATGGTGTGGGCGCCGCCCTCGGCGCGGAGGCGTGCGAGCGCGGGGACGGCGCCGGCGGCGATGGCGGCGTCGAGGGAGTCGGGGCGCAGGCCGTCGGCGACGATGAGGCAGAGGGAGGGGGCGGTCACGAGCGGGGAAGTCTAGGTCATCGTCGTCGGCTAGCGCGCGCTCCCCGCACGCTGGTACACTAGGCACCACACGCGCCTCGCTGCGCCGCGCCACTCCGGCGTGCGCCGGACGCGGTTGCCCCAGAGTGTCATGGCCGCGAAGAAGTCCGTCACGCCCGCGAAAGCGGCGGCGCCGAAGAAGACCACCAGCAACGGCCGCGCCCGCACCGCGACCGGGAAGACGATGGATCCCGAACTCCGCCGCACGGCGGAGATGTCCGCACTCGAGGCGTTCAAGCAGCGCACCGAGGAGGGACACAAGGCCGCGGGCCGCAAGCCACCGTCGTCGCTGCCTTTCCGCGGCTCCGGCCCGACGCGCCGCATCGACGATGCGCTGCGTGATCTCGCGCCGCTTGTCACCGAGGACACGAAGTTCCTCACGGCCGGCCACAACCCGAGCGACTTCACGCGCAGCGACACCTGGCGCGTGCTGCGCATCATGGGGGAGATCATCGAGGGGTTCGACAACCTCAACTCGATCGAGAAGGGGGTGTCGATCTTCGGCTCCGCGCGCACGCCACCCAACGACCCGCAGTACAAGCAGGCCGAGGAGGTCGCGGCGATCCTCGCGCGCGCGGGCTTCTCGATCATCACCGGCGCTGGGCCCGGCATCATGGAAGCGGCCAACAAGGGCGCGCGTCTCGCCGGTGGCCGCTCGATCGGCTGCAACATCGAATTGCCGTTCGAGCAGGGCGCCAACCCGTACGTCGACACGGTCGTCAACTTCCGCTACTTCTTCGTGCGGAAGACGATGTTCATCAAGTACTCGTCGGCGTTCATCATCTTCCCCGGCGGCTTCGGCACGCTCGACGAACTGTTCGAGGCGGTCACGCTCATCCAGACGGGCAAGATCTCGCAGTTCCCCGTGATCCTCTTCGGGCGCCACTACTGGGCGGGCCTCGTGCGCTGGATCCAGACGCGCATGCTGGCCGAGGGGAAGATCAGCGAGGGCGACCTCGACCTCCTGCTGCTCACGGATGACCCGGAGGAAGCGGCCCAGGCGGTGATCGCGGCGCACGAGGCGTCGTCGCGCACCCGCTGATGCGGTCGGTTCGGCGGGTCGCGGCGCTCGCGCTGCTCGCGGGCGCGCTCGCGACACGCACCGTGGCGGCGCAGGCACCCGCGTGGGACGATCCGCGCGTCACGGCGCTCATCACGCGGGCCATCGAGCGCCGCGTCTCGCGCGACACGCTGCTCGCGGACTATCGCGCCCGTGCGCACGGCTACCTGAGCTTCCTCGCGCAGCTCGGCGACACGCTCACCGAATTGCCCAAGCTCGTCAAGAGCTCCGAGCTGATGGTCGAGGTGCTCTGGAAGGCGCCGTCCACCTCGAAGCAGATGGTGCTCGGCATGCGCGACACGTCGCTCGTGCCGGGCGACATCGGCTACTACTCGGACCGCTATGGGATCGTGCAGAGCAACTTCCCCGACCGGATCCGCCTGGGCGACGCGCAGGACGTGCGCGACGTGCCGCATCCGGTGTCGGTCAACGCGCCGCTGCTCTACTCGTACCGCGTGCGCGATTCGCTCACGCTACAGCTGCCGGGGCGACGCGTCGACGTCTGGGAGGTCGACGTGCGCCCGCGCGACGAGATCGGGCCGCGCGTGGTCGGCTCGCTCTTCATCGAACGCAACACCGGCGACATCGTGCGCATGTCGCTGACCTTCACGCGGGCCGCGCTGCTCGACAAGCGCATCGAGGTGCTCGCCGTGACGCTCGAGAACGCGCTCGTCGACGAGCAGTTCTGGTTGCCGCGCCGGCAGGAACTCGAAGTGCGTCGCGCCGGTACGTGGTTCGACTTTCCCGCGCGCGGGATCATCCGCGCCCGCTGGGAGGTGAGTGACTACGTCGTCAATCGCGGCCTCGACAACGCCGTGCTCACCGGCCCGCCGATCGTCTTCGACGACTACTACAAGGTCACGCACTTCAAGTTCGAGGGACGGCTGCTCGATGGACTCCCCGACAACGTGCGGCCCGTCAGTCCAGAAGACGTGGCGCGCGTACAGCAGGTGGCCACCGAGGTGATCTCGCGCAGCGCGATCGCCAAGGCCGACGCGGCCACGCTCTCGGCTGGCGGCATGAGCGACCTCATCCGCGTCAATCGCGTCGAAGGACTCGCGCTCGGCGTCGGCGCGCGCGTGCGTCCGAGTGCGGCAACGAGCGTGGCCGTGCGTGCGCGTTACGGATTGTCCGACACCGACCTCAAGGGCGGCGTCTCGTTCGACGTGATTCCGCGGCGCGGGTTGCAGCTGCAGCTCTTTGCGTCGCGCGACTTCCGCGAAACGATGGACGAATCCGAGACGTCGCTCCTGCGCAACTCGCTCGCGGCCCAGGAATTCGGCGCCGACTACACCAACCCGTACCGCGTGCAGCAGGCGGGCGCCGCGCTCTCGCTTGGCGTACCGGGCGGCGTGCAATGGCGCTTCGAGGTTGGCGCCGAGGGACACGAGGCACTCGGCGTGCACGCGTCACCGGCCACGGGTCGCTACCAGGGGACGCTCGCGGTGCCGAGCCTGAGCGGCATGCGCGTTTCGCTGTCGGTGGCAGAGCGCGTGAGCGATCCGGTGCTGGGCGGCGCGCTCGAGTTCGGCGCGCGCGTGAGTGGCGGACAGTACACGCTCGCGTCCACCGCAATCGACGTGACGACGCTGCGCGGCTTCGCGCAGCTATCGTGGCTCAAGCCGATGGACGGTTGGCAGCTGCTGGCGCGCGGAACGGCCGCCGCGAGTGCGGGAAGCGGAGCGCTGCTGCCGCAGCAACTCGTGTATCTCGGCGGTCCCGTGAGCGGACCGGGCTACGACTTCGCGCAGTTTGCCGCGCGTGGCGGCGCCACGCTGCGTCTCGAGGCGCGACTTCCCGTGCCGTTCGTGCCCGTGCCGCTCGGCCGCTTCGGTCGCGTGCCCGGCGCCGCGGTGCTCGCGCCCTTCGTGCACGTGATCGGCATTGCGCGCTCGGCCAATCCGGGCGTGTCCGATGGACTGTATCCGAGCGTTGGCGTGGGCGGGCTCTTGTTCTTCGACCTGCTGCGCGTGGATGTCGCGCGCGGTCTGCGCGACGGGAGGTGGACGTTCAACCTCGATGTTGCGCGGAGTTTCTGGGGCGTGCTGTGAGTCCGCGCACCGCTCCGGCGAGCTCACGTCGTGCGCGGCGTGACGCGGACGAAGCCGATGGCGGCGATCGTGGAGATGAGGGAGACGGCGAACGCAACGACGAGCGGCGGCTCGGGCCTGATCACGGCGAAGACGGCGCAGTCCACGCAGAAGATGAGGTTGGCGACGAGCACCGCGATGTGCAACGCCGCCGCCCTTCCGCGCAGGAGCTGGATGTTGAGCAGCGCGAGGAAGGCGAAGTTGAAGCCGTGCTGCGCGAAGGCCATGCGTTCGAACGGAGCGCCGGGAAAGACGGTAAACGCGACGACGAACGTGATGGCCGCATGGAGGCCGAGCAGCACGGCGGCGATCTGCAGTGCACGACGCCACATCGGGGGAGCTCCGGAGAGGGGGCGATGCATCGCGCGAAGTGCCGGGGGAGGGACTCGTGCGAGCGCAGAGGCGAACTCGCTGAAGGCTATCGAGCGCTCGGCAAGGCTGCCATCGCGGGGTGGCGCGCGCGGCAGCGGAAACGGGCGCGCGGGCGTGCAGGGACGTGCCCGGATCGCGTGACTGCTGCTCGTGCTGATCGCCTTCGGTGGCGACCTGAACATCCGCTTTCCCGCCAACCTCGACTGGAGCAGCTACCTGATGGGCACGCGCACGCCGGGCGTCAGCCGCGGGCAGAGTCTGGATGGTGCAGCGCACGCGCATCCGGTAACGACGCGCGCCTGCGTGTCGCGTTCGGCAGCGCACTCCAGCGCGCTGCCGAACGCACTCACGACACCCACTTCTTGCGGTCGTCGGGTGGCACGAAGTTGAGGAGGAAGGTGCGCTCCTGCGGCGTGATGCTCGCCATGCCCTGCGCGCCGATCTTGTCGAGGATGCGGTTGATCTCCTCGCGGTTGAGCGCGTGCACGCCGTCGAGGTTGATGGTGGTGATGCGTTCGGCGACGGCGCGTTCGCTGGCGCGCGAGGTGGGATGCTGCTGCGCGACGAACGCGCGCGAGCCCGCGCCGGCGTTGCGCTCGAGCACGCGGAGGTAGACCCACGCGCCGGCGTATCCGCCCAGATGGGCGAAGTGCGCCGTGCCACCCCCGCCGCCACTGAACCCCGAGAAGAGCGCCAGGATCGTGGTGAGGATCACGAGCACGCGCGCCTCGACCGGAATGACGCCGTAGATGTAGATCCGCTCGCGCGGCCAGAAGGTCGCGAAGCCGAGCATGACGCCGAAGACGCCGGCCGAGGCGCCGAGGAGCGCGACATTGGGTGCCATCGCGGTCTGGAGCAGCGCGCCCGTGATGCCGGAGACGAAGTAGAGCTGCGCGAAGCGCGAGGAGCCGAGCTGCAGCTCGAGACGGGGCCCGAAGAAGTAGAGCCCCATCATGTTGAAGAGGATGTGCGTGAAGCCGCCGTGCACGAACATGTAGGTGAGGATGCCCCACGGTTGTTCGAGCATGTACTGCGGGATGTAGACGAGGTACTGCGCGATCCCCGGCAACGCGTACTGCGTGAGCGCGTAGACGAGGATGTTCGCGATGAGGAGGCCGGAGACCCACGGGGTCATCGGGAGCAGGCGGGCGCGGGTAAGGTCACCACGGAAAGCTAGGCGTGCGACGGCAGGTCGTTCAGGTCGCGAAGACAAGCGCGCGGGCCTTCATCTGGCGGGCGTCGAATCCGCTCGTCTCGCCCTGTTGAAACTCGGCGTTGCGTCCCCGTCGTAAGGCGAGCGTCCCCACTGGAGCTCCGTTGATGCGCGCGCCTCGCCTGCTGGTTGCCCTTCTTGCCACCATCGCATGGCTCGGGTCGCCCGGAAAGATCGCGGGGCAGGCCGGCACGACGCCCTCCGAGCCGGTGGTGGGCGCGTACCGGTTCGCGGGCGAGCGCTTTGCTGCGCTCCATCGCGCGGATCAGACCGACAGTGGGTGGCGCTACGTGGATTTTGCCACGGGCAAAGCGCATCACCTCGCTCGCGTCGACTCGGCCACGTGGACCTCCGATACGACGTGGGCGGGCGTGACGCCGCCACGGGTGCGCTATGAGGCGGGACGGAGCGCGCGCGGTGAGGCGACGCTGACGGTTCGCGAAGTGGGCCGGCCCGCGCGTGTCGGCGTGCGCGTGCCTGTCGTGGAAGACACCGCGCGCATCGCGAGCGGGGAGATCACGCTGTTCGCGAAGCTGGTGCGACCCGCCGGACGAGGGCCGTGGCCCGTGGTGGTGTTCGTGCACGGTTCCGACGCGACGCCATCAGTGGACCGGATGTGGGATCCGTACTTCTTCGCCGCGCAGGGTGTGGCGATGCTCGTGTTCGACAAGCGTGGCACCGGCAAGTCGGGCGGACAATACCTGCAGCTCTTCAGCACGTTGTCGGATGACGTGGTGGCGGCCACGCACTGGTTGCGCACGCGGCCCGACGTGGACACGACACACATCGGGCTCGCCGGGTTCAGCCAGGGCGGATGGGTGGCGCCGCTCGCGGCGTCCAAGGACCGCGGCGTCAAGTTCGTGCTCGTGGGCTACGGCATGGCGATGCCCGTGTCGGAGGAGGACCGGCTCGAGGCACCGCTCAAGTTGCGCGAGCGTGGCTACGGCGACGCGGACATCCGCGAGTTCGAGGAGCTCAACTCGGCCATCCACCACACGGCCGAACGCAAGTTCGTGGACGGGTGGGGCGAGGTGGAGGCGAAGCTCGCGCAGTATCGGGATCGCGCGTGGCTGGGTGAGCTCAAGACGATGGAGACGTGGGCCGGTTCGCTCGTGCAGATGGGCATGGAGCAGGCCAAGCAGGTCGTGCCGCGCATGTTCGAGACGTACATCGATCCGTTCTACGATCCCGTGCCGACGCTCGAGCGGCTCGACGTTCCGATGCTCTGGCTGCTGGGCGGTGATGACATCGAGGCGCCGCCTGGTCCGACGATCGCGGTGCTCGCGCGGCTGCGCGCGGCAGGCAAGCCGGTGACGACGCGCATCTTTCCGCACGCGGACCACGGCATCATCGAGTTCACGCTCGTGAGCGGTCGCCGCGTGCGCACGCACTACGCCCCCGGCTACTTCGACGCGATGGCAAAGTGGGTGAAGACGCAGGTGGGGCGTCGCACGCGCTGACGCACGTGAAGCTCAGAACGTGCCGGCGAACCGTTCGAGCTTGGCGAGGATCTCGTCCTTGCCGCTCTTGAGACTGGTGCGCAGCGTGCGCATCCGGTCGACGACACCCTGCGCCGTGGCAAGCCGATCCTTGGCCGACTTCACTCCCTCGTATTCCTTGAGGAGACGCGCCTGCTCGTCCTTGACCGCACTGTCGCGCGCAGGGGTGGACTGCGCGTGCGCCTGCGCGAAGTTCGCGCCAGCCGTCGTGCGGTGCGTCTCGTAGCGCGTCTGCACGTCCTTGAGCGTGGCCGAGAGCGACGCGACGTGCGCGTTCATGATGTCGTCGAGCTTGGCGAAGATCGCGCCGACGCCGGCGGTGTCGCCCGTGCCCAAGTGCGGCGTGAGGGCGGTCACCTGGGATTGGAACGCGGCCTTGGTCGCCTGCGCGGGTGCAGCAGCGGCGACGCCGGCGAGGAGGACGCATGTGACGAGGATCGCGCGCACGGGCAGGTCCTCCACTGGAAGGGTCACGTCAGTCCTGCTTCGTCCACGTCAGGACTGCGGGTCGAACATGAAGACGCGCAGCTCCTGATCGCAACGGCAGGCCTTGGCGATGCGCGCCGCCCAGGTGACCGCTTCGTCGCGCGTCGCAATCTCGAGCACGCAGAAGCCGCCATCAAGCGCGGGCGCCCATGCGTAGCCGCCCTCGGTCACTCGGCCGTCGGTCGCGACAAGCACGGGCGGTACCGACTCGTCGATGCCGCCACCGAAGACGTAGACGCCCGCGGCCTTGGCCTCGTCGATGACGGCGTGCGCGTCGCGGCTGACGGCCTCCAGCTCGCCGGGTGGGATGATCATGGCGGCGTTGGGGAAGGAGATGAGGTACTTGGACATCGCGAGAGATCAGGGGGTGGAGGGAATCGACGCCGGCTGCTCGCGTGCGCGCCGGGTCAGATGCAGGTGCAGGTGCTGGCAACGTGGCGATGGCGCAGTTGGGCGTGACGGCGCGGTGGGTCGAGGAGGGGACGGAGCGGCACGGCGAATTCGTGTACATGGATCTGCTGTCGCGGCGCACCGGCGCGTGGCAGATCGTGCGGACGCTGAGTGCGCGCGTGCGGTGAGGCGAGAGCCGCTCGCCCTTTGTAAGTTCAGTGCTTGCAAGTGGTCGCAGGCTCAACCCAATGATGTCGCGCCGTCACCCCCCTCAGCGGCAACGCTGGCTTGGCATCCTTACCCAATTGGGTTCATCTCCATTCCTTGCACAACGATCATCTTCTGAGTGGCGGGCAGATTTACTTCTGCAGCGACAGCTTCGCTAAGGTAGTCAGCGAGAAGCGGAGGGCGCTGCCCGAGGTACGCCGCATCAGCTAGCATCCCAACCCCGAGGCCGAGGGGCTCGAACTCGCCAAACTCCCGAAATAGAACCGGAACACGTGTGATCCCTCTCGCGATTAACCCAAGAGACCGGTGGTAACCGTCTCGCAATAGCAGGCGGCCACGGTATCGGACCACTTGAACGAATGACGGCATGACCGTCACTAGGAACCCACACGCGGTCAGTTTTTGACCCGCACCGATGTCTACCGGTCCATTAAACTGGCCCGCGATTTTCAGATTCGGATTGCGAGACGAAATAAGCCAAGTGTTCCGAGCAGGATCGAACTGCAGCGGTAGGGTTTCAGTGGCCGAACGAATCGGGATCGTAATGTTAGCCAGATCAGACATTTTGTCAGCGGACGCAGAGCTAGTTCGCTCCTGTGCGTGATCCCAGAAAACCATCGGTTGTAGTGCGATCACCCTTCCAAGATCGGCGATCTTGACCGACCAGCCTTCACTCTCAAATGGCTTGAAGTCATTGTGGGAAGTCAGTGCAGCGACATGAGACTTCAACTCACCACCGGGCTCCTCTAGAGTCTGTTGATCGTCCGCAAACGGTGTGCGGGCTGCGACGGCTTGCCGTGCAGCGGAGGCTCTCTCCGCATGGAGCTTCGACTGTGCATTGTCCGTGACGCGCTCGGCGAGCATCAACTGCGCTTCGCCCTCCTTCATCCAGCCAATCAGGGCGCGCGCTGGACGAGTAGCGTGCGTCAGTGAAGTTGCGCCGGTAGCAATTGTCTGTTGTGTTGAGCTTGACATCGGTGGTACCTGGAATGGCTAACGACCAAAGTTGAGCTGCAGAGTCATATCAATGGTTGTAGTTGCTGGCCAACGCGCTTTCGTACAGCGTTCTCGTACTCTCAGCCGCGTGAACCGCCGCCTGCACGTCGG
>JANYHJ010000150.1 GCA_025359135.1 Gemmatimonadota bacterium | reverse complement strand
CGAACGAGTCCCGTGGGTAACCGTTTCCGCAGCAAAGGCATGTTTCCCTTCACCTTTGAGGAGACACGTCCTCTGGCGCTCGTAGCCGTGAGCCATACGGAGCGGTTTCGCCCCAAGCGCTGGACTTGCGTGCAGCGAGGAGTCTTCTCGTACTTGTTTGCTCGTCATCCTACCGACACTCGGAGCGCGCTTTGCATCATGGAGTTCCATGAGAATTTCTGGGGTGTGGTAGAGTGCCCGACACCACAGAGCGCGCGCCGCCAACCGGATCCATCCCAGGCTCGCTTGCTTTAGCGAGGACGTCGACGGCGGTATCAATGAGTTCGGAAGGACACGCACAAGCCGATATCTCCTAACCCCTCGACGCGCTCGCCGAGCCCGCGCGCGGTGGCTATCGCCGCTATCTCGGTTGGACGCTCTCGCTCCTGCCCGTGCCGGCCGACTGGCCGCATGCGGTGCGTACGCTCGCACCGCTCGCGCGCGAGGCCCTCGCTGGCACGGCGCCCGACGATGACGCGCTGATCGATGCCGCCGCACGCGCCTACCGGCTGCGGCGTGATGCACTCGAGCCACTGCTCGCCTGGTGGCGGCCGTGAGCGCTGCCGCACGACTGCGCACGGCCTTCGCGCACCGCGTGCTCGACTCGTGGCGACATGCGGAGCCGCGCGACGTCGCTACGCTGGGCGCGATCACGCTGCATGCGCACCAGCAGGACGCCGTCGCGCGCTGCATGACGCTCATCGCGCGACACGGCGGCGCGCTGCTCGCCGACCAGGTGGGACTCGGCAAGACGTTCGTCGCGCTCGCGATCGCCCGCGAGCTGGGCGGGGCGCTCGTCGTCGCACCGGCGGCGCTGCGCGGCGAGTGGGTGCGAGCCGCGCAGCAGGCCGGCATGCCACCCCTGCCGTTCGTCTCGTTCGATGCGTTGAGCCGCGGCGTGGATCCGCGCGACGCCGCACCGCTCGTGATCGTCGACGAGGCGCACCACGCGCGCACGCCGTCCACTCGTCGCCATCGCGCCCTCGCCGCGCAGGGACGGAGGCGTGCGCTGCTGCTCCTCACCGCCACGCCCGTGCACAACGCGCGGCGCGACCTCGCGCGCGTGCTCTCGCTCGTCATGGGCGAGCGCGCCCACCGCGCGGCGCTCGAGGAGCTGCAGGCGCTCGTGGTGCGCCGCACCGACGCCTCGCTCACGGCGCCGCCGCCACGGCCGGCCGTCGAACGCGCCGCACCGCTCGCGTTACCCGATGGTGACGACCTGCTCGACGCCATCATGCGCCTCGCGGCTCCACTGCCACCGCGCGACGGCGGCCACGCCGACGCGCTCGTCACCCTCGGACTCGTGCGGGCGTGGGCGTCGAGCGATGCCGCGCTCGTGGCCGCGCTCATGCGCCGTCTCGCCATGGCGTCCGCGCTTGGCGACGCGCTCCTCGAGGGACGTCACCCGACGCGGGCCGAACTCGCAGCCTGGACCTTTGCCGACGGCGCGCAACAGCTCGCGCTGCCGCTCCTCGTGAGCGCGCCGCTGCCCGCACGCGCCGACAGCGCCGCACTGCTCGCACAGGTGACCACCCACGCCGACGGCGTGCGCGAACTCCTCGCCCGCCTGCGCGCCGGGACATCGCCACGCGATGCGGCGCGCGCGGGTCACCTGCGCGCCCTCGTGAATGGAGCGCGCGCTGCGCGCGTGCTCGCCTTCACGCACAGCGCCGACACCGCACGCGCCCTCTTCCGGCTGCTGCGATACGACTCGGGCGTTGGTGTGCTCACGGCGGAGGGCGCGGAGGTCGCTGGCGGCCGCCTCCGGCGCGAGGAGGCCCTGGCGCGGTTCGCACCTCGCGCTCGCGGTCTGCGCGCACCGCCCGCGCGCGACGAGATCCGCCTGCTCATCGCCACCGACCTGCTCGCCGAAGGGATGAACCTGCAGGACGCGACCTGCGTGGTGCACCTCGACCTGCCGTGGACTCCCGCGCGGCTCGAGCAGCGTGTCGGTCGCGTCGTGCGGCCGGGTTCGCTCGCTGCGAGCGTCCGCGTGCTCTCGATCGCGCCACCGGCCAGCAGCGAAGCCGTGGTGCGCGTGCAGGCGCGCCTGCGCGCCAAGCTTGCGGATGCCGTCGACGCCATCGGCGCGCTCTCGCTCGGTGCAGCGGCGATTCACGGCGCTGCACCTCCCGCGCACAGCAGCATGGAGGCGCGCGAACAGCTCCGCGTCGTGCTCGAGCGTTGGGAAGCGGAGGGAGCACGTGATGCGCGTGCTGCACCTGCTGCACCTGCTGCACCTGCTGCACCTGCTGTGCGTGAGACGCGTGAGACGCCTGATGTGCGTAAGGCGCGGGATGCGCATGCAGTGCCGGGTCCAGCGAGCCTGTCCACGCCGCACGGTGTCTGGATCGCGACACATGGCCGATGGCCAACGGACACGACGCTGCACCTCGTGGCGCACGCAGGCGACGGCCCCACCGACGATCCCGTCGCGATCCTGCGAGCGCTCGAGCTCGTCGGCGTCGCGACGGCACTGCACGCCAACGACGACGGCGCCGTCGCGGCACTCGCGGAGTGGCAGCGACAGCGCGGCGCCGCGCAACTCGCCGGGGTCACGCGCGAGGCCGCGCCGCCGTCGCGCGAGCAACGACGCGCCCTCGCGCGCCTGGCCACTACCATCGCGCGCGCCGCGCCGCATGCGCGCGCCCTGCGCGCCGATCTCGCGGCGCGCGCGCGACTCACGCTCGAACAACCTCCAACCGCGCGGCGCGATGCGACGCTCCGCTCCCTCGAATCTGCGCATGCACACGACGACGATCACTGGCTCGCAGCGCTGGCGGCGCTCTAGGGCCCCTCTGCCGCACGGACACTGGCCTGCGCGTAACTTCCGCGCCGTGACGACTTCGCCCAGCGCCGTCCTCTTCGATCTCGACGGCACGCTCGTCGACACCATCGGCCTCATCCTCGGCTCGATGACCCACGCGTTCGCCGGCCGCGAACGCGCGCCCACCGACGCGTGGTGGCTCTCCCAACTCGGTCGCCCCCTGCCCTTCATGCTCGGCGCGTGGGCCGAGGATGACGCCGACGCGGCTCACCTCATCGCGCGCTACCGCGAACACCAGGGCGCCGAACACGACAACCTGATCCGCGCCTATCCCGATGCACTTGAGGTCGTGCACGAACTGCACGCGCGTGGCCATGCGCTCGGCGTCGTCACCAGCAAGGGCGTGCGCATGGCCACCAAGGCGCTCGACTGGGCCGGCATGACGCGGTACATGAGCGTCATCGTCGGGCTCGAGAGCACGCTGGTGCACAAGCCGGATCCGGCGCCCGTGCGCTTCGCCCTCGATGCGCTCAAGGCGGATGCCGCGCACGCGTGGATGATCGGCGACTCGCCGTTCGACTTGCAGGCGGGTCGCGGCGCAGGCACGCGCACGTGCGGCGCACTCTGGGGTCCGTTCGATCGCGCCACGCTCGAGGGCGAACGACCCGATGCCCTCGCGCACGGGATGCGCGATCTGCTCGAGATCGTGGCGTAGGCACGCTTGAGTTCCACTGCGGAAAAGCCTCCTCCGTCTCGTGAGGAACAACGTGGGTTCGGCTTTTATTCGGTCACCGCGTTGACCCCGCGCCGCATCTTCAAACCTTCCGTGTCATTCCGGTATCTCACTGTGCGAGAAGACCGGACCCGACTTCCCACATGACCGCAGTGGCTTTGATCGAACAACGGCCAGGCGACGACTCGTCGCAGACTGCCGATGCCGCACTCGCTGCGGCCGGTGATCGCCGTGCATTCGAGCGACTCTACCGCGCGAATACGGGACGCGTCTTCTCCCTCTGCATGCGCATGGTCGCCGACCGCGCGCTCGCCGAGGAGCTGACCCAGGACGTGTTCGTGCGGGCGTGGGACAAGCTGGCGCAGTACCGCGGGGAGAGCGCGTTCTCCACCTGGCTCCATCGCATGGCGGTCAACGTCGTGCTCAACCAGCGGAAGAGTGCGGGACGGGACCGGAAGCGCTTCGGTTCCGAGGAGGACGAACTCGACGAGATCGTCCATCCGCGCGGGAATGCGGCTCCCGGCGTGCGCCTCGACCTCGAGGACGCCATCGCCACGCTGCCACCCGGCGCCCGCCGCATCTTCGTCCTGCACGACGTGGAAGGATTCCGCCACGAGGAGATCGCCGAACAGCTCGGCATCACCAGCGGTGGAAGCAAGGCCCAGCTCCACCGGGCTCGCATGCTGCTCCGGGAGAAACTCGACCGATGACCGACCTCATGACGTGTGCACAGATGGACGCGCTGCTCGCCGGGTGGCTGGACGGGACGCTCGATGCGTCGCGTTCCACCGCCGTCGGGGCGCATGTCCGCAGCTGCTCGCGCTGCAGTGCCCTGCTCGCGTCGCTCGACGTGCCGAACGCGGAAGCCGCCTCGCTGCCCGAACTCCAGCCCTCGCGTGACCTCTGGGCCGGCATCGAGTCGCGCATCAAGACGCCGATCGTCGAACTCGCCACCCGTCCCGTCAACACGGGCATCGCGACACCGCGCCGCTTCGGCTGGATGGCGCAGGTCGCCGCCGCCGCCGCACTCGTGACCGTCACGGCCGGTGTCACCTGGACGTACGCAGGCCACACCATCAGCCAGATCGCCAGCCCGGATGTGCGCGCCGAGGCGCTCGCGGCGCTGCACGATGTCGCGCGCAACGATGTCACCAACGCGCGCGGCGCCGTGCTCGGCTCCCAGCGTGGCGCCTCCCGCGCATCGCGCGCGGTCAGCAGCCAAGGGGCGCTCATGAGTGTCGAGCGCACCTATGACGCCGAAATCGGCGCCCTGCGCGGCATCCTCGTGCAGCGCCGCAGCGAGCTCGATCCCAGGACGCTCGCCGTGCTCGAGAAGAGCCTCAAGGTCATCGACAACGCCATCGCCGAGAGCCGCAACGCGATCCTGCGCGACCCTGCCAACACCGGACTCGGCGACCAGCTCGCCACGACCCTCGACAAGAAGCTCCAGCTCCTTCGGACCGCAGCCCTGCTGCCGCCTCGTGCCTGAGATGATCATGCCCCGTTGCACCTTCCGCCTTGTCGCCGCCTGCGCGTTCGTCGCGTCGGTCGCGCAGCCCGTCGCCCTGCTGGCCCAGTCGCGGGAGCGTCCCGAACGTCCGGAACGCGCCGAGCGACCCGAACGCCCCGAGCGGTCGGATCGCTTTGATCGCGGCAGCAGTGACGGCGACGTCACCAAGATCGACACGACCTTCAACTTTGCCGCTGGCGGCACGCTCGACCTCACGCAGGTCTCGGGCACCATCACCGTGACGCCGTCGAGCGGACGCCAGGCCAAGATCTACGCCTATACCGAGTACGGATACCTGCGGGCCGACTACAGCGCCTCGCGCATCAGCATCGAGGTGCGCTCGCGCCGCAACCGCATGGGCGAATCGGAGTTCCGCATCCAGGTGCCGGTCGGCACGCGCGTCATCGCCCGCAACGTCTCGGGCGACGTCACCGTCACCGGCATCAAGGCCGGCGTCGAAGCGCGCAGCATCAGCGGCTCGATCCATGTCGAGGACGCCACCGATCGTGTCACCCTCGAGACGGTCTCGGGCGACGTGACCGCGAGCAACCTCGCCGGCCCCATCCGCGCCCAGAGCGTGAGCGGGGACGTCAAGCTCTCCGCGCTCGCCGGTGACCTCGACGTCGAGTCGGTGAGCGGCGAGATCTCGCTGCGCGACGCGAAGTCGGGCAACGTGCGCGCCGAGACGGTGAGCGGCGGCATCGAGTACCGTGGCTCGATCGACAAGAGCGGCCGCTACGAGTTCAAGTCGCACTCGGGTGACGTCGAGCTCGCCATGCCCGACGGCGTCGGCGCCTCGTTCAGCGTCAGCACCTTCAGCGGCTCGGTCGACAGCTCGATCCCCATGACGCTGCTCCCCTCCGAGGGGAACATGACGCGCAAGTCGAAGACCATGGAGTTCACCCTGAGCGGTGGCGGGGCGCGCGTCACCGTGCGCACCTTCAGCGGCGACATCACCATCGAGAAGGCCGGCGCGCGTTCGGCCAAGCACCGGGAGGATTGACCATGCGACGCACCCTCGTCTTCGCCCTGCTCGTGGCCGCGCCGGCGCTCGCCGCCGCGCAGGACCGTGATCGTGACCGCGACGCCTCGCGTGACCGTGAGTCGTCGAAGGGTCCCGACTTCACCTGGGACGGCCGCATGGAGAAGGGACGCACCCTCTTCGTGCGCAACCTGAACGGCGCCATCCGCGTCACCAAGGCCGACGGCGATCGCGCGTCGATCACCGCTACCAAGCGCTGGCGCCGCGGCGATCCGGCCGACGTGCGCATCGAGCAGGTCAAGACGAGCGCGAACGGCGATATCCTCGTCTGCGCCTTCTGGGTCGAGAACGCGAGCTGCGACGAACGCGGCTACCACTCGCGAGGCGACGGCGGCTGGCGCCGCAATCGCAACGACGTCTCGGTCGAGTTCGTGGTCAAGCTCCCGGCCGGCGTGCGCGTCGTCGTGAGCTCGGTCAACGGCGAGGTCTCCGTCGAGGATGCCACCGCCGAAGTCGAGGCGACGAGCGTCAACGGTTCGGTGTGGGCCGCGTCCAACGGCGGCCCGGTCGAAGCCAGCACCGTCAACGGCGACGTGCGCGCCCGCATGGGACAGCGCAACAACCGCGACCTGCGCTTCAGCACGATCAACGGCACCGTCATCGTGCAGGTGCCGGAGAACGCGGACGCCGAGCTCTCCATGAGCACGGTCAACGGCAGCGTCTCGAGCGATTTCCCCGTCACGATCTCGGGCAAGCTCAACCCGCGCCGCTTGAACGCCACCCTCGGCAAGGGCGGTCCGGCCATCGAAATGAAGACGGTCAACGGCGACGTGCGCCTGCGCCGCGTCGCGCCGTAAAGGGGAGCACCCAGGCGGGGCGCTGTCGTCCCGGGCACGGCGATCGACCAGCAGGCAATCAGCCGACGGGGCCGGGTTTCCACGCGAAACCCGGCCCCGCTCGCGTCCGTAATGACAATACCCCCAGCAGCCGAGCTGCCCATGCTTCGCCGGTCTCTCCGCGCCATCCTCCCGCTCGCCGCGATTCTCCTCCTCGTCGCGTGCGGCGGCAACACCCCCGTGCCGCATTTCGAGCTGCACAACCAGCTCGCCGCCGGCCAGACCCTCTCGATCCGCAACGTCAGCGGCTCGGTGCGCGTCGAAGCGGCCCGCGACGGGCAGGTCTCGATCGTCGCGCAGGGCGTCACGCAGGGCTCGCGGCCCGAGCCGGTGCATGTCGTCAGCAACGCCGTCGGCAACGGCCTGGCCGTCTGCGCCAACTGGAGCAGCTCGGACCGCTGCGAGTCGGGTGAGTACAGCCCGTCGGGCGCGAGCTTCTGGCAGAAGTTCCGCTTCACCTCGCGCGTCGAGGTGAACTTCGTCGTGCAGCTGCCCGCCGGAGTCAAGCTCGACGTGCGCGACGTCAACGGCAGCGTCACCGTGGTCGGCGCCACGAGCGACGTGCTCGTGCACGGCATCAACGGCAGCGTCACCGCCTCGACCGAATCGGGCGCGCTCGAGCTCAAGACGGTCAACGGCAACGTGAAGGGCGACATCAAGGGCGTGCCCACGCGCGTCTCGGCCAGGACTGTCAACGGCACCGTGGACGTGACCGGCCCGGCCGAACTCGCCGGCGACTTGGAGATGAGCGCGATGAACGGCGGCATCGCCAGCGACTTCGCGATCACGACGGTCGGCAACCTGAGCCGGCGGCGCCTCGCGGGGCACATCGGCACCGGCGGTGGTGCAATCGAGCTCAAGTCGATCAACGGCGCCGTGACGCTGCACAAGCGCGCGTAACACCACGATCAGCGCCGGAACTTTCGGCGCTGCAAGGGGTTAACCACAGAGGGCGACACCCCATCCGGGCGTGTCGCCCTGTTATATTTCAGCATCCCCTCGCAACAGGAGCCAGACCGTGGGTTTCTCGTATCCCATCACGGGGCAACTGGTCCGGACCGGCGCCGAGCGCGCGACGCTCGTGCGACGGACGTACGGCCTCGTCTTCGTCTCGATCTTTTTCACCATCGCCGGCGCGGCCCTCGGGCTCTCGCAGCCGGGATTGCTCGAGTTCTCGGCGCGCCATCCGTTCATCATGCTGCTCATCACCTTCGCGCCGCTGCTCATGGCGACGCGGGTGCGCACGCAGTTCCCGGCGAACGTCGGCTTCGTCCTGCTCTTCACGCTCGTCGAGGGCGTGGCGATCGCGCCGTTCCTGGCCTACTTCAGCCGCAACAACCCGGACCTCATCTGGCAGTCGGGCGCGCTCACGCTCTCGACCTTCGGCGTGCTCACGGCCTACACCTGGGTGAGCCGTCGCGACTTCAGCGCGCTCGGCTCCTTCTTCACCGTCGGGCTCTGGGTGCTGATCGCGACGTCGCTGCTCAACATGTTCTTCCAGAGCTCGCTCGCGAGCCTCTGGATTGCCGGCGCGACCGTGCTCGTCTTCAGCGGCCTGCTGATCTTCGACACGTGGCGTCTCAAGAACGTCTACGGTCCGGACGACTACGTGATGGCCGCGGTGCAGATCTATCTCGACCTGCTCAACATGTTCCTCGCCATCGTGCAACTGCTGGGCGGCGGACGGCGCAACTAGCCGCACCCGGCACTCGAACGACGCGCCCCCGGCAACCATGCGTGGTTGCCGGGGGCGACGTGCATCCGGTCGATCGTGGTTCGCTACTGCACCGATTCCTTGGCGATGACGGCGAGGTCATCGGCGCCGTGCCCCGATGCGATCAGCGCATCCATGCGCGCCGCGATGCCGGGCAGCACCGAC
>JANYHJ010000129.1 GCA_025359135.1 Gemmatimonadota bacterium | reverse complement strand
GCCCGCGACCAGCAGCCGCTGCATGCACTGCACGTACGTCTTGTCGACGTCTTCCTTGTCCGGGAAGGCGACGGTGGCCGGTTCGTTGTAGGCACCCTTGCAGAGGCGCACGCGGCACTGGAGCTCGATGGCGCGTTCGACGTCGGCGGCGGTGCGGCGAAGGTACGACTGCAGCACGATGCCGACCTGCGCGCGCCAGTTCGGGTAGAGCCGGTCCTCGAAGAGCTTGAGCGTGCGCTCGGTGTACGCGCTCGACTCCATGTCGAGGCGCACGAAGGTGCCGTAGTCGCGGGCACGATCCAGGATGCCACGCATGATGCCGACGCAGAGCTCCTCGTCGATGTCCATGCCCATCGCGGTGAGCTTGAGCGAGACGTTCGCATCGAGCTTCTCGCGCTGGATGGCGTCGAGCAGGTCGAGGTATTCCTTCTGCTGCGCGCGCGACTCGGCTTCGTTGGAGACGGACTCGCCGAGGAGGTCGAGGGTGGCGGTGATCCCCTTGGCGTTGAGCTCGCGCACGGCGGCGATGGCCGTGGCGACGGTTTCGCCAGCCACGAAGCGGTTCGCGAAGGAACGCGCGAGGCCGTTCGAGCGGACGAACCCGAAGACCTGGGGCTGGTTCGAGAGGTAGAGAAAGGTTCTGCGGAGCATGGAGTGGAATATGTCAGGGAACGGCGCTCAGCGGGGCTGAAGGCGCGGCGCATGGCGCAATGCCAGCCCGCCCGTCGCATGCCGAGCTAGAACGCCTCGCCCACCGTGATCGAGAACGCGCCCGTTCCACGGCCCATGCCGTAGTCGAGCCGCAGGTTGTAGCGATCGGGCAGGGAGAGCGCGTAGCGCAGCCCGAAGCCGCCGGTGACGTGCGTGCGGTCGCTCGCGAACTGCGCCAGCACCGGCGCGGTGCTCGCGAGCGACGTGAAGACGACGACACTCAGCCGCTTCACGTCTTCGATGACGCGAAACGGCGCCGATCGATATTCGGCTTGAAGTGCCGCTGCCTGCTGGTCGCGGAAGCGGCCGACGAGGAAGCCGCGGGCGATGGTCTGGCCGCCCAGTTGCGGCAACCGGTCGAACGGCACCTTGCCATCGGTGAGGTCGGCCCAGCCCTGCAGCGCAAGCACGTGCTCGCCGGTGAGCGTGAGGTAGTGCCGGCCGTCGAGGGTGACGCGCGTGAACGGGTGCGTCGAGCCGAGATGCGCGAAGGCGCGGTACGCGGAGATGCTCGCGAAGGTGCCCTGCGACGGCCAGTAGTAGCGATTGCGCGTGTCGCGATTGGCCATGAGCCCAAGCGTCACGAGCTTCCATCCGTCGTGACCCGCCGCGCCGTTGAGCAGCGCCGCAGGATCGACGTCGGTGACTTCCACGTCGTCGTAGCCCACGCGAAAGCCGGCGAACATCCCGGGCAGGATCATGCGCTGTGCGGTGACCGTGACGATGCGCATCGTCGGCGTGTACTTCTCGCCGGTGTCGATGCCCGCCGCACCGATGCCGTAGAAGCGGTACGGATACTTGGAGATCAGGCCATCGAAGGTGAGGTGCCATTCGTTCTTCGACGTCCAGCTGTCGGTGCTCACGCCCAGCGTGAACTGGCCGTTGCGCGTCGCAATGGCGTTGAGCGAGTAGTTCGAGGGCCGCGTGACATGATCGCGATTGCCCTTGACCCAGAGCGCCCCGATGCCGAAGCCGAGCCCCGTTTCCGGGGTGTAGAAAATGCCCGGCAGCACGAACGGTCCGAGCGACCCATCGCTCGTGTCGAGCGGAACGCGCGGCGCGGTGTCGACCGGCACGCGCGGCAGGGTGTCGCGCGCAAGCCGCATGGTGTCGCGTGCCGCGCGCGTGGTGTCGCTGCCCTGCGCCCCGGCTGCGCCCGCAGCGGCAAGGGCGAGGAGTCCCAAGCCGCCGAGTCGCCGGCCTGCGCGCAGCGTCCGTGCGATCAGAACGCCTCGCCGACCGTGAAGTAAGTGGCCGTCGAGCCCGGCCCCCAACCGCGATCGATGCGGAGGTTGAGGCGGTCGGGCTTGGTGAGCGCAATGCGCAACCCGATGCCGCCCGCCACCTGGAAGTTCTGCATCATGAAGTCGCGGATGTGCGGCGCCACCGTTCCGGTCGAGATGAAGGCCACGCTCGAGACGCGCCAGAGCAGGTCGCGCTTCTGGTCGAACCACGGCGCCGAGCGATACTCCGCGGTGAAAGCGGTGGCGTACGCATCACGGTAGCGGCCGCCGAAGAAACCGCGCACGAGGTTCTGGCCGCCGAGGCGCGGCATGCGCTCGAACGGCGGACTGCCGCCCGCGGTACCGTCGGCCCACCACTGCAGCGCGAGCGTGTGCTCGCCGATGACGGCGTGATACCAGCGCGCATCGAGCACGCCGCGCCAGTAGTTGAGTTCGCTGCCGAGAATCGGGTCGGCGCGGTTGACCTGCACCAGCACCTGGCTGCCGTGCAGCGGGAAGTAGTAGCGATCGCGCGTGTCGTAGGTGGCCTGCACGGCGAGCGTCGAGACGAACCATCCGTTCGGCGCGCCGGGCACGGTGCCCTGCTTGATCGGGCCCGCCTTGATGTCGCTCAGCTGGGAGACATCGAAGTAGTAGCGCAGCCCGACGAAGAACTTGCTGGCAACGCGGTGCTGGGCCGTGAGTATCAACCGGACCGTGCTCGGCACGAATTTCTCCGGCGGATTCATGTTCGCGTACGGGCCGATGCCGAAGAACTTGGTCGGAGCACGCTGCACCGTGAGTTCGCCCGTGAACCGGTTCATGTTGCCCTCGGTCCACAGGTCGCCGTTGGCGACGAAGCTGAACTGCGACGTCTCCGTGGCGAGAAATGACGTCTGATACGTGCTGGGGCGCTGGCCCGGCGCGTCGCTCGCGCGCACCCAGACGAGCCCTGCACCGCCGCCGTAGCCGGTTTCGGGCGAATAGATCAGGAGCGGCGACGCGACGAGCCCCGTGTTGCTCACGAGTCGGCCCGAATCCTTGGGCGCCGGTTTGGGCGCGGCCGTGGTCGTGTCCGCCGTTTGCGCGCCGGCCATCGTGCTGCCGCTGAGCGCCACCAGCGCCGCGCACATCGTCGTGCGGAAGCCGCTGCTTGCCATGGGGATCCTCATCTAGAAGGCCTCGCCGAGCGTGAAGTAGGTGCCCGACGTGCCGCGGGACCACCCGCGATCGATGCGCACGTTGAGTCGGTCGTCGTCCGTTAGAGCAAAACGCAGGCCAACGCCACCGGCCACGATGAATTGCCGCACCGCGAGGTCGCGCAGCGAGCTGCCGACGGTGCCCGTGGAAGCAAACACCGTGCCGCCGAACCGGTGCCAGGCCGCGGTGCGATACTCGGTCTGCAGCGCCACGATCCCCTTGTCGCGGTAGCGCCCGTCCCAGAGACCGCGCAGGATCGTCATGCCGCCGATCTGCGGCATGCGGTCGAAGGGAATGGTGCCGAGCACGCCGTCGGCGAGCAGTTGCGCCGCGAAGACATGCCCGCCGCCCAACGGCTGGTAGTGGCGCAGGTCGATGGTGGCGCGCGCGTACGTGAACTCGCTCCCATACGCGCCATTCGCGTACCAGACCGAGAGGAGCGCGAGGTTGCCCGAGAGCGGGAAGTAGTACGGCTCACGCGTGTCGATCTGCGCGAGCACACCGAGCTGCACGATGTTCCAGCCAAGGTGACCGGGAATGCTGATGCCCTTCAGCAGGCCGGTGTCACGGACGCTCACCTCTTCATGCTCGACCAGCGCCTGCACGCCGGCATAGAACTTCTCGCGGATCTTCTGCGACCAGGCGAGTGCCCCGCGCTCGAGCGTCGGCGCCCAGACTTCTGGATAGTCCGGGGCCGCCGGTCCGACGCCGAAGAACTTCTGCGGATAGTGCGAGTACGTGAGCTCGAAGGTGAGGTGATGCTGGTTGTGACGCGTCCAGAGGTCACCGACCGTGTAGATCGTGACCTGCTGCTCCTGCGTCACCTGCCCTGAGACCTGCAACGTGCTCGGCCGCTGTTCATGGTCGTGGTCACCGAGCAAGACGGAGCGCACGAGTCCACCACCGACGCCGAGTCCGCTTTCGGGCGCGTAGAAGACCGTGGGTGCGAAGACCGTCTCGGAGGTGCGCAGGTCACCTCCGGGTGTGTGATCGACGGTGATGATGCGGCCAGGGTGACGCGAGTGGTAGACCGTGGAGTCGGGATTGTGGGTCGTGTCACCACTGGCCTTGCGCAGCGAATCGTCGTGGGCGCGCCGCGCCGCGCGCACCGAGTCGAGCGGGCTGGCCTGACCGTGTGCACTCGCGGCCACGAGGATGAACAGGGCCAGCAGCGCGCAGGTGCGCGCGACACGGCCTGGGCGCGGGCGACGCGCGATCACGAACGCGCTCCCTCGTGGAAACGCTTGCCGTGGCGCGCCATCTCGAGCAACAGCGGGCTCGGCTCGAAGCGCGGGCGAAAGCGGTCGTGATATTCCTCGAGGCGCCTCACCACCTCGTCGGCGCCGATGGCGTCCATGTAGCGGAACGGCCCGCCTCGGAAGGGCGGGAAGCCGATGCCGAAGATCGCGCCGATGTCACCGTCCCGCGCGCTGCGCACGATGCGTTCCTCGAGGCAGCGCGCCGCCTCGTTGAGCATCGCCATGACGCAGCGCTGCTGGATTTCCTCGGCCGGGATCTGGCTGCGCGTGTTGCCTGTGGGCAGCAGAGCGTAGATCGACTCGTCGACGCCGCCCTTCTTGCCCGCGTCATCGTAGGTGTAGAACCCCGACTTGCCCTTGCGGCCCAAGCGGCCGGCGGCCTGCACGTGCTGCAGCGAGAGCGAGGGCGTCATGCGCGCGCCGAAGCTCGCGAGCATGATCTTGCCGCTCTTGGCCGCGATGTCGAGGCCGACCTCATCGAGCAGGGTGATCGGGCCGACGGGGAAGCCGAACGCGAGCAGCGCCTCGTCGATGGCGTCGATGGCGCAGCCTTCGTCGAGCAGCTTGCCCGCCTCGTTGATGTACGGCGCGAGGATGCGGTTGACGTAGAAACCCGGCGCGTCGTTGACGATGATGCACGTCTTGCCGATGCGCTTGCCGTACGCGACGCTCGTCGTGATCGCCTGCGGCGACGTGCGCGGCGTGACGATGATCTCGAGCAGCGGCATCTTCTGCACGGGCGAGAAGAAGTGGAGCCCGATGATGTTCTCGGGCCGCACCGCCACTTGCGCGATGTCGGTGATCGGGATGGTACTCGTGTTGGACGCGATGATCGTGGTTGGCGAAACCACGGGCTCGAGCTCGCGCACCACCTGGTGCTTGACGTCGAGGTCCTCGAACACGGCCTCGATCACGAGCGGCGCGTTGCCGAACCCCTGGTACGTGACCGTGCCCGAGACGAGCGAGAGCTGGTCGTCGTACTCCTGCCGCGTGACCTGCTTGCGCACGAGCTTCTCGCGAAGGACGTCGCGCACGGCGGCCATACCCTTCAGAACGCGCTCGTGCTGCGCGTCCTTGAGGCGCACCGGAATCCCCTGCATCGCGCTCACGGCCGCGATCCCCGCACCCATGAAGCCGGCGCCGAGCACGCCGAGCTTGGTGATGCGCTGCGGTGCAGGCGCGTCGCCCTCAACACCGGAATCCCTCTTGAGCGCCGTCGTTGCGAAGAAGATGGTGATCAGCTTCCTCGACACCGGCGTCTCGGCCAGTTGCGCGAACGTCTCGATCTCGCGCGTGTAGCCCGCGTCGGCGCCGTGCGTGTAGCCCTCGTGCACGACGTCGAGGATCGCGAGTGGCGCGGGATAGTTGCCGCGCGTCTTCTCCATCACCCCTTCGCGCGCCTTGCGGAAGATCACCGACCGGCCGACCGGGTTCTCCTCGAGCAGCAGCGTGCCGACGCCCTTGCCCTTGCGCGACGAGTCGGGCATCGGGCGCCCCTCGTAGAGCTCGCGCGCGCGCTTGATGGCAATGGCGCGCAGGATGCTCGGGTGCACCAGCTCGTTGACGAGGCCGATCTGCAGCGCCTTGCGCGCGCGGATGTTCTTGCCCGTGAGCATCATCTCGAGCGCGCCCTGCAGGCCGATGAGGCGCGGCAGGCGCTGCGTGCCGCCGAGCCCGGGGCACAACCCGAGCTGCACCTCGGGGAGCGCGAGCGTCGTCTTGCGGTGTTCGGTCGCGATGCGGTAGCGGCACGCCAGCGCGATCTCGAGTCCGCCACCCATGCACGTGCCGTTGATGGCCGCGATGATCGGCACGCGGCCGCCCTCGATGGACTTGAGCAGCGTGTGCCCCGCCCTCGCGAGCGCCGCGAGCTCGGCTCCCGACTTCGCGCTGGCGAGTTCGTCGATGTCGGCACCCGCAATCCAGCTGTCGCTCTTGCCCGAGAGCAGCACCGCGGCCTTGATGCTCGTGTCCTTCTGCAGCCGCTCCATGAGCGGGCCGATCTCCGCGCGCAGCCCGGCGCCGAGCGTGTTCTGCGGCTGGCCCGGCACGTTGATCGTGATGACAGCAATGCCGTCCATCACGTCGGTGGAGAGGATCGGCGTCGTCACGTCAGGCGCGCTCCACGACCATCGCATGACCGAGCGCGCCCGCGGCGCACACCGTCATGAGGCCGAACTGCGCGTTGCGACGGCCAAGCTCGTTGCAGAGCGTGGTGAGGATGCGCGCGCCCGTGGCGCCGAACGGATGACCGATCGAGAGCGAGCCGCCCATCACGTTCAACCGCTCGCGGTCGATCACCCCCGTGGCATGGTCGAACCCCGCGCGCTTGGCCCACTCGTCGCTCGCGAGACCCGCGATGTTCGAGAGCACCTGCGCCGCGAACGCCTCGTGCATCTCCACCAGGTCCATCTCCTTGAGCGTGAGGCCTGCCCGCTGCAACGCCACGGGGGCGGCGAGCACCGGCGCCTGCAGCAGTTGCTCACCGGGATCGAGCGCGGCGTACGCATACGAGCGGATGTAGCCGATCGGGTGGTAGCCGCGCGCCTTCGCGACGTCCTCGCGCATGAGCAGCACGGCGCTTCCGCCATCGGTGAGCGGGCTCGCGTTACCGGCCGTCACGCTGCCGTAGCGGCGATCGAAGACCGGCTTGAGCGCCGCCAACTGCTCGAGACTCGAGTCCTCACGGATGCCGTTGTCGCTCGTGACCACGGTGTCGTAGCGCGGCCCCACGTACACGGGCCCGATTTCCGCGGTGAGGCGGCCGTCCTTGGTGCCCGCGGTCGCGTTCTTGTGCGAGCGCAAGGCGAACAGATCCTGCTCCTCGCGCGAGATGCTGTTGAGCTTGGCCATCTTCTCGGCGCTTTGCCCCATCGACTCTCCCGTCGTCGGCTCCGCGATCGCGGGGGTGATCGGGATCAGGTCGCGCGGCCGGATCTTCGCGATCGCCTGCACGCGCCCCGCAATCGACTTGGCCCGGCTCGCCGCCACCAGCGCGTCGCTGAAGCCGCGCGAATGCAGGATCGGCACGTTCGAGAGTGACTCCGCACCTCCCGCGATGATCGTGTCGTAGTGGCCGAGCACGATCTGGTCGGCCGCGTTCGTGATCGCCTGGTTCGCGGACGCGCAGGCGCGCGAGACCGAGTACGCGTCCACCGTCTTCGGAAAGAGCGGAATCAGCGAGACTTCACGGGCGATGTTGGGCGCCACCACGTTGGGCACGACCGTGCCGTAGATGAGCGACTGCACCGACGCCGGGTCGAGGTTGGTCCGGTGCACGAGCTCGCTCACCGCGAGCTTGCCGAGCTCGATGGCGCTCAGGTGCTTGAAGACCGTGCCCGACCGCACGAACGGGGTGCGGACGCCGGCCACCACGGCCACGCGCCGCCCGGGAGAACCAAGGGGTGGCATCCCGGGAAAAGTAGGGGTGCCGCCGACCCGCGTCCACGCTCCCACGCGTGACGCCTACCTTTACGCCCATGCCCGGACCCCGCCGCGCCGACGGACTCGCCCGACTCGCCCACGAAGCGTTCGACCTCGCCGTCATCGGTGGCGGGATCAATGGCGCCGGCATCGCGCGCGACGCCGCCTTGCGCGGGCTCTCCGTGGCGCTGATCGAACGCGACGACTTCGCTGCGGGCACCTCGAGCCGCTCGAGCCGCCTCGTGCACGGCGGCGTGCGCTACCTCGAGCACGGCTACCTGCACCTCGTCTTCGAGGCGAGCGCCGAACGGCGCACGCTGCTGCAGATCGCGCCGCATCTCGTGCGGCCGCTCCCCTTCACCTGGCCCGTCTACGAGGGGGCGCGCATTCCGCGCTGGAAGTTGGGCGCCGGGCTCTTCCTCTACGACCTGCTCGCCGCGTTTCGCAATGTAGGCAACCACCAGCGGTTGAACGCCGACGAGGTGCTCGCACGCGAACCGATGGTGCGTCGCGACGGACTCACCGGCGGCGCGATGTACTTCGACGCCGCCACGCACGACACGCGCCTCACGTGGGAGAACGTGCTCGACGCGGCGCAACACGGCGCGGCGGTGGCCAACCACTGCACCGTGACGGGATACGACAAGGTGGATGGTCGCGTGACCGGGCTGCACGTGCACGACGAGCTCGGCGACACGTCGTTCACCGTGCGCGCGAAGGCGGTGATCAACGCCGCGGGCCCGTGGCACGATGCCGTGCGCCAGCTCGACGAGCCCGAGCACCAGCACGGCGTCAAGGGCACCAAGGGGGTGCACATCGAGGTCGAGCGCGGGCGCGTCGGCAATCGCGACGCGATCACCGTCATCAGCGGCGTCGATGGCCGCGTCATGTTCGTGCTCCCCGCGGGACCGCACGCGATCATCGGCACGACCGACACCGAGACCGACGCGAGCCCCGACACCGTGCGCGCCGACCAGGGCGACGTCGACTACCTGCTCGAGTCGGCCAACCTCGCCTTCCCCGGCGCACAGCTCACGCGCGCCGACGTGATCTCGGCGTGGGCCGGTATTCGTCCGCTCATCGCCGCCGGCAACACGAGCGATCCCGCGAGCGCGAGCCGCGAGCACGCCATCGTCACGAGCGCGAGCGGTGTCATCAGCGTGACGGGCGGCAAGCTCACCACCTACCGCTCGATGAGCGAAGAAGTCGTGGACGTGGCCGTCAAGGCGCTCGATCTGCGCGTGCCCAAGTCCGACACCGATGATCGCCCGCTTCCCGGCGGCAACGTCGCTGACGTGGCCGCGCTCGTGCGTCACGTGACCGACGTGGTCGGCGCCCAAGACATCGCCGAGCAGTTGGTGCACAGCTACGGCAGCGAATGGGAGTCGGTCTGGTTGCTCGCGGTGGAGCGGCCCGAGCTCAAGGCGCGCGTTGCCGGCGGCCTGCCCGAGATCAAGGCCGAACTCGTCTGGGCCGCGCGCGAGGAGATGGCGGTGACGCTCGCGGATCTGTTCGTGCGGCGCACACCGCTCGCGTTCCAGTTGCGCGACAACGCACGCGGCATCGCGCGCGAGACCGCGGAGCTCGTCGCGCCTGAGCTCGGCTGGGACGCCGCCGCGATTGCTGCAGCGGTCACCTCGTGGGAGCGCGAAGCCGTGCGGTTGTTCTCGGTGGAGCCGCCGCCCGGATCGAGGTGACGCGCGGCCTCAGGCCACGCGACGCACTCTCACGTCCGCTTCGCCGCGCGACACCGTGAAGCTCTCGGCGATCGTCCGCAGCTGAGCCGCCTGGCCGGCGAGCTCTTCCGCAGCTTCGGCCGACTCTTCCGCGCCGCGCGCCGAGCTGCTGCTCGATGACGTGGCGATAGCGTGCGTTGATCGATGCGTCGCGCATCATCAGGGTGCCGATGCGGAGCGCTGCAACACCAGTGAAGTGGCGAGCAGGGCGTAGAGCTTGCCGGCAACCGAGAGCGATCGCATGGAGGGATTCGACCGGGAAATGGACGCACCCGCGCTCACGGGCTGAGCGGGGCGACCCTTCCAGTTTCGGCCGTCGTGCCAGCGGGACGTGTCAGTCGTTCCCTTCACCGCTGTCGTCCTCAGCGAGTTGTCAGCAACTCTTGGGGACGACGCCGTACTCGTTACACGATCTCGCCCGGCGTCTGCACGGTGTGGATCGTGATCAGCTCGATGACCTCGAGCTTGCGGATCTTGCCGGGCAACTTGAGGAGCGCCACTTCGCCGACCGCCTTGTTGAGCAATGCACGGCCGATCGGCGACGCCATGGTAACGTGCAGGTCGTTGAACTCGAGCGCGTCACCGAAGACGAGGTGATACGTCTCTGTCTGCCCGGTCGCCTGGTCCTTGACCGTGACCTTGGAGCCCATGCCGACCTTGTCGGCGGGGATCTGCGCGAGGTCGATCTGCGCGAGCTTCGAGAGGCGCTGGCGGAGCTGGCCGAGCCGCGCGCCGACGAGCTGTTGCCGCTCGAGCGCGGCCTTGTACTCGGAGTTCTCGCGCAGGTCGCCCATCTCGACCGCGCGGCGGATCTCGTTCGGCAGGGTGACGTTGAGCTCGTGCTGGAGCTTCTCGACTTCTTCGCCGAGCTTCTGCTTGAGCTCTTCGATCATGGCGACACCCGCACGGCCCGAGGGACAGGAAACGGAGGCGCCCGGCCACTGGGGGGCCGGGCGCCTCGGATGCATTCATTATATGGTGGCTGATCCTGCGACGGCACCCCCGTGGGGACGGAGACGCTCGTGTCCAGACCCTCGGCGCGTCGTGTCAGCGTCAAGCGCAAGGGTGCGCCCGGCACGGCTCCCGTCAGCGAGAGAACAGCCCAGGCCGCGATAGTCGGATGCCGCTCAGTGCGTGCGTGGCAGGTAGGCTGACGGATGCCTACTACGCCACGCACGCTGCTCGGCGTTCTCGACGAAGTGATCCGACGCAAGCACTATTCGCCGCGGACCGGTGAGGCGTATCGGTACTGGACGCGTCGCTATGTGCGCTTTCACGGCGGCCGGCATCCGCGCGAGATGGACGTGAAGGAGGTCGAGGCGTTCGTGTCGCATCTCGCGAGCGCGCACAAGGTGAGCGCGAGCACGCAAAACCAGGCGCTCGCCTCGTTGCTGTTCCTGTATCGGGAGGTGCTCGATCTGCCGCTGGCGATGGGCGGGCATCATCTGCAGGCCAAGCGTCCCACGCGGCGACCGACGGTGCTGTCGGCGGAGGAGGTGTCGCGGGTGCTGCTCGCGATGCGCGGCACCGCGCGTCTGATGGCGGCACTCCTCTACGGCAGCGGCCTGCGGCTCAGGGAATGCTGCGAGCTGCGCGTGAAGGACGTCGACTTCCATCGCGGCGAGTTGATGGTGCGCGCCGGCAAGGGGAAGAAGGACCGGGTGACGATGTTGCCGGCGTTTCTCGCGGACCCGCTACGCCGTCAGCTGGCCGAGGTGCGGAACCAGCACGACGCCGACGTGAAGGCGGGCGCGGGATATGTGGAGCTCCCGGAGGCGCTGGAGCGGAAGCTTGGCGCACGCACGGCGCAGCTTCTGGCGTGGCAGTGGGTCTTTCCCGCGACCCGGCAGTATGTGGCGCGCGCGACCGGCGAGCGGCGCCGCCATCACCTGCATGAGACCGTGCTCCAGCGCGAGGTCTCAGTGGCGACGCAGGTGAGCGGCATCGCGAAGCGCGTGAGCTGCCACACCTTCCGGCACTCCTTTGCCACCCACCTGCTGGAGGCGGGCTACGACATCCGGACCGTGCAGGAGTTGATGGGCCACCGCGAGGTGAGCACGACGATGATTTACACGCACGTGTTGAACAAGGGCGGCCTCGGCGTGCGAAGCCCCTTGGACCTTGGCGACACGCGAGTGGGGCGTGCGCAGCACCGCGAGCCGCGGAGCAACCCTCCGAGCGATGAGCCACCGGCCGCACCCGGCGTGGGCCACGTGTCGGAGCTGCGCAAGGTTTGGTTGGCAGAGGAGCCGGACTAAGTAGACCGGTCCAATTCGACCGCTCAGCGCCCCCGTGGACGGCACGATCAGGGCGTAAAGTGGGTGCTCTGGGGCACTTGCCGATCGGCTCTGGGAGAGAGAGACTACGAATTCGTGCAACACCCTGACGTCACGACGAAGTGACTAAGTCGGGATTTTGAATACACGTTAGCGTGGCACCGCCCTTGAGCGTCTCCCGTGTGCGCACCCCGCGGAACTGGCACCTGATCGCTCTCGTCGCTGCACTACTCTCCGTCACCTGGAACGTGCTCCCCGCCGATAACGTCGAGCAGCTCCCGCCGATCCTGATATGGTCGCTCTATCCGCTCATCTTCGTCAGCCAGTACGCGGCCAGCCTTCCGTTCGGTGGTCTGCACAACAATCCGCCCGCGCTCCTCTTCGTCTCTCTCGCAGCCGCGCTCAATGCATTCCTCTATGGCGCGATGGCGCGCGTGACGGCGTGGGGCCAGCGGCCTGTTCGGTCAGGCGCGTAGAGTCGCGTGGACGACGCGGCTGGACACGGTACGTGCGCCCGCACGCTAACGCCGGTTGCAACTGACGGAGCCGCTGAGGAGGTTGGCACGACCCTTCGGGCCGTGCCATTTTATGATATGGCTCCGCAGCTGAACCTTGTTCGTTAGGCAGCGCACCGAATGCGTTCAGCACCACAATGCGTGCCGCATGGTCGCCACTTCCTCTCCCTCGTCGCGACCGTCGCCGCTCTCGCGGGCTGCTTTGCGTCACGTCCGTCGCGCACCTCGGCCTCCTGCCAGCGTATTCCGCAGACGGACACAGCGGCGCGCGTACCCGTCCGACGCTCGGCGCGAGCGGCCGATTCTCTCAAGCTCACCGTGCGCGTCCACGACGCGAGCCGCGCGACGCTCGATCACACGGTTGTGATGGTCCGCGACGAACGCGAAGCCGCCTGGCGATGGGGGGGCGGAGGCGCGCCGGACACCGTCCGCATCGGTCCAATCCTCTCCAACACCGTGCCTCTCTCAGCCGGTGAGTACATCGTGCTGATCAAGAAGGTGGGGTATATGCCACGCCTGACCAACGTGCACCTGGATGCGGCGAGTGCTGTCCACCTCGACGTGCCACTCGAGCTTTTTCATGGTCTCGATTGCCCCTTGTCCGTCCTCGCCACACCTGCCTAACGCCGGTTGCAACTGACGGAGCCGTTAATGCCGGTGGCGCGCCGCTTCGCGGCTCACCACTTTGTTGATATGGCTCCGCAGCTGAACCTTGTTCGTTAGGCAAGCCAGGTCGTTCATTTTCAACACCACTGCAACCCGCAGTGGTTTTTCTTTTGCAGGCGCCTGCCACGAGCTCGGCGTTCGCGACGAGCTTCTTCTCTTGCTCTGTCGCTCCTGGCGAAGGCTTGGCGGTGTGCGCTTGCGACGCTTGGGAACCGCTTCGACTCGCTCGTCGCCACCGCGACCCAGCCTGCGCTTTGCCTAACGCCGGTTGCAGCAGACGGAGCCGTTAATGCAGGTGGCGCGCCGCTTCGCGGCTCACCACTTTATGATATGGCTCCGCAGCTGAACCTTGTTCGTTAGGTAGCCACAACCAACCGCCGCGTGCCCGCGCACGCTCGCCCATGCGTCTGCTTCCCTTCGAGCGCTTTTCCATCGACACGACGCTCGCGCTGGCGGCAGCCTCGGAGCGGCTCTCGCAACGTGTCGCGGAAGCGGCGTTCCCCCCGGCCAAGACCGGCCACCAGCCATTCGTCGGGTGGGTGCGACCACCGCACTTCAGGATTCAGCGTGCACCCGATGGACGCCGCAACAGCTTCGTTCCCGTCGTGCGCGGCCAGATAGTCGTCTCCACCACCGGGAGCCGTCTGGAGGGCACCATGGAGCTTCACCGTGCCGTCTTTCTCCTGATGATCGCGTGGGTCGGCTTCATGTCTTTCGCTCTTGGAGGGCTCGCGATTGAAGCGGTCCAAGCCCAACCGCGCTGGAGCATGCTTCTGCAAGTCAGCGGTGCCCTTGCGGGTGCTACCCTGCTCTGCCTCATCACTTTTCGCCACGAAGTTGCGCGGGCCGACGATCTCCTGCGAAGCTTGCTGGTCAGCTGACCGCACCCGGCACCATTGGAGTCCACTCGATCGGCGGACGCCCTCGTTTCGCTCCAACCTCCTCGATCGACATTCGTGCTCTCAGCGTCTACACCGAGCAGACCGTCTGCGCCCGGCTATCTGAGGTCAAGTGTGAAGTGCAACAATGAGCGTCACGCGGCATAGAGTTCCTCCGGGGTGTGCCAGTTGTACCGTTTGCGTGGTCGGCGGTTGAGCT
>JANYHJ010000097.1 GCA_025359135.1 Gemmatimonadota bacterium | reverse complement strand
GGCCTCGCGGGTTACATCGAGACCGGTCACTACCCGCACGACAACAAGATCTCGCACGATGGCCGCCTGCTTTACAACACGAGCATCGGCGACATCGCCTCGCTGCCACGCAAGACGAGCATCACGCCGACGCCCGGCATTCCGGTCTACCCGTTCCAGCTGACGATCGTCGACGTCGCCAGCCTGAACGTCGTCAGTCGCACCTGGCTCGAACACGCGATCCGCCCGTGGAAGTTCACGCTCGACGAGAAGGGGATCTACGCACAGCTCGCCAACGAGCATGCGGTCGTGGCGTATGATCGCGCGACGATGAAGCTGACGCGACGCCTCGACCTTCCCGTCAAGCCTGGCATCACGGTGGCCGACTACGACTTCGAGGCGCCGCACCACGGACTCGCGCTCACCGATGACGGCCGCACGCTCTGCCTTGCGGGACGCGCCTCGGACTATGTGGCGCTCGTGCGCGCGCCCGAGCTGACGCTCATCACCACCATTCCCGTCGGCGATGCGCCGGGCTGGGCCGAGGTGGCCGATGAGGGCCGCGTCTGCCTCGTCACCAACACGCGGAGCAATGATCTCTCGATCATCTCGATCGCGGAGAAGCGCGAACTCGTTCGGCTGCCGATGGGCAAGGGGCCCAAGCACGTCACGGTCACGCCCATTCCCGAGAGCGTGCTCGCCGCAATCAAGGCGAACACACCCGCGAAGTAGGCCGCCTCGGTCCGGCACTGACGATCACGGATTCCCGCATGCCGCCAATCTCCGACCCGCACCAGCCACTCCACGACGACGTCCGCCTCCTCGGCGCACTGTTGGGCGACACGCTCAAGGCGCAGGGCGGCGCGGCGCTCTTCGCCACCGTCGAGCGCGTACGCGCGCTGGCCAAGGACGCCCGCCGTGGCGCCGCCGACACCGCCGAACTCGAGCGCGTGCTCCGCAGCCTCTCCGTGCCCGACGCGCTCGACGTCGCCCGCGCGTTCGCGCACTTCCTCGGACTCGCGAACATCGCCGAGCAGCACCATCGCATCCGGCGGCGGCGCGACTACCAGCGCGACGCGAGCAAGGCGCCGCAGCGCGGCTCTTTCGCGGATTCCTTCGATCGGCTGCTCGCCGGCGGAACCTCCCCGACCACGCTGCTCGAGGCCGCGGCAGCGCTGCGCGTCGAGCTCGTGCTCACCGCGCACCCCACCGAGGTTGTGCGGCGCACGCTGCGGCAGAAGCAGCGGCGCATCGCGGAGCTGCTCGCCCTGGGCGATCGCACGAGCCTCACCGATCCCGAGCGCGACGCGCGCCTTCGTGCGCTCGCGGGCGAGATCGCTGCCACCTGGATGACCGACGAAGTGCGCCGCGAACCACCGACGCCGTTCGACGAGGTCAAGTGGGGACTCGTGGCCTTCGAGCAGACGCTCTGGGACACAGTGCCGCGCTACCTGCGCGCGCTCAATGCAGCGCTCATGTCAGCGACGGGCGCCGGCCTACCGCTCGACGCGGCCCCGCTCCGGTTCGGCTCATGGATTGGTGGCGACCGCGACGGCAATCCGAACGTCACGCCGGAAGTGACCGCGCGCGCCACGCTGCTCGCACGCTGGATGGCGGCGGATCTCTACGCGCGTGAAGTTGAGGAACTGCGCGGCGAACTGTCCATGCACACGGGAACGCCCGAGCTCCTTGCGCGCACCGGCAACGTGGCCGAACCGTATCGTGCGCTGCTCAAGCCGTTGGTGGAACGGCTGCGCGAGACCCGTGATCGCATTGAGCACATGCTCGACGTGCGCGACGCAGGTGGCGCGAGCAATGCGAGCAATGCGAGCAGTGCGACGATGGGCGACGACGCCGCCATCATCACCGACATCGCGACGATCGCCGAGCCGCTGGCGCTCTGCCACCGTTCGCTGCTCGCCACCGGAGGCAGCGACGTCGCCGACGGCCGCCTCACCGACCTCCTGCGCCGCATTCCGACCTTCGGCCTCTCGCTCGTGCGGCTCGACCTCCGGCAGGAGGCGCAGAAGCACACCGACGCGCTCGATGCGATCACCACACGCGCAACTCAAGGCTCGTACGCCACGTGGAGCGAAGCCGAGCGACAGGCGTTCCTGCTGCGCGAACTCGCATCCGGCGCGAGCACCCTGCGCACCGCGCTCGACTCCACCGAACCGTTCGAGCCTGCCGTCGCCGATGCCCTCGGCACGTTCCGCACGGCCGCCTCGCTCCCGCGCGATACGCTCGGCGCGTACGTCATCTCGATGGCGAGCCAACCGTCCGACGTGCTCGCCGTGCTCGCGCTACAAGTGGCCGCGGGAGTCACGCCACCGCTCCGCGTGGTGCCGCTCTTCGAGACGGTGGACTTCCTGCGCGGCGCTGCCAACACCATAGGGGCGCTGCTCGACATCCCGGACTATCGCGCGCGCATCGGTGACCGCATCGAGATCATGATCGGCTACTCCGACTCGGCCAAGGACGCGGGACGTCTCGCCGCGGCGTGGGAGCTCTACACCGCGCAGGAACGCGTGGTGGCGGCGTGCGCCGAACGTGGCGTCAAGCTCACGCTCTTCCATGGACGCGGCGGATCGGTGGGCCGGGGCGGCGGCCCCACGCACCTCGCGATCCAGTCGCAACCACCAGGCTCCGTCGATGGCACGATCCGCGTCACCGAGCAGGGCGAGATGGTCGACGCACAGTTCGGACTTCCGGAGATCGCCGATCGCACGCTCGAGGTCTACACCACCGCGACACTCGAAGCGTCGCTCGCGCCGCATCCCGCCGTTCCGGGCGAATGGCGCGCGCTCATGCAGGAGCTCGCCGACACGTCGCGTGCCGCTTATCGCCGGCTCGTCTACGATACGCCCGAATTCCTCGAGTACTTCCGCCTCGCGACGCCCGAGCAGGAGTTGGGCCGCCTGCGCATCGGCAGCCGGCCTGCACGTCGCAAGGCGGCCGGCGGTGTCACCGCACTGCGCGCCATTCCGTGGATCTTCGCGTGGACGCAGACGCGGCTCATGCTCCCGAGTTGGCACGGCGTCGGCGAAGCACTCAACGACGCCATCGCGCGCGGCCGTCTCGACACGCTCGGCACGATGTACCGCGAGTGGCCGTTCTTCCGCTCCACGCTCGATCTCGTCGAGATGGTGCTCGCCAAGGCCTCGCCCGACATCGCCGCGTACTACGATGCACGACTGGTGCCGCCGCGTCTGCTGACGCTCGGCACCGCATTGCGCCAGGACCTCGAGCGCACCACCGACGCGCTGCTCGCCGTCACGGGGCACGACCGGCTGCTCACGGACAATCCGGTCCTCAAGCGCTCCATCGACGTGCGCAATCCATACGTCGATCCGATCAACCTCGTGCAGGTGGAGCTGCTCTCGCGTCTCCGCGCCGACAACGACGATCCGGCACTGCTCGACGCCTTCCTCGTGACCGTCAACGGCGTGGCCGCCGGGATGCGCAACACCGGCTGACCCACCGGTCGGGCCTTCCCGGCGGGAATCCAGCTGTTTGACGTCTTCCCCTGACCTCCCGCGGGTGCGACTGTTCCCCCATCCTGCAGGTGAGGGCAGCGCACCATGGGCGCGACGAACGTCTCGGATCCACGCTACTACCACAAGGTCGTCGACTGTCAGTGGGCCTGTCCGGCCCACACCAACGTGCCCGGCTACCTGCGGCTCATCGCGCAGGGCCGCTACGACGACTCGTACATGCTCAACCGCGAGTCGAACGTCTTTCCCGGCATCCTCGGTCGCACCTGCGACCGTCCGTGTGAACCGGCATGTCGTCGCGGTCGTGTCGAGGAGAAGCCGGTCGCGATCTGCCGATTGAAGCGCGTCGCATCCGACCTGCGCGGCGACATCACCGACCGGCTGCCCAAGGCGCCCGCGGTCAAGAACGGCAGGCGCATCGCCTGCGTGGGCGCGGGACCCGCGTCGCTCACCGTGGCCAACGACCTCCTCCCACTCGGCTACGACGTCACGATTCTCGAACGGCTGGCCGAGCCGGGCGGGCTGATGCGCATCAACATCCCGCACTTCCGGCTCCCCGGTGCGGTGCTCGACGAGGAGTGCAACTACATCATCAACATGGGCGCCACCATGAAGTACGGCACGCACGTGCCGAGCCTCAAGGCGCTGCTCGACGAACACTACGACGCCGTCTTCATCGGAAGCGGCGCACCCAAGGGCAAGGAGCTCGACATCCCGGGCCGCTGGGACGCGCCCGCGCAGGTGCACATCGGCATCGACTGGCTCGCCAACGTGCACTTCGCGCACGTCACGAAGATCGAGCCGCGCGTGCTCATCATCGGCGTCGGCAACACGGCCATGGATTGCTGTCGCACCGTGAAGCGCGTCGGCGCCACCGACGTGAAGGTGATTGCGCGCCGCGGCCGCAAGCACTTCAAGGCCTCGCCATGGGAGTTGGAGGACGCCGAGGAGGAGCTGGTCGAGATCATCGAGAACCACGCGCCCAAGCGGTTCATCGTCGAGAACGGCACGCTCACCGGCATGGAGTTCGAGCAGCTCGCGTGGTCGGTGGATGCGAAGGGCCGGCAGGTGAGCACGGTCACCGGAACGGTGGTGCTGCCCTGCGACGCCGTGATCCTCGCCATCGGCCAGGACAACGCCTTTCCGTGGATCGAGCGCGACATCGGCATGGAGTTCGGCGAGTGGGACATGCCCGTGGTCGACAAGGTCACGCACGAGAGCACGATCCCCGGTGTCTTCTTCGGCGGCGACGCGGCCTGGGGCCCGCAGAACATCATCTGGGCCGTCGCGCACGGGCACGAGGCGGCGATCTCGATCCACGCCCGCTGTGAACAGCGCGAGCTGCACGTGCGGCCGCCCGTCGGCATGACGCTCGCGAGCGCCAAGGTCGGGATGCAGGCGTGGACATACGACAACGACTACGACGCCATCAAGCGCGCGAAGATGCGGCACGAGGACCTGGCCACGCGCTTCCGCGACATCGGCGTCGAAGTGGAGCTGGGCTTCTCGCCGGAACAGGCCGCGCACGAGGTGCAGCGCTGCCTCAACTGCGACATCCAGACCCACTTCAGCGCGCCCCTCTGCATCGAGTGCGACGCCTGCGTCGATGTCTGTCCGACGAGCTGCCTCACGATCACCACCAACGGCAGCGGGCCCGACGCGCTGCGCACCCAGCTCACCGCGCCCGCGCTCAACATGGCGCAGGAGCTCTACGTGTCGGACGCGCTGCCGCAGACCAAGCGCGTGATGGTCAAGGACGAGGACGTCTGCCTCCACTGCGGCCTCTGCGCCGAGCGCTGCCCCACGGCGGCGTGGGACATGCGCACGTTCGACTTGCTGCTACCCTACGCAGGACAGATGGCCCGATGAGCGGCATCAACGACTTCGCCTTCAAGATGGGCACCGTCAACGGCACGGGGTCGGCGAGCGCCAACGGACTGCTCATGCAGGCGATCTTCCGCATGGGAATTCCCGTCACGGGCAAGAACCTCTTCCCGTCCAACATCCAGGGCCTCCCCACCTGGTACGAAATCCGCGTCAGCAAGGACGGCTACACCGCGCGTCCCGCTGACGTCGACCTCGTGGTGGCCATCAATCCGGCGAGCTACGCCAAGGACATCGCCACCGTGCGCGCCGGTGGCGTGGTGCTCTACGACAACTCCGCGCCGCTCGACCCCACACTGCACCGCAACGACGTCACCTTCCTCGGTGTTCCGTTCGGCCGCATGTGCAACGAGGCCTTCGTCAAGGATCGCGATCGCACGCTGCTCCGCAACATGATGTACGCTGGCACGCTCTGCGCCCTGTTGGCGCTCGACATGGCGATCCCGGAGCAGATGCTGGCGGAGAAGTTCGGGAAGAAGCCCAAGGTGCTCGAGGCCAACATCAAGGCCATCCGCCTCGGCCACGACTACGCGCGCGAGCACTTCGCCTGTCCGCTGCCCTTCCATCTCGAACGCATGCAGGCCACGGACAACGCGATCCTCATGGACGGCAACACCGCCGTCGCGTTGGGTGCGCTCTATGCCGGCGCGACCGTCGGCGCGTGGTACCCGATCACGCCCGCCACGGGCGTCATGGAGCAGTTCAAGGCGCTGTGCGAACAGTACCGCGTCGATCCAGCCACGGGACTCCATCGCTACGCCATCATGCAGGCGGAAGACGAGCTCGCGGCGGCGGGCATCGTGATCGGTGCGGGATGGGCCGGCGCCCGCGCCTTCACCAACACGTCCGGGCCCGGCATCTCGCTCATGCAGGAGTTCATCGGCCTCGCGTACTACACCGACATCCCCGCGGTCTTCGTCGACGTACAGCGCTGCGGTCCGGCCACGGGGATGCCGACGCGCACGCAGCAAGCCGACCTCCTCTCGCTCGCCTACGCGTCGCACGGCGACACCAAGCACCCGATCCTCTTCCCCGCCAATCCGCACGAGTGCTTCTCCATGACCGTGCAGGCCTTCGACCTCGCGGAGCGGTTCCAGACGCCGATCTTCGTCGCGTCTGACCTCGATATCGGCATGAACGACTGGATGGTGCCGCGCCTCGAGTGGGACGATGCGTATCGCCCCGACCGGGGCAAGGTGCTCGACGCCGAGGAGCTCGCGCAGTTGCCGCGCTTCTCGCGCTACCGCGACGTGGACGGCGACGGCATCGCGGCGCGCACCCTCCCCGGCGTCGGCGCCAAGGGCGCCTACTTCGTGCGTGGCTCGGGACACGACCAGCACGCGGCCTACACCGAGGAATCCGCGCCGTACCAGGAAGTCGTCGATCGCCTCGCGCGCAAGTTCGCGCACGCGGCCGAAGCGGTGCCGCAGCCCGCCTTCCACCTGCAGGACGACGCCGACATCGGCATCGTCTGCCTGGGCAGCGGTGATGCCGCCGTGCGCGAGGCCGCGGACATGCTCCGCGAGCAGGGCATCGGCGTCAACGTCATGCGCATCCGCGGCTTTCCGTTCGGCGCCGCCGTGCGCGCCTTCCTCGATGCCCACGAGCGCATCTTCGTCGTCGAGCAGAACCGCGATGCGCAGCTGCGCGCGCTGCTCGCCGTGGAGCTCGGCGTTCCGCGCGATGCAATGACCCCGATCCTCGACTACGCCGGCCTGCCGCTCACGGCCGCCACGGTGGTGGACGGGGTGACGCACCATCTCGTGGGAGCGACCGCATGACTTCCATCGCCAAGCCACCCGTCAGCCATCCGAGCGCGCGCGTCAATGCGCTCGGCCTCACGCTGCGCGACTACGAGGGCGGCATGAGCACCCTCTGCGCCGGGTGCGGCCACGACTCGGTGACGGCCGCCATCGTGCAGGCCACCTGGGAACTCGCGCTGCCACCGCACCGCGCGGCCAAGATGAGCGGCATCGGCTGCTCGTCCAAGACCACCGCGTACTTCATGAAGCAGTCGCACGGCTTCAACAGCGTGCACGGGCGCATGCCGTCGGTCACGTCGGGCGCGGCTGCGGCCAATCGCGCGCTTACCTACATCGGCGTCTCCGGTGACGGCGATTCGCTCTCGATCGGGCTCGGGCAACTCTCGCACGCGATCCGCCGCAACGTGAACATGCTCTACGTGCTCGAGAACAACGGCGTCTACGGCCTCACCAAGGGGCAGTTCTCGGCCTCCGCCGACATCGGCTCCACGAGCAAGAAGGGCGAAGCCAACGAGCAGGCGCCGATCGATCCGGTGCTCCTCGCCCTCACGCTCGGCGCGACCTTCGTGGCTCGCTCGTTCTCGGGCGACAAGCGCCAGCTCGTGCCCATCCTCAAGGCGGGGCTCGCGCACAACGGCTTCGCCATCGTCGACGTGATCAGCCCGTGCGTCACCTTCAACGACCACGAAGGGTCGACCAAGAGCTACGCCTACACGCGCGCGCATGAACGCGAGGAAGTGCACGCCGACTTCGTGCCGCTCACGCGCGCGATCACGATGGAAGAAGCCGCGTCGGGCGTCAGCGAAGTGCCCCTGCACCTCGGCGCGAGCGTGCGCCTGCACGCCACCTCGAGTGACTACGACCCGACCAGCCGCGCATCGGCGTACGCGCATGTCGCCGCCTGCCATGCGCGCGGCGAACTCGCGACGGGGCTGCTCTTCGTCGATGAATCCAGTCGCGACATGCACCTGCTCATGCACACGGTGGAGGCACCGCTCGTGGACCTGCCGTTCGAGCAGCTGTGCCCAGGACGCGCGGCGCTCGATGCGCTGATGGACGAGTACCGCTAGACGCACACGCCGGCCGGTGCACACTTCACACCGGCCGGCGTTTCCCACCACCACAGCGCGCTACTTCACCGGCTTGGGTCCCACCGGATAGATCCCGGCGTCGAAGAGCAGCTTGGCGAATGCCGCGTAGCGCGTCACCAGCGCATTGGTCTCGTCGATGGCCGCGGGCACGTCGCGCCGCACCTCGTCCATCGTCTTGAGGTTCTGCGCCGAGGGACCGGCCAGAAAGCCGCTCACTTCGCCCATCAGTCCGCCGACCTTGAACGGGAGCACCTCACGGAAGAGTTCGGCGCTGAACTCCACCTCTTCACCCTCGTCGCGGATGAAGAACTTCTTCTTGAACGGCGCCACCTGCTTGACGAGGCTGTCGTGCGTCGCGCGATATGACGCGGGCACCTTGGCCGAATCGGCGAGCTCCTTCTTGATCGCGCCCAGCTGCGTGTTCACCTGCTTGACGGCGTTGACCGCATCGGTGAGCCGGCCGGAGAGCTGGTGCAGTTCCTTCGCGAGCTCGAAGTTGGCCTTGCGATCGGCCGCGCTCACTTGCGACTCGGGATCGGCGCGCACCACCACATCGGTGCCGCCGATCTTCTTCCCGTTCACGAACACGGTGGCCACGTAGTTGCCCGGCAGCACGAGCGGTCCGTCACGGTTCGACGCGCCGTCGCCGCCGAATGGATTGCCGGCGCCTGCACCGCCCTTGGGCTCCGGCAGCGGCTCGATCCGCAGGTCCCACTGCATCACGTTGAGCCCGATGGCCGGACGCTTCGCCTTGGCCGTGTCACCCTTGACGTTGCGCACGAACGCGCCCGCGCCATCGGTGATCTCGATGCGCACGCTGTCCGGCTTCACCTTGGTCTGGAACGCGATCGTCGCAGCCATCGGCGGATTCTCGCCGAGGAAGAGCATGTCGCCCTGGAAGCCACGCTCCTGGTCGGAGGTCGGGAGTCGCAGCGTGGCCGGCTTGGCGCCGAAGACCCAGCCGTCGATCGCCTGACCGCGCGTCCACGACTGGAACGGCGTCATGTCGTCGAGGATCCAGATCGCACGCCCGTGCGTCGCGAGAATCATCGCGTTGTCGCGGGAGTGCTGCGTGATTTCGTAGATCGGTACCGTCGGCAGGTTGGCGCGCACCTTCTGCCACGCCTTGCCGCGGTCGAGGCTCACCCAGAGTCCGGTCTCCGTGCCCACGTACAGCACGTCGGCGTTCCGCTGGTCTTCGGTGACGGTGCGGACCACCTCGCCCTTGGGCAGGTTCGACGCGATCGAGCGGAACGACGCGCCGAAGTCCGTGCTCACGTAGAGATAGGTGCCGTAGTCGCCCGTGCGATGCGAGTCGAACGACACGTACACCGTGCCGTCGTCGAAGCGTGACGGCTCCACCTTCGACACGTACGCGAACTTGGGCGCATTCGGAATCTTCGCGCTCACGTTCGTCCACGTCGCGCCGCCGTCCTTCGTCACGTGCACCAGCCCGTCGTCCGATCCGGTCCAGATCACCCCGGGCTTCTTCCACGATTCCGCGATCGAGAAGAGTGCGCCGTACTGCTCGACGCCGTCGTTCTTCGCGATCGTGATCTCCTTGCCTTTCACCCCCATGATCTCCGCCGTGTCGCGGTCGAGCGCCAGCGTGAGGTCGCCCGAGATCACGTTCCACGTGTGCCCGCGATCGGTGGACTTGAAGAGCTTGTTGCCACCGACGTACACGGTCGCGGGATCCGTGTGCGACAGCATCATCGGCGTGTCCCAGTTCCAGCGGTACGGCTTCTCGTTGCCGGGCGCCTCGGGCCGGATCGACTTCGACTCGTTCGTCACCTTGTCGATGCGGCTCATGAAGCCGTCCTGCGACTCGGAGAAGACGATGCGATGGTTGGTCGGGTCGATCACCGCCACGAAGCCGTCGCCACCCACCACGCTCTGCCAGCTGTCGTTGCCGATGCCATGTTGCGACCGTGTCGCGCTTGGCCCGCACCACGAGTTGTTGTCCTGCAGGCCGCCGCAGACGTTGTACGGCTCCTGCATGTCGTAGCCCACGTGATAGAACTGACCCACCGCGAGGTGCGGCAGCCACATCCACTTCTTCCCCTTGTCGTACGTGATGCCGACGCCGCCATCGCCACCGATCATCATGTGGTCGGCGTTCTTCGGGTTGATCCACATCGCGTGGAAGTCCACGTGGATCGTGTTGGCGCCGCTCGAGCGGAACGTCTTGCCACCGTCGTCGCTCACCTGCAACGGCGTCACGGGCGAGTAGACGCGCAGGTCGTTCTCGGGATCGACGCGGATGATGCCGAAATACATCGGGCGCATGTTGGTACCGCCCATCTTGGTCCAGCTCATGCCGGCGTCATCGCTGCGATAGATGCCGCCCTGCTTCGGATGCTCGACGCGCGCGTAGAGCACGCTCGTGTTCTTGCGCCAGATGTCGAGGCCGATGCGACCCATCGCGCCCTCGGGCAACCCCTTCGAGAGACGCATCCACGTGCGCCCCGCATCCGTCGACTTCCAGAGCGCGGAGTTGGTGCCGCCGCCGTTCATGCCCCAGCTCGTGCGACGACGCTGGTACGTGGCCGCGTAGAGCGTCTTGTTGTTGCTCGGATCCATGACGAGCGCGGTGCCGCCCGCGTCCGGGCCCGCATCGAGCACCTTCGCCCAGGTCAGTCCTCCGTCCATCGATTTATAGACGCCGCGCTCGCCGCCCGACTTCCACAGGTCGCCGAGCGCGGCCACGTACACCACGTCGTGATCCACCGGGTCGATGACGATGCGCGCCACCTGCTTCGAGTCGCGGAGCCCCATGCTCGCCCAGCTCTTGCCGCCGTCGGTGGACTTGTAGACGCCGTCGCCCCAGCTCGAGCTCTGCCGGTTGTTGTTCTCCCCCGTGCCCACCCACACCAGGTTCGGGTCCTCGGCCGGGATCGTCACCGCGCCGATCGAGACCATGCTCGACGAGTCGAACACCGGCGTGATCGAGATGCCGCCGTTGACCGTCTTCCAGAGTCCGCCCGTGGCCGCCGCGATGTAGAAGATGCGTGGATCGCGTTCGAGCACCGCGATGTCATCGATGCGTCCCGACATCGTGGCCGGGCCGATCGATCGGAAGTGGAGGCGGTCGAAGGTGCCGCCCGGGGGTGTCGAATCGGGCTTGGCGAGAGCGGTCGCAGCCGCTGGCTTCGGCTTGGATTGCGCGACGATCGTGGTCAGTGGCGCAACGCTCGCGGCGGCAAGAACAGCGGCACGCGTCAGGCGCGCTCGGGTGATCAACATGACGTCCTCCGGGATGGGTCGTGCGATTCGCGAGGGAAGATACCGGCCGCCCTTCGTTCGGCGACCTCAGGATGCGCTGACATCCCGCTGGATCGCTGGTATCGTGCGTACCGTGATGCGACGTGGCACTGCGCTCGACCTGAATCAGCCTTCACGAGGTTCGATGTCGCGCGATCGAACCGGACAAATTCTGGCGTAACTTCCTATTGGACAACGAGTTAACGCGCTAACTTCAGGGCGAGCGCGCACCTCGCTTACGCGATCGCCCGCCGACAGCCCCATCCATCGTCACACCATGCTCCGTCGTCACCACATTCTCGCCGCCCTTCTCGCGTGTGCGAGCCTCTCGCTCACCGCGCGTGCACAGCAGCCGCTAGACAAGGCCGAGCGCGCCATGCGCACCACGATCGCGGCGCAGCACGAGGAGCAGGTGCGCTACCTCGAGCGCCTCGTGAACATCCCGAGCGGCACGCTCAACGTCGTGGGCGTGCGCGAAGTCGGACGCGTCGTCTCGGCCACGCTCGATTCGCTCGGCTTCAATGCACGCTGGGTAGACGTCGATCCCGCCATGAAGCGCGCGGGA